>NZ_CP108494.1:8539172-8856951 GCF_041435435.1 Streptomyces sp. NBC_01241 | reverse complement strand
GACTCTGGTGCGCAATTCCGGGTGGGTGGTCAGGCTGTGAGTCGGTAGCTGAGGCGGGTGAGGTTGCTGGTGCGGCTGCGGTCCAGTGGATGCTCGGTCCAGTGGGCGTCTAGGCGGACGACGTTGATCGCGGTGGCGGAGAAGGCGTGCTGGAGGCGGACTTTCGGCAGCCCGCGGTAGCGGGCCCGGCGGATGCCGGTGATGTCGAGTGCCTGTCGGGTAGCGGCGGCGCGTTGCCGCGCCGCCGCCCCCTGAGAACCGTGCGGGCGGGTTGGCCCCGCACACGGCTCAAGCAGGCCCTATGGCTCACGGGCGGGCAGAAGGCTGGGCCCCTTGCCGGTGGCGGTGACAAGCCGTTGTCGGCAGTGGGCGTGCAGGAGTTGGGCGGGTGGGGCGTCCGGTGTGCCCGGCCCGGTGATGACGATCGCCTTGCGGCTGATCGCTTTGCGGGTCGCCCGCAGCCACTGCTCCCACGCGATGGGGCTGGACGGCGGATGGTCAGCGTGCAGCAGAAGAGCCCCGCAGAGCGGACAGCGGCCGTTCTGGCGGTTGAGCAGGTGCCAGTCGGCCTTGTCGATCAGCGGGATCACGTCCTTGCGCCGCCGCCGGGCCCAGTACTCGGTCAGTGCCGGGTCATCCGGAGACGCCCCGAACTTGACGAGCTGGTGCCGGACGATCTTCGTCCACGCGAACTTGGTGAGGAACCGTCCGCTGCCGCGGTCTCCGAAGACCCACCGGTCACCCCGGCGGGGGTTGAACTCTCCGAAGTAGCGGTGCACGATCCAGTCCTTTGGCTTGTTCGCGTGTTCGTGCTTGGCCCACTTGTAGGCGAGCTGCCACACGTAGAAGTCCAGCGAGCTGAAGACCCTGCTGGACACCCCGATCCGGAAGTAGGCGGACCAGCCCCGGATGATCGGGTTGAGGGTCCTGATCACCGCCTCGGCATTGGACCCGCGCAGGTCCCACATCTCGGCGGCGAGCCGTTTCCGGATCCGTTTCACGGACGCCTTGCTGGGTTTGATCAGCAGTTTCCGGTTGCGATACAGCCGGACGTGGAAGCCCAGGAAGCAGAAGCCCTCGGTGAGGCGCACGATGCGCGTCTTGTCCTCGTTGAAGGCGAGCCCTCTGGGTTCCAGCCAGGCGGCGAGCCGCTGCTTGACCTCCTCGGCCTGCTCACGGCTGTGGCACATCGCCACCAGATCGTCTGCGTACCTCACCAGCACGGGGCTCTTGCGCATCACGCTCCCGGCGTGGATGCCGCTCGCGTGATACCGCACCCCGGCGGCCTCCTCCATTCCGTGCAGAGCCACGTTCATCAGCGCGGGGCTGATCACGCCCCCAACGCAATGGGCAACTTCTGCTTCGAGGTGACGCTCGGCTACCGGCGCTTGGAACTCCTTCCTCGCGCGGAGGGGTAAGGAGCGTCACAATGGGTAGTAGGTTTGTGACATGGTGCGTGGTGATCGTGTCGATAGCGTCGAGTACGCCCGGCGGGTCAACGCCGCCGCGGATCTGGTCGGGGCGGGTGCGCCCGTGGCCGCAGCCGCCCGCACGTTGGCGAGTAGGTACGGGGTGTCGGTGCGTCAGGCACGCCGGTATCTGGAGCAGGCCATGGCCGCTGGACATCTCGAAGTCCCCGAGTCGAGCGTGGTGTTCACTGTCAAGCTGCCGGAATCGCTGGCAGGACAGATCCGCGCCCGTGCCCACGAGAGCGACCGGGCGATCTCCGCGGTGGTGGCCCAGGCCCTGGCCGAATTCCTTGAGCGGGGTGCCCCGGAGGGGCGGCCGGGCAGGTGAGCGGCCGGCCGGTGGAGGTGGAGGCGGTCTTCGACCGTCATGCGGCGGCGGACTTGTCCGCGGCCTATGCGGCGTTGGTTCCGCAGCGGCGGGCCCGGATACGGGATCGCCTGGAGCAGGCAGGAGTGAGCGATGACCAGCGTGGCGATCTACGCCCGGGTGTCCTCGGCCCGGCAGAAGAAGGACCAGACGATCAGCTCGCAGACCGCGGCCCTGCGCGCGCACGTCGCAGAACAGCGTCTTGAGCTGCCCGAGGAGTGGGTGTTCGAGGACGAGGGGCACTCCGGGGCGACCCTGGTGCGGCCCGCGCTGGAGCGGCTGCGCGACCTGGTCGCCCAGGTCGGCGTGGATGTGGTGCTGTGCTATGCGCCCGACCGCCTCGCCCGCAAGTTCGCTTACCAGGCCCTGCTGGTCGAGGAGTTCGCCCGGGCAGGCACCCGGGTGGAGTTCGTCCGCGGCCCACGCGGCGACAGCCCCGAGGACCAGCTGATGGTCCAGTTCCAGGGCATGTTCGCCGAGTACGAGAAGGCCCAGCTGATGGAACGCTACCGGCGCGGGAAGACCTACCGGGCCCGCTCGGGGGCGGTGAACGTGCTGGGCGGAGCCCCGTTCGGCTACCGCTACCTGCGCAAGACCCCCGAGTGCGGGGCCACCTACGAGATCGTCGAGTCCGAGGCGGCGCTGGTGGTCGAGCTGTTCCGCCGCTATACCGACGACGGGGTCTCCATCGCGGACCTGACCCGCTGGCTCACCGACAGCGGCACTCCCACCCGCACCGGCAAGACCCGCTGGGACCGCAGCGTGGTCTGGGGCATGCTCAAAAACCCCGCCTACCAAGGGCAGGCAGCCTTCGGCAAGACCCAGATCCTCCACGAGTCCCCGGGCCTGAACCGCCGGGCCCGCCTGGAGGGCCGCAGTACTCCGCGCGCCGTCAAGACCGCCGACCGCCCCCGCGAGGAGTGGATCACCATCCCCGTTCCCGCGCTCGTCACCCCGGCCACCTTCGAACGCGCCGCCCAGCGGCTCGCCGACAACAAGCGCTTCGCTTCGCGCAACAGCAAGGTCCCCTCCCTGCTTCAGGGGCTGTCGGCGTGTGTGAGCTGCGGATACGGCTACTACCGCACCTCGACCACTACTTCCTCCGGCAAGAAGATCTACTACTACCGGTGCCTGGGCTCCGACGACTACCGCTACGCGGGCGGCCGGGTCTGCACCAACAAGCCCGTCCGCGCCGACTACCTCGACACCGTCGTCTGGGACCACATCATCGGCATGATCGCCGACCCGCACCTGATCCGGTCCGAGATCGACAAGCGGCTGGACCGTGCCCGCACCTCCGACCCCGCCACCCGCCAGCGCAGCCGTCTCGAACTGGCCCTGGCCAAGGCCACCGCAGCGATCACGCGCATGATCGAGGCGTTCCAGGAACAGCTCGTCACCATCGATGAACTGCGGGCCCGGATGCCCGGCCTGCGGGCCCGGGAGAGTAACCTGCGTGGCCAACTCGACGCGCTGGAAGCCCAGCTCGCCGACCGCGACGCCTACCTCAAGCTCGCTGACGACCTCGAAGGCTTCCTCGCCCAGCTCCGCGAGAACGCTGGGACAGCCGAGGTCCCCGAGCGCCAGCGCGTCCTGAGGCTCCTCGTCAAGGACGTCCTCGTCGGCCCCGAGAAGATCACCATCCGGCACCGCATACCCGTGCGTGAGCGCACCGCCGACGACCAGCATCAAGATCAAGACGCTACGGAGGGTGACTCATGCCCGAGTTACCCATTGCGTTGGGGGCGTGATCACACCGCCCTGGGGAGTTCCCCCCGGTCTCGGTGAGCCGACCGTCCTCGACCACACCGGCCCGCAGCCACTGCGCGACCAGTTCCCGCGCGGGAAACGTGCCGAGCCGCCGGAGCAAGTGATCATGGTCGATCCGGTCGAATGCCGCCGCCAGGTCCGCGTCAAGTACCCATGGCCGACCAGGGTTGGGGCCCCGGCAGGTCAGAAAGATGGACTCGATCGCGTCATGACAGCCACGGCCGGGCCTGAATCCGTAGGACCTCGGCTCGAACCGTGCCTCCCACTCGGGCTCCAGAGCACCAAGGACCACAGCCTGAAGACAGCGGTCCAAGATCACGGGAATGCCGAGCGGACGCCGACGCCCGTCGGGCTTCGGCACATACACCCGTCTGACGGGCCGGGCCGTCCACGACTCGGAGCGGTGCTGCACCCAGTCGGCCACCTCGGCCTTGCCGGGCGCGGTCAGCACCACCTTGCCGTCGACGCCCGCCGTCTCGCGGCCAGCGTTGACCTCCGTCACCCGCCGCACCGCATGCAGTGCGTTGGCGCGGGAACGGAGCATCAGCTTCTGCAAATTGCGGACCCTCTTCAGGTCCCCTGCCTGTGACGCCGTGAAGATCCTCTGCCGCAGCCGCCGTACGTCGTCATCCACCCGCTGCCAGTCGATCGACAGCCAGTCGGTGACATCGTCCTCGGGTCCGTTCACCACCGCGATCACAGCCGGAGCGGCATCTGCCATCCCGGCCTCCTTCACCGCCTTGGTGTCCAACTTGTCCCTCGGTTCCATCGCCTTCGGTCATCGTCACTTCACAGGCCCACCAGACCCACGTCAGCACCCTTTCGGGTCCGGGCAGCTGCCCGTATCCGGCCGGTTATACGAGACGACCGGCGGAGGGGCCGGTCATCGTGTCCCGCTTTCCCGCTGCCTTTCGGCCGCCGGCGTTCGCTTCTTGGGTCCTCCTGTTCCCGCCGGGGAGTTGAGCTCTCCTCGCGGTCGGCCAACCGGGCACCGGATAACCGGCCCCGGACCCCGACGGGGTTTCCGCGTTGCACACGTACGAGATCCGACTGGGGTGGGCGCCCCCTATGCCCCGGGAACAGCGGTGTCCTACGACTGCAACTCACCTCTTACAGTCGCCGCTTGCCGCCTCTCAACGGCCGGTTCCTGGACTCCGGCAGAGCGATCCATCATCCGGAGCTGATACCTGACGAGACATCAACCAGGGGTTCACTCGTCGTTCGCCCGTCCAGTCTTCCCCTTCGCCTGTGGTCCCCGGATGGCACGGGCACCCTTGGGCTTGACCCCCTGAGCTCCGCACCCCGCGGTTACCCGCAACGCACGTCAGGGTGGGGACAGACCCTGGACACTGGCCCGGAACTACACCTTCAACATCGAACCTCCACTCGGTGTGTTCACTCGTATCGTGCGCCCTCGTGTCGCACGGTTGATGGTTCCTTCCACTCCGGCCCGCAGGGCGTACTTGTCCTTCCAGGTCTTGGTCTTCTGTTCGGCGCGGGCGGCGGCGAGGACGGTGTGCAGGTGCTCGGGGTAGAGGGTGAGCATGCGGTTGCCGCGCCGGGCCGAGGTGCACTCGGGTCGGACGGGGGCATGCTTCGGCAGTCCGTCTTAGCGAACTCGACGACGATGGCGTCTCCGTTCGCGTTGTCCTGCACCGCGCCATCCGGTGCTGGTGTTGCCCTGGGGGCAGCGGACCCGTCGGGCTTTCCAGTCGATCCGGAAGGCGCTCTTGTCGTAGCCGGCGTGGCTCTTGGCCTGGGCGGATCGGTCGAGGAGGACGGGAGTGACCATGACGGTTCCGCGGCTGCGGGCGGTCTCGATCAGTTCGGCGGAGGGGTAACCGGAGTCCAGGTAGTGCTCGGCGGGCGGCAGGCCGCGGTCGGCGAGTTGTTGCTGGATCGGCGCGGTGGCCTTCACGTCCGGCACCGTCGACAGGGTGGTGGTCACATCCGTGATCAGGTTCGGCCGTCCCCGGACTTCGGCTTCGGCTTCGGCTTCGGCTTCGGCTTCGGCTTCGGCTTCGGGGGGTGTTGTCGCAGCTCTCGGTGAGATGGACCTTGTAGCCGAGCCAGAACAGGTCGTCGCCCTTGGCGGACCAGCGGGCGTCGGTGTCGTAGGGCGAGGCGAGGCGGAGATGGCCGGGCGGGACACCGTCCTCGTCGGCTTCCCGCTTGCTGACCACCTCCTTGCCCCGGCTGCTGGTGCGGACGGTGTAGGTCTGCACGAGGACTTGGCGCATGATGTCCACGGCCCCGATCTCCCGCAGCCAGGCCGGCGCGTCGGGCGACCAGACGGCCCGGCACAGCCGCAACGCGTCCTGTCCGTAGACCTGGGACAACTGGTCGCGCTTGACCTTGGAGCCGGGCAGTTTCCAGCTGTCGACCCGAGGTCCGTAGCGGTGGGCGAACTCCGGCACGTCCACGGCCCGGGCCAGCCAGTCCGGTGCCGCGACCGACAGCGCCTCCAGCGCAGCCCGCACGCTCTCCCCGGCCAGCTCCAACCGGTTCAAGTCCCGTACCGCGCTGACCACATGGGTGGAATCGGTGCGCTGCTTTCCTCCCGCGGCCACCAGCCCGGCGTCCACGCAGTACTCAAGGAGCCGGTCGAAGACGACACGCTCCATGCCGTTGCCGACCAGGCGGGCCCGGAACCGGGGCAGCACACTGTGGTCGAAGCCGGTGTCCGTCAGCTCCAGGCCGAGGGCGTACTTCCAGTCGATGGCCCGTATCGCCATCGCCGCGGCCTGCCGATCAGTCAAATTCTCCGCGAACTGCAACACCGTGACCAGCGACAGCATCCCCGGCGACAGACCCGGCGCCCCACGCACCCCGAACGCCTCGGCGAACGGCTCATCGGTGAAGACCTCCCCGAGCCGGTCCCGCACCCGGATCGCCAAACTCCCCTGCGGGAACGCCGCCCGCGCGACCCGCACCGTCTGCTCCGGCACCGGCGGCAGCCCCATCGGCCGCAACGACATCACAACCCACCCTCCACGGCCGGACGACACGTAACGACCGCAGGAACGATCATCACCTACCGGTCAAGCAGCCGCAGAGAATTGCGCACCAGAGTCCTCCAGGCCCGGGAGGTTCCTCACCCCTGCCCGGCCGAAGTGCTCCAGCCCGCGAGCGAGAAGCGTTGAGCAGGGGGTACCGGCTACGGCTTGTACACGTACGGGGTCGTGGTGCTCAGAGCGGCGAAGCCGAGCCGCTGCAGGATCGGGCGGCTCTGGTCGGAGGCGTCCACCTGCAGGTAGTGGTAGCCGTGCTCGGCGGCGATCTCGGCGCGGTGCGCAACCAGCGCCCGGTAGATCCCCCGGCCGCGCCAGGCGGGTACGGTGCCGCCGCCCCAGAGGCTGGCGAACTCGGTGCCCGGGTGTAGTTCCATCCGCGCCCCGCAGACCGGCATGTCGCCGGCCATCGCGACGACCATGCTGACCGCCCCCGGGCTCTCGGCCAGCATGTCGAGCAGGCTCGGCCGCAACCAGTCCGCAGTCGTCTCGAACGCCCCCTCGTGCGCGGACAGCATGAGCTCCACGTCGGCTGGGGTAGTCACCGGGTGCAGCCGGACACCCTCGGGCAGTCCGCTGCCATCGGGCAGGTCGGCGATCCGGGCGATCATCAGGGCCTCGTCGGGCTCAGCCTCGAACCCGGCCGCCAGCAGCAGCTCGCCGAGATCCTCCGGCTGGTCGTGCGAGTAGAGCTTCCACTCGAACTCACGGCCCAGCTCGGTGAAGTACTGCACCTGCTCGGCGATCGCCGGCCGCGCCGTGGCCTGGTCCAGGCCGGACCAGACGACCGCGCTCCAGCCGCCCTCGACGCCGACCTGCCGCACCACCTTGCCGACCCGCTCGACCCGGGCGCCGGGCGCGTCGGCGAGGGTATCCCGCCGCATCTGACGGTCGAAGAGGGCGAGTACCTCAGAAGTATCCATCCGCGCATTTCAGCACGGGCGAGAGGGTTCACCAAGCGGATTTCCGCCCACCTGAGGGGGCCGGGTCAGCCGCCGCAAGAACAACGGATATCGCTGACCTGGGGCGATGCCGTGGTTACTTTGCCGACTGCGCTGGGCGGGGCAGTGCGGCTGCCCCTGTCGGCTCGGCGAGCGCGAGTCGTCCGCCCTTCAGCTCGGGCACGTACTTGCAGATCGTGTCGCGGGAGACGCCGAGGAACTTGGCGATCGAGGAGACGGAGTTCTCTGGGTGAGTGAGCAGGTCGCGGGCGTGGCGCACCTGTTCCTCGGTCATGGCCGGCGGGCGGCCGAGCCGGGCGCCGCGGGCGCGGGCGGCGACGCTCCGCCCGAATCGCCCCGCTCCCGGCATCTTGCGGGCGTCGCACGCCGGTGGACGCCCGGCCTCCACCGGTGGCCTTGGCCTTCCCGGTATCGACCACCGCAACCCGGGGCTGTGGGGTGGCTGGGGACTGCATCAGCGCCCAAACCAGGGCGGCAATACCGGTGGCGCCCTGGACCGAGGCGGCAACCAACTGGCCGGTATCTGGGCTGTCCAGCAGCCAGAAGAACGGCGTCGACACGGTCAACACGACCGCCGCCACCATGACCGTGATCTTCCTACGTCGCGACACACCCACTCGCCCCCTCCCCGCAGCCGACGAACGCGCGCCCTCAGCAGCATGGATGAACTTCAACTGTTAGCACAGGACGCCTCTGCACAACCACCAGGTCCCCGCTCGCGTTGGAACTCACCGTCCCAGCGCCGCCCGGCACAGGTGGCAGGGTTCAGAACGGCCCCGCTACCGCTTTGCCTGCATCGGCGGAAGCTCCGCCTTCTCCCGGTCCCGGGGTGGGGTCGGCTGGTCATCCAGCGGGGCCCGAGGGCCGGGCATGGTGGCCGCAGCGAGGTTGAGACGGGCGTCCATGTCGAAATTGGCCTCTCCTACGGGCGGACATGGGACCAGAAGAGCGGGGTCGGTCGAAAGCGCCGGTCCGGCGGGCGAGGAGCTCTGCCGCACTCCGGTTCACCGAGGATGTCTTGGAGCATGAGGGTGTTGACGTAGACCGCTTCCTTGAGGTCGCCCCGGCGCCGGAGGCGTCCTCGCCCTCCGTACCGCCACATGGTCGGGTCCGGCGTCGTCGTCCTGGTCGGTTGCCGGCGGCCGCCGGAGCCGGCCAGCCGCTCGATGGTCCTCCGCCGTCAGCCCCGTGAGGAGATCTGCGCAGTCAGCGACTCCTCGGGCGCCCGCAGGGCAGCCGCCACGATCCGGTCGCACCGGCCCGGCGTGGGCGGTTCCATGCTCTCCATGCGGCAATGTGCCGGCAGCTCCACCCGGACCTGCTCGGGCCTGCGTTCCTTGTGCGCAACGTGCTCGGCCGGATACGCCGTCAGCTTCTCCGCGTCCGCGACGCTGCACTCGCGGAAGCCGAGGTGCTCCCGGACCTACGCACGGTGGTACTCGACCGTACGGCCCGTCCAGTCGTAGGAATCCAGCGCCGTGACCGCCGCACCTGCACAAGACCGTAACTCTCCAGAACCTGCCTGCACATGACCGGGACAGAGCCTCACATGCCTATAGAAGAGCGGGACTGCCTGCACATCGCAGAAACAGGACAGAAAAATCCGTCAACTCACCCTTTACGTACGGGTGTTCGCTTCTGACGCGCTCCTCTGACGTCAGATTGGCAGACTTGTGGACGGGTTAAATGTTTGAGTTAAACGCAAGGGTAAATTCTGCTACTGTCCAGACTGGAGGTAGAGACACATGGCATCTGAGGAAGAGCTGTTCGCGTCCGTCGACGCTCTGTTGAACGAGGAGCCGCACCTGCCGCCTCCGGCGGAGCGGGCCCGGCTGCGTGAGGCCGCCGGTATCACCCAGGCCCGCCTCGCTACCGCGTTGAAGACGACGACCCAGTCTGTGAAGAACTGGGAGAACGGCCGAAGCGAGCCGAAGTCGCCGCGCCTTGATGCCTACCAGCGGCTGCTGAACGGGTGGGCGGCGAAGTATCCGGCCCCCGGTGCCGTCCCGGCTGCCGCGACGGTGCCGGCAGCGTTGGCCGCACCGACCGCGTCCGAGGTGGAGTCGGCAGACGCCCCGCAGTCTGTCGACGTTCCAGGTGCGGAGCCGGCGCGTCTCGCCACCCGGGCCGGCGTGACATCGCGGCGTCCGGCCCCTCAAAAGGCTGCAAGGCCGGTAGCCGATCCGCGGTTCCCGCATGGCCCGCTCGCGGTGCTGGGCGGTGGCGGCTCCGCGTACGGTGTCGATGGCATCGTGCTCGACTGCCCGGCGACAAGCGTGGTGGAGCTGGTGGAGTGGACGCTGCGCGAGTCCGGGCTCGGTGCGGCGCGTCTGCACCGCAACGGCAAGGACAGCGACCCGCTGATCGTGCTCACCGCCGCGGCCGCCGTGAAGCTCGGACTGCCCGAGCGCTTGGAGGGCCATGAGCAGCGCCGCTCCCTGCGCCTTGCAGAGGATCACCCGGTGGTCAAGCAGGTGGTGGAGGCGAAATGGCGGCTCACCCAGCGCGGGTTCGGGCCGTGGGCAAGGATCTACCGCAAGGTCCAGGGGCGCGAGCGGCAGTGCGTGCAGCTGGCGATCCTGTCGTGGGACGCCCTCGATGAGCGGTCCTGGCCCGGCGTTGCGCAGATGGAGCCGGCCGACATCGCCCGCGTCCTGGGCATCTATGCCCAGCGGGTCATCACGCCGCGCGGGTCGACTGCCGTGTCCGGGCTGGAGCTGATGACGGCGCTGCGCCCGCCCACCCGCGCGGTGCAGGACCCGGCGACGGGGAACTGGGTGCCCGGCCACAATCCCGGCTCGCTGGGGGCGGAGCCGATGGACCCGGCGCCGCCGGAGGCCACCGCCGAACACCCCGTCGTCGTCGACAGCGGCTGGAGCGGCGGGTTCCTCAACGAGGAGGCGTACCAGTGGGTGCGCGACGTCAGCCTGCTGACGGATGAGGAGTGCACGCTGCCCTACGCGGTCGGCCTCGACCTGAACACCGCCTTTCTCGCCGCAGCGGCCCGCCTGGTCGTCGGCCTGTCCGCGCCGGACCACTTCCGTGCCCCGACGTTCAACCCGAAGATCCCCGGGAGCTGGCTGGTCGATCTGTCCCACGTCGAGGTGGACCCGCGTCTGCCCTCGCCGTTCACGCCGGACGGCAGCCGCCCGGCCGGGCCGGCCTGGTACCAGACGCACACCGTCGCCTACGCCCAGGAACTCGGCTACAACGTCGCTCCGCTGGAGGGGTACCTGCGCCGCGAGACCGGCGCCTACCTCGATCCGTGGCACGACCGGTTGAAGACCGCCTACGTCGACACCCTCGCCGACCTCGGCGTCACCAAAGATCTGGACGACGCTGAGTTCCTCGCTGCGATGGAGCAGCACAAGGACGTGGACCCGGCGATGGCGGCCGTCCTCGCGGCCATCAAGGCGACCGTCAAGGGCGGTATCGGCAAGCTGCGCGAACGCCCGCAGGGCAAGAAGTACCAGGAGGGCGAGCGGTGGCCGGCCCTCCAGCGGCCGACCTGGCGTCCCGACATCCGCGCCGCCGTCATCTCCAAGGCCCGCATCAACATGCACCGCAAACTGCGCAACATGGCCACCATGACGGGCCTGTACCCACTCGCCGTACTCTCCGACTGCGTCGTCTACCCCAGCCCGGGCGACTCGCCGCTGGACTTCCTGCCCTACGCCGCGTCCGGCAAGCCGCAGCCCGGCGGCTTCCGACTCGGACCCACCCCGGGCCTGGCCAAGCTCGAGGGCGTCCAGTCCATGCTCTGGGCCGTCGACCTCATGGAACAGGGCTACAACCCCGCCCGCCACATCAAGGGCGGCGACGCCGTCCTCGACGAAGGAGAGTAGGCCGTGGCCGGAGAGATCGACGAGGCGATCGAGCGGGCCGACCGGGAGAGCTTCACCCGCCAGCCGCCCAAGACCCTCAAGGGCCAGATCGGCTACCTGATCCGGCAGTTGGGCAGCGCCAAGGCCGTTGCGCAGGAAATCGGGGTCACCGCCGACTCCGTCAACCGCTACCGGCGCGGCGCCCGCAAACACGCCCGCCCCGACGTCGCCGCCAAGATCAACGACGCCGCACGGCAGCGCTGGCAGCCCCAGGTCCGCAAACGCCGACAGCAACAAGCCGCCACCACCACCGGGATCACCGTGGAGACCAGGGCCCGCTTCGGGTACACCGCATCCATCGGCACGACCGACGACGGGCGCTTCCGCCGCCTCACCGTGCACCTCCCCCCGGCGTACGCGCAGCGCCTCTTCGACGCCCGCAACACTGGCGCCGGCGACCAGCAGATGCGCCAGATCATCGCCGAAGGACTCAAAGAGATCTACTTCCAGGACGGCGGAGCCCGCGCTATGGGGCTCTCCGACGTCACCCTCAACGACATCGACTACCTCGACCTCGACTACTGACCTCGCGCCGGCTCGCAGGCCAACACCTGCTTGTGACTGAGCGCTTCAATTGGCCAGTGAGTAGCTGAGTTGGCCGGCTGAGCAGAGGTGGCCCTGTCTTCGCCTTCCGAGCGTTCACCTCACGAGCGGACTCGTGCGTACGACCGCGCCGAAAATGCGATGACCTGCGGTGACGGAACGTGGCATGCTCGCCGCATGTCCAACGACATCGCCTATCCCGTCTTTCGGACACCCGACCCCGCACTCGCCCTGAGCGTCGCGCGTCGCCTCATGGGGGTCTGTACGGTAACCGGTGTAACTCCCGAGCTGGAAGCGACAGTTGATGACTGACGTGATGAGTGACATCAAGGCCGGGGAGGCCGCCGTGGGTGCGCTGGATGCTGTGGATGACAGTCTGGTTGCCGAACTGGTGGCCCGGGCCCAGGCCGGCGGAGTGAAGCTGACCGGCGAGGGCGGCCTTCTGGCGGAGCTGACGCGCAAGGTGCTGGAGTCCGCGCTGGAGGGTGAGCTGACCGACCACCTCGGACACGAGCCCGGTGAACGGGTCGAGGGCGGCCGGGAGAATTACCGCAACGGCCACCGGTCCAAGACCGTGACCACCGAGGTCGGCCCGGTGGAGATCGCGGTGCCGCGGGACCGGGCGGGCACGTTCGAACCGCAGCTGGTCAAGAAGCGCCAGCGGCGCCTGGGCGGCGTGGACGAGATGGTCCTGTCCCTGTCCGCGAAGGGCCTTACCCACGGCGAGATCTCCGCCCACCTGGCCGAGGTCTACGGCACGGAGGTCTCCAAGACCACTGTCTCCACGATCACCGACAGCGTGATGGCCGGCATGGCCGAATGGCAGAACCGTCCCCTGGACAGCGGGCGGTTTCTAGCGGTGATTGCGAATCACGGAAACTGTGATGCTATGCCCCAGTCTTGCATGACCTCGGACGGAGTACGGTCTCCCAGGACCATTCGGGGGCGCTCGTTGAGCTGACGGGCCACGGCCGTCAGGTTGCGCAGGGAGTGGACCGTAAGGTCGGTGCCCTTGGGGAAGTACTGCCGCAGCAGCCCGTTGATGTTCTCGTTGGTGCCGCGCTGCCAGGGAGAATGAGGATCGCAGAAATAGATCCGGAAGCCGGAGAGGGCCTCTATCTCTTCATGGAGCACGAGCTCGCGCCCCTGGTCCCAGGTCAGGGTCCGCCGCAACGCTCGTGGCAGATCGGCGGTCTGCGAGACCAGGGCGTCGCGCATCGGCTGGGCCTTCCAGCCGTGCGGCAGGTGGATCAGGCGAACGAAGCGGGTCGTGCGGTCGACGAGGGTGCCTATAGCGGACCGCTGAGCGCGTCCGATGATGAGGTCTCCCTCCCAATCGCCGGGCGTTTCACGATCGTTGACCGTGGCGGGTCGGTCATGGACGAGCGTCATGTTCTTGATCTTGTTGGGTGAGACGACGCCACGGCGTTGCCGCTTGCGGCGGGTGCGTCCGGTGCGCAGTCGGCCCTCACGCTTGCCCAGAAGGCCAGCGAACAGGCCACGGTAGATCGTCTCCGGACAGGCCCGCATGCGAGGGTTGTTCGGGTGCTCGCGTGCGAGGTGTCGAGCAATCTGCTGCGGGGACCACTTCTCGTCGAGCTTCTCGCGCACTGCCGCGCGCAGGGGTCCGTGGTCGCGGAGTTTCTCTTCTTTGGGGCGTTGGCGACGCAGGAGCGCCTGGTTGTGTGCCCACCAGGGTTCGTACTCCCCGTTCTCCTTCCGGCCGCGTCCAATCTCCCGGTAGACCGTCGAAACGCTCTTGCCGATCTCGGCGGCGATGACGACCGGGCTCCGCCCGGCGCGCAGACCGTCGGCGATGGCGATCCGGTCGTCCTGGGTCAGGAAGCGTGGCGAGATGGGAGGGTCAGGAATGATCATGCTTCCAGCATCGATGAACCAGTTGGACCCGCAGCTCACCGATACGCCCACTTGGCGGGCGGCCGCTGCCCCCTTCAGGCCCTTGCGCCGCAGCTCGAAGTACCGCCGTCTGGCCGACGACGGCATGCGATTGGCTCCTCCACGAGGCATGCGAACCATCTCCCCTTGGATGTTCGCAACCACCGATCGAATTCAAGGCGTGTATCCGGTCGTCTTCATCGACTGCGTGAACGTGAAGGTCAGGGATGGGCAGGTCGCCAACCGGCCCGTCTACATGGCCTTGGCCGTGACGGCGGAGGGGCATCGGGACATCCTGGGCCTGTGGGTCGGCGACGGCGGCGAGGGCGCCAAGTACTGGCTGCAGGTCCTTACCGAGATCAAGAACCGGGGCGCCCGTGATGTGCTGATGCTGGTCTGCGACGGCCTGACCGGTCTTCCGGACGCGGTCAACACGGTCTGGCCTGCGACGATCGTGCAAACGTGCGTGGTTCACCTCCTGCGGAACAGCTTCCGTTACGCGGCCAGGCAGGACTGGGAGAAGATCGCGAAGGCGCTCAAGCCCATCTACACCGCGCCGACCGAGGACGCCGCCCTGGAACGCTTCATGGAGTTCAATGAGGCCTGGGGAAGGAAATACCCGGCGATCGTGCGGCTGTGGGAAAGCGCCTGGGCGGAGTTCGTCCCCTTCCTCCAGTCCGATATTGAGATCCGGAAAATCGTGTGCACCACCAACGCAATCGAGTCCGTCAACGCCCGTATCCGCAAGGCCGTGAGGGCCCGCGGGCACTTCCCCACTGAACAGGCCGCGCTCAAGTGCGTCTACCTCGCGGTGATGAGCCTGGACCCCAAGGGCACCGGAAGCAAGCGCTGGACCATGCGCTGGAAAGCCGCACTCCAAGCCTTCGACATCACCTTCGACGGCCGGCTCACTGCCGGACGCCGGTAGAAACAATCAACCGAGTCCCACCGTTCGCTGTACAGACCCCGAAGCGTCCGCGTCGTGATCGATGAGGGACATCTCGGATGCCAGAGCGCGGGCAGTGTCGGCGAAGTATTGCTCGTCGGCACCAGGGGCGAGACCGAGGGGGACGCCCTGGCTGAGGCCGACGAACAGTGCCCTGAGCGCGGTGGTCAGGCGTTGTGCCTGTTGCGACGTCACGGTGCTTCCGTTGTGCGGCCTTCCGGTGAACTGCGCAATCAGATGGTTCTCCTGCGACCGGATGGACGTGGCGAGCTGGGACCCCAGGTCTGGGTCATGCAGGGCCATGTCCAGCAAGGTGATCTGGAGCGACAGGCGAGACAACGCGTCCGGAGCGTCACAACTGCGCCGATAGTACCGGGCGAAGGCGTCGACCGCTTCCAGCAGATCAAGTCCAGCGGGAACGGCCTGCTCGATCTCTTCGTAGTACGGCCGCAGGTAGTCGGCGACCAGGGCGACCACCAGGCCGTTCTTGCTCCCGAACAGTGAGTAGATGGCGCCGGTGGTCAGGTCGGCGCGTTCGGCGATCTCCTCAAGCTTGGCCCGGTACCCGTCCCGGGAAACGACCTGGAACGCAGCGTCCAGCAAGGCCCGGCGGTTGCGTTCCTTGGCCTCCGCTCTCGTCATTCTCATAGTTTGATTATTGCCGTAATCTCGTTACGAAACCAATCGGGACGAGCTTCAAGGAGGACGCTCATGGCCCAGGTCATGGCATCGCGGGTGACCCGCCAGACGGTGGGGGCCATCGCCGATGGCGCCTTCAAGGTGCTGCTCGGCACTGTCTGCATCGCCGGCGCTGCCCCGTTCGGCCGGTTACTCGGCACGCCAGCTTGGCTGATGGCTGTCTCAGGCGTGGCCCTGCTGATCGGCGGCGGCATCGAGATCAAATACACGCGCAGCCGGTCGATGCGCACTTACACGCAGCTCATGATTGCCTACGACAGCGGCTGGGTGTTGGCGGCCCTGGCTGGCCTCCTGATGGCATGGCGGGGCAGCAGCGCCGGGGGTGAAGTCTGGATGGGGTACCAGACAGCCGCTCCCATCGTGTTCGCCGCACTGCTGGTCGCCGCTGCCCCTATGCAGATGGCCTCGGACACTCACGCAGAGAACACCGCCCGTTGACAGTGGGGTTGATCGCCGCCCATCCAGACTGAACGAAAGATCCTTCAGCCTTCAGCTCAGCCTGTCCTCCCGAAAGCGCGACACCTCGGATTGAGCGAGACAGCCAACCCATCCCCGTCTCGCTCAAACTGAGGCACCCCAGGTCATGAACTCACGCTGCCTCACCGTCATGCCGGACCTCGTCCAGGCAGTGGGCCGGGCGCTGCGGATGCAGCCGGGCGAGGGCAAGATGGCCTCGCTCGTGGTTCCGGTGCTGCTCGGACCCGGCGAGACGCCGGACAACATGCTCACATCCCGCGCGTTCGGCGGGCTCGCCAAGCTCCTGGAGGCGCTGCGGGCACACGACGCGAGGATCGTGGAGACCCTCGCGGAGCAGCAGGCCCCGAGCCGCTACAAGCCCGTGGAAAGGGACGAGAGCGGAAAAAGCACGGGTGGGATCGGCGAGGGCTCCGGTGGCGTCAGTGCCCCCGCCAAGGCGCTGCTGAAGTTCTCCACGCCCCGCGACCCGGCCGCCCTCACGGCGTTCATCAACCTGCGGGTCCTCAACCCCGAACACGAGCACTGGCGACGCGGCGTGGAGGCCGCCGTCATCTACGCCCGCGAACACGGCGACCTGCGCGTCCCGTTCACCTACCGCGTATCGAAGGGCGAGGAAGCCGAGGGGGTCGGCTGGCCGGCCTCGCTCGCGAACTTCCCGCTGGGGCAGTGGACCGCCGACTGCCGGCGTTTCTACGCCCGCGGGGACATGGACGAGGACCGCATCGCGCAGCTGGAGAAGCTCGGCATGATCTGGTCCCACTTCGACGTCGCGTGGGAGGAGGGCCTGTCCGCCGCCCGTGGATGGGCGGCCGAACACGGCCACCTCCTGGCCCCGCTCGACGCCGCCCACCAGGGGTACAAAGTCGGCATCTGGCTGAAGAACGCCCGCGCCGCCGCCCGGCGCGCCCAGGACCTCGAACAGCGCCAGGCAGAAGGGCTCCCGGTCTGAGGTTCCCCCGCTGTGCGGGAGGTGCTGATTAGCTGTTCAGGGCGGGTTGGCGGGGTTTGACGTTCGCTTGTTCGGTCGTCGCCTGGTTGGCGTAATGCTTCTCTTCGAACTCGATGGGGCTGAGGTAGCCGAGGCGTTTCTGGATGCGCCGGCTGTTGTAGAAGCCGTCGATGTACTCGAAGAGTGCGAGGTTCGCCTCGGCCCTCGTTTCGAAGACGCGGCCGCGGACGCACTCGGTCTTGATGAGCATCCACAGATTCTCGGCGAGGTCGTTGTCGTAGCTGTCGCCCACCGAGCCCATTGATGCCTCGATTCCCGCCCGCAGCAGGCGTGTTGTGAGCTTGATGGATGTGTATTAACAGCCGTGGTCGGCGTGATGAATGAGCTTGCCGGGCTCGACTTCCCGGCTGGCGAGGGCGTACTCCAGCGAGGAGAGGACCAGGTCGGCGTCCGCTCGGGCGGAGGTCTCCCAGGCCACCACGCGGCGGGAGAAGGCGTCCCGGATCGCGGAGAGCCACAGGGGCCCCTCATCGGTGGTGATCATGGTGAGGTCGGTGACCCACAGCCGGTTCGGTGCGGGTGCGGTGAAGTTCCTGTCCACGAGGTCGGGGGCGAGAGTGGCGGCCGGGTCGCGACGGGTGAAGCCTTTGCCGCGTGGGCGGGGGCTGATTCCGTGGAGGCCGGCCTCGCGCATCAGGCGCTCGATCCGTTTGCGGCCGGTCGCGGTGCCCTCGCGTTTGAGTACGGCGTGCACGCGCGGGGAGCCGTAGATGCCCCCGGAGTCGGTGTGGATCTCCCGGATCCGCTCGGTGAGTTCCGCGTCCCGGCGGTGCCGTTCGCACGGCTCGTGCCCGGTGCGGCGCCACCGGTAGTAGGTGGAGGCGGGGATGTGCAGTTCCCGGAGTACGGGCTCGGCCCCGAAGCGGTCCTGGTGCTCGTCGATGAGTTTCAGAACCGTCGCGCCCGCCAGTACTACGAACGAGAGGGGCACCTTCGGGTGCCCAGGGGACACGTCGAACGGATCGTCACCGGCGACGGCCGCGAGAACCAGGAGGAACGAGACCTCAAGCTGGGATCGTGGATCAGCAACCAGCGCAGCAGGGCCGCCACGCTGCCGCCGGAGCGGGTGCAGCAACTGTCCGAGATCGAAATGCGCTGGCCGTAAGCGGCGCCGGACGGGCAGCGGGGCAGGGCAGGGCCAGGGAGGCTCAAACCGACCCGCCGCGTCCAGCCGAAGGCCATCACCCTCGTACCCAAACTGGTTTAGCCATTCAAGCAACGGCATTGCCCGCGCCCTTCGCTCTTCTCGTCATCGCTGTCGGGGAGAGGTACGGATGTGTCACCTCTCAGCCGCACGCCCGGGGCCATTTGTCCCGCAGCCACGCCAGGTCGGTCTCGGCGCGGGTACGGGTCGCCTGTTCACGGGTGAAGACGGCGTCCGTCTTGGTCAGGACCAGAACGTAGGGGCGTCCCTGGCGCCGGGTGGTGTGGGAGACGGGCAGGCCGGCCTGGTCGATGCGGCTGTGGAGGTGGCGGCGTCCGTCCTTCGCGAGCGGCCACTCCATGACGTGGCGGGTACGGGAGGTGAGGAAGGCGTCCAAGTCGGGGCAGAGTCCGCAGCCAGTCCGGCATGTCCCGGCCGGGGTGAGGGACCAGTCGTCGGCCGCGCGTACGGGGCGGGTGAGGGCCGCGGCGAGCCGGTCCTCGCAGTGGTCGGCGAGGGTCTGGAAGGCGCGGGCGGCGGGTGCGCCGTCGCGTATGGTCGTCGGCTGGCGGGCCGCGGTGCGCAGGGCGGGGAGCAGGCATTCCAGGGCGGTGTCCGGCAGGCCGCGCAGCGTGGCGGCGATGGTGTCGGCGGTCTCGGGCCCTGCCGCCTGCAGGACGCGGGCCAGTGATGCGCCGAGCCCCTCCATGCCTGTGCGGCGCTCCGTCTCGCGGCCTACGCCGAGCCAGCTGGTGAGCTGCTGCTCGACTGCTTGCCAGGCACCCTCGGCCAGCGGCGAGGCCATCGCGTCCCCATCGCCGTCGACGGCCCGCAGCGCGGTGCACAGGCCGGGCAGCGATTCGAGCCACGCCGCGCGGCCGGCCCCGGTGTACGCGCCAACCGTGCCGAACCAGCTGCTGACGGCCCCGCGGGCCCACGTCCGTCCGTACCGCGCGGCCGCTGCCGCGAGACCCGGGGCGTGCCGCTAACCCAAGGCCTCCACTCCAAAAGGCGCGAGGAGCATCGTGGCAGTGTCCGCTTCCCGCAGTCCCACCGCGACGGGCAGGGCGGCGGCGAAGAGCGCCGCGGCCGCCTCGCCCGAACCGTGGTGCTTCCAGAACGGGGCGAGCGACTGGGCGAGCGTGCGCGCCCGGTCGAGGTCCCCGGCATCCAGGTGGCCCTGAAGTTCCCGCAGTGCGCCCTCGGAGCCGGCCTCGGCGCGGGCCGTGAACGAGCGCTGCCGGGGCCACAGGACCACGGCGGCCCGCCGGTACCAGCGGTCGAGGGTGTTGCCGTAGTTGCCCATGTAGCCCTCGTACTCGGACTGGTAGGGCGTCAGGTCCTTGTTCTCGGTGGTGGCGCACACCTCGGCGTACGCGACGGGCAGGTTGATCTGCTCGCCGCCGGTGCCGTCCGGGCGGGTCCACCAGCTTAGCGTGATCTCGTCGTCGATCAGCTCGTTCAGTTCGTAGCTGGAGAAGTCGCCGCTGCGGCTGCGCTCGGCACCGGGTTCCCCGTCGGGGTCCAGGAGACATTCACCCTCGCACTCCTCGTCCTCGCAGTCGCCGTAGTGCTCGACCTCGCCGTAGTAGTCGTAGCGGTCGTACGGCGCATGCGCGTCCCAGGTCTCCTTCACCTCGGCCAACGCGAGGACCGCTTCGCAGTCCGTCTCTGCGGCGGCCTGGCGGAGCAGGGCGGTGCGGGTGGCGTCGGCTCCCTTGAGGCGGTCCCAGTCCAGGCCGCGCTGGGTGTACTCATGGTCGAGGAGGTACACGAGGCGGTTCGGGGGCGCGGCCTTCTGGCGGCCGTAGGCGTAGCGCTCTTCGGCCGGCTCGGTGAAGTGTTCGGTCAGGCAGTGGGCCAGATCGGCGACCGAGTCCCCGTCGTCCTCGCCAGCCGGGCGGATGCGTTCGGCGAGGAGGTTCATGGTGAGGGTGACGCGGTAGCCGGACTTGACGGGCTTGACCTCGTGCAGGCAGTCCGCGTAGAAGGCGGCGAAGGTCAGCTTCTCCCGGGACGCCTGATGGACGACGCTGCGGCCGGCGTGCGAGACGACGAGTTCGCCGCCGGTGTGGTGCGAGGGCAGCGAGACGACCAGGGTGCCCACCATGGAGTCGTCCTTCTCGGAGTCCTGGTGCGGCAGGAAGAACTGGCCCTTGCCGTAGACGAGCAGTGCGTGCGGCTCGGCACGTAGGACGACGGTGGGCGGCAGACCGAGCGCGGTGCGGACACCGTCGAGGACGCCGTCCAGGGTGCGGTCCCAGTCGGTGCCGCCGAGCGTGATGCGGTCCGGGGTGATCTCCCAGGTGTCGCGGACGCTGGTGTCGGACAGGGTCTGCTCGCCGCGGCCGAAGGATGCCTGCCGGGCCTGCGCGATCAGTTTCTTGGTGACCGGGGCACGCAGCGGCAGCGGCAGTTCCCCCACCCCGTCGACCTCGATGCTCAGCGCGCGGGCCGACATCTCGATACGGGTGCTGAAGTCCCCGCGCCGCTGTGCGTCGCCGAGCAGCTCCGCCAGCTGCTTCCGCGCTCCGTGTCCCATACTGTTTCGTCCCCAGGGGTGCAGCGTGCCGTATGGCCTGTCCCGGAAACCCTAACGCCGCGGGCAGTCCTTGTTCCCGGGCTGTTGGTCATGCGGCGAGGGCGAGTATGTCGCGGTAGCGGATGGTGTGAACCGTAGGTGATCGCGTTGCTGGTGGTAGCGCCAGTAGGCGTCGAAGTCGCTGTCCACGGAGAGTGGGACGTCCGGGTGAGCGGAGAGTTGATCTCCTTGTGTGCGGACAGCTCATCTCCTTGTCCGGTATGACTTTTCATCCCTCGGACGGCGGTCAGTTGGACGGGGTGAGAGGCTGGACGCCCTGACCGCGGCCACCACAGACATCAACAGCCTCACCACCCGACGCCACCGCACCCGCCGCTCCCCCGCACGTACCCACACATGACCACGTGCCCATAGACGTGCCTGCACCCGGCCGAACCGTCCGAGCAGCACGCCCCGTACCTGGGTCAGTGACACCGGATACGCACCCCGGCCACAAGACGCGGGCGTCGGCGTCCGTGCAGAGCACCAGATCAACCATGCTGGGCGCCACGTGGAGGCACATCTGTACCGGATGACCATGGCTGCTGTCAGTCTTATGCCGATTCACGTCAGTAGGGTGCCGAAGGGCTGCGATACCTGGGGCCTGGAGGGCAGTTCATGCCGTCCGGTTCTCGTGGGAAGGGCCATGATGCAGGGAAGGCGTGATGGTGATCGCGAAAGCGGTCCGGTGGCCGTGTTCCCGCCAGCGTCGGGCCGGGCGGCGGCAATGCCCCGACTGCTGGACCTCGACAGCCGCGGTGAGCTGAGCGCCGCGCATGTGCGCCTGGTGGCAAAGGCGTTGGGGAAGTCGGAGCGGACAGTGTGGCGGTGGCTGGCCGCTGCCCGCGAGGATCACCGCCTCGCACGGGTGGAGGCGCCCCATTTCACGGTCACCACGGAAGTCCGGCGGCTGCTGGCGCTGTGGGGCGGTAACGCCTCCCGAGTCCACGCCGAGCTGGTACAGCGGGCGGCCGACGATCCGAACGCTCCCGCGGTGCCCTCGCTCTCCACGTTGCACCGGGCGATCCGCCGGGACCTGACCCGCGGCGAGCGGGCCGGGCTGAAGAGCGGGGAAGCCGCCCGCCGTGCTCACGACGTGTTCGGGCAGCGCCCGCCGACGCACCGCAATGCGGTGTGGGAGGGCGACCACAAGCACGTGCCTGTCGAAGTCGATGTAGAAGGCGAGCTGGCCACACCGTGGGTGACCTGGTTCATCGACTGCGTCACCAAGGCGATCACCGGGGCCGCGGTCACCGCGCACGCTCCGAGCCGGGACGCGGTGCTGGCGTCCCTGCGGATCGCGATCACCCGCAGCGAGCCGTTCGGTCCGGTGGGCGGGCTGCCGGGTCAGATCCGGGTCGATCGCGGCAAGGAGTTCCTGTGTGCGACGGTCACCGCGGCGATGGGTGCGCTCGCCGTTCCCGTGACCGATCTGCCTGCCTATACCCCGCACTTGAAGGGCTCGATCGAGGCGTTGAACGACGCGGTGGAGGAGATGTTCCTCGTCTCCCTCCCCCGCTACACCGGCCGTCAGAAACTCACCGGTGGCCGGCTCGCCGACCCCGACGCCCCGCCTCTGACGTATGAGGCGTTCGTGGGGCTGCTGCTGGACTGGGTGACCTGGTGGAACACCCGCCACCACCCGTCCGCGTTGAACGGCAAGACGCCAGTCGAGGCGTGGCAGGCCGACGCGACACCGCTCACGGATGTGTCCCCAGGGCAGCTGGCGACGTTCGCCCTGGAGGACGACGGCCGTACGTACACGATCAGCACCAGCGGGGTGCGGTGGCGCCGCCGGGACTACCTCGCCCCTGGATGAACGGCCGTACCGGCACCAAGGTCTCGGTACGGCACCTGCCCCATCACGACGACACCATCGAAGTCTTCGACGCCACGACCGGCCGCCACCTCGGATCGGCGTTCCTGGCCGCTGCGGCGAGCCGGGAGCAGATCCGCTCCGTCCAGGCAGCACGGACCGCGGCCGCCCGGCGGCTCAAGGCCGATCTGAAGGCCGCGGAGAAACTGCGCCGCCAGCGCTTCGAAGCCTCCACCACCGCCGCCCCGCCCAGGCCTCTCACCTCCCCGACCTCCGCGCAGGCCGAAGAGGAACTGGGCGCAGCAGCGCAGACGGACCGCCGCGCGCTGGCCCGCCCCGGTCTCGTTCCGCACGGCCCCGCGCCCGATACCTGGGCCCGCCCGAAGCCCCCGCGCACACCTACTCCTGATGAGGACCAAGGCTGATGATCGCTGATCTGGACTACGGGCTGCTGCCCGACGAGAGCGAAGACCACTTCCTGGGCCTGGAGCAGGGGCAGTTGGTCGGCACCGACACGCTGCTGACCACGCGGGACAACATCGAGGCCGTCATCGAGGCGAAAGCCATGATGTGCGTCTACGGGCCGGCCGGATCCGGCAAGACGATGTCGGTGAACTCAGCACTGCGGCATCTCGCCCCGGACATCACCCATCGCCTGGAGCTGCGGGCCGGACCGACTCCCCGGGACATCCGCCACGGTCTCTTCCAGGCGCTGGGGCTGCCGGGTGAGCCGCCGGCCCGCCCGATCGAGTTCGACACCCTCCTCAAGGAGGCGCTCGCCGAGGAGTTCCGGGTCCTGGTCTGTGACGAGGCGCAGTGGATGAAGAAGACCGGGTTCGAGTTCTGGCGCCATCTGTGGGACGACAAACGCACCAACATCGCGGTGATCTTCGCCGGGGGCGACGGCTGCTACAAGGTCCTGCGCCGTGAGCCGATGCTGGCCTCCCGGATCTTCATCTGGCAGGAGTTCACCCGGATGTCCAAGGACGAAGTGAGGGAGACGATCCCCGCCTTCCACCCCGTCTGGGCGAACGTGGACACCGTGTTGATCGACGCGATCGACAAGCAGGCCGCCCACGGCAGCTTCCGCAACTGGGCCAACATCACCACCCACATCCTCGCCGGCATGAAGAAACTGAACCTCATAGAGGTCGACGAAGACCTCGTGCGCTGGGTCTACAGCAAAATCGGCGGCATGTAGTGACCATCGGCGGCCCACCACCGGTCACCGTCATCCACGACAAGGACGACCACCCCGCATGGACGGCCGCCGCGCATACCGCACACGAACCCGTCCTGGGTCGTCTGACCGTCGACCCCAGCCCCGCCAACGGAGCACCCGCCGCCCTCGCCCACGACCTCCTCTACGCCCTGGGCAAACGACTCCCCCAAGACGGAGAAACGTACGGGACATGGGCCGACTCCCAGCGCCCCGCCTGGGACGCCGTCGCCACCTGGATACTCACCCACCGCACCGGGCACCTCATCGTCTGCCGCACCGACCGCCTCACCACCACCCGATTCAGACAACTGCTGACCCTGCGGGAACGGTGCGGTATCCGCCTCACCCTCCTCTGGCACCGACCGGCCGGCCTGGCCCTGAGAACGCTCCTCGAAGAAACCCCGCACCACATCATCGAGACCCTCCCCCAGGCCCGTATCGCTCTTGACCGGACAGACCCCTCACTGACCGGCACGCGAAACATCGGACAGCAGCGGCACATCGAACCAACCCCTCGCCAGGACGACGGGCAGTGGATCAGCCCTCAGACGCCGCCCGCCGGCATGGTCATAGACCGTCCCGCACGCGCCCGGTGCCAAAGCGCACCCGAGCTCGCCTCCACAACGAGCGGCGCACCGTCCGCGCGAGGGCGTGACCACACACCAGCAGACGTTCTCGCCGCACGGCTGACCACGGTGGCACACCCCCTGCACGCCACAGCGCTGACCATCCACGCGGTCACCGGGGCAGACATCGTGGCCTCCCCCAAGGTGAAGGTCAACCAGGGGTCCTGTTCGGCTCGGTCATATGGTCTCCCACTCGCTCGGGGGCTGAGTGATCAGTCGAGGACGCCGATCTGTCGATGGGCCTCGATGTCTCATCTGGCCGTGGACGCGGGTTGTGTCTCTCGGAGGGTTCAGGAGGGCCTCGATCTGTCTTGCTGTGGCCTCGGTGGTCGTGCTGAGCCATGTGCGGCTGGTGCCTCGGAGGGGCGCCTGCACCGGGAAGCAGCGGTGGAATTCGGCGATGGCCTGTGTGACGACGTGGAGGTCGTCGCTGTGCCTACACATGACCGAGACAGAGCCGTACACGCCTACAGAAAAGCGGGACTGCCTACACCTCACAGAGACAGGACACCCGTCCCCAACTCTCAGCACCCACCCCCTGCCAGCACAGCCCTGACCAGCAACAACACACCCATGCTGTACCGACCGGCAACAAACCGACCCGCATCATCACCAAAAACGTCAGCACGAAATCGGCAACTGTGTCACCACCCGAACTACTCACCGCGACCATCTGAACAGCACAAACACCGCAGCTACCGCACTGACATCACAATGCCGAACCACCACCGCCAAAAAATCGCAGATCATCAGGCAGTTTCCGCAGGGGAAGAAGCATGAGCGTCAGGCATTCGGGGTCGTGGTAGTGCTCGATCAGCAGCTGCTCGGCCGGTCCACGTCGCCGCCCGCGGTCTCCAGGACGGCACGCACCGCCGTGAGGGAAAGCCGGTCGTGGAAGATCCAGTGCTTGTCGCCGAGCAGCTGGTAGAAGGCATCGACGGTGTCCGCCAACTCACGCATCTGCGTCTCGATCGACGCTGCTTGTTCCCGGCCGGCCTTCCCGAGCAGACGCAGCAACTTCAGCTGCCGGTCCAGTTCGAGGAATGAGGGAAGATCGCGAGCTGATTCGTAGGACATGCGGCCGATCGGGGTGTGCACCATGACCGCGTTTGGGAAAGCGCTGGTCAGCCGGTCGGCGGCCTTCTGCCCGCGGTGGGAGGAGCCGTTTCCACGGTGATCCCGCCGGTCTCGGCGGCCTGCTTTCGGCGGCGCTTGCGGACCTGGGACTGCCGACGCGAGCGTACGGCGGCGTTGATCTTGTCGGCGATGGCCTTGGGCGGGTGCTTGCGGTCGCCTTTGAGGTAGCGCTCCACCGACCGCTGGCTGACCCCGAGTTCCTGGGCGACGGCCCGCGTGCTCTTGAGTTGCTTTATCAGGTAGCCTATCTGGCCCTTGAGGGTCTTGGACGGTTCCTTCGTGAACGTCTCCTGGCCGGCGCTGCCGGCGTCCACGGCTCTACTCGCCTTCGTCGAACTTGGCGTCGTGGCCGTCGCCCTTGATGGACGCCTTCGACCTTGGCCAGGCCCGGCGTGGGACCGAGGCGGAAGGCGCCCGGGATCGGCTTGCCGGAGGCGCTGTAGGGCAGGAAGTTAAGCGGGGAGGGGCCGGGGCTCGGGTAGACGACGCAGTCGGACAGCACCGCGAGCGGGAACAGGCCGGTGAACTCCGCCATCTTGAACATCTTGCGATGCATGTTCACCCGCGCCTTACTGATGACAACTGACGGGCCTCGCCCCGTTCCTCTTCGCCAGCCGGGAGGTCAAGTGTCAGGGGCAGCACCGTCGAGATCGTCTCCATGACCGTCTGGCGGGCCACGCCGTGCCGAGACGGCCAGGAACCTCGGCAGCCTGTCGCCCACCCGGTGAGATCGCGGCGGATCGCCTCGAACAGCTGGTTCACCGTCTCCGCCGAGCCTGGCCTGTATTCGCCTGCGGATCACCATCGGCAGAGCCGGGCGCAACATGTCCCAGAGGTTTCAACCCTCTGGGACATGCTGCTGGGGGATGATGCGCCCGGGCGTCAGTGCATAGCCGACGGCGGAACGTTGGTCAGGTTCTCCTTCGTCAGCATCGTCCGGAACTCCGCCGGGGCGACCGTCTTCGTCCAGGCCAGCGCCTTGAGCCGCTTGGTGAGGGTGAAGTGGTAGTAACGGTCGTCGGGGTCGGCGAAGCCGTAAAGAGGCGGCGTGAACGGCGCATCTTCCAGAGCCTGCCAAATCCGGCTGGCGGCGGCGCTCGTGGCGAGTCGGCCCGCGCGGATTTCCTCGGTCCACGCGAAGGTCTGCTCCAGCAGCTCTGGCAGGCCGCGGGGCAGTGCGAACCAGAATGCACCCTCGCTCAGCCGATGCGTCGGTCGCCAGTCGCCGTTGCTGAGAGCGTGGTTGCGGGTGCTCTTCAGCGACAGGGCCGCCAGCATCGACCACAGCAGCCACACCCGGCTGAACGCGTTCCACAGTCGGAAGTCTCGCGCGGCAATCTGGGCGGCAGCGATGATCCGGTCGTTGAAGGCGATCAGTTCCGCCTGGAAGGCGGCCACCGGAGCGAACCGCTGCGGGGACCAGTCGTCCGTCCGGGCCGCCTGGAGCAGTACGGGTGCAAGGGCATAGACCAACTCGGCCGCCATCGTGACGTCCCGGGAGAGGAACATGTCGTTGCGGCTGGCCGAGCGCTCGAACAGGAAGTGCCGACCGCCCACCGTCGGGGAGACGGTGCGCTGCCACACGTCGTCGGTGCTCCACGGTGTCGTGGCGACCGCGCCGGAGAATGTCTCCCGAAGCTGCGGGAACCGATCGATCAGTGACCGGAACCCGGCCTCGGGGTCCTTCGGGAGGTCGCCGAAGACATCGGGGTCGACACTCACGGCGACCGAGGCCCGCTGAGTGCCGGCCTCGGGGTGGTTATCGAAGTGGGCGACCTGGATCCAGCCGCCGTTGAACAAGTGGCTGATCGTGCCCGCCGACCAGGGCGACGCCTTGGGGTAGTTCTCCAGCGGCACCGCGTCCTCGAACTGTCGCAGCCCGCTGAAGTGCGCGGTCATCACACGGGAACGGGCACGCATGTCCGCCACCGGATCCGGTCCACCGAGCCTGGCGATGATCGGCGACTCCATACCGATCGCGTCCACCAGATAGCGGGCCTGATAGCGGACTCCGTCCGCGGTCGTGACGCTCACACCCGTGTTGCCGGGAAGCGGCGCGATGTCGGTCATCCTGCTGCGGTGCCGCGGCACGCGGGCGCCGTATTTGCGCGCCACCTCGTGTGCGTACGCGTCCACGTCCGGGCGGAACATGTGCCACTCGGAGTGCTCACCGGGCACGTTGAACTGAACCGTGTGAGCGGGGTTCTGCAGCTGCCCGGGCTGGTGGTGCAGGAAGCTCAGGCTGCGTTTGACACCACTGGTGCGCCTCACCGAGTCGGGCAGGTCGCAGGTGAGCCCGAACGACGCGATCTCTGGGACGTCGAACCGCCTGGCCAGGGTGAAGAAGACCTCGGCGGTGTACGGGACGGTGGTTTCCCCGGCCGGGGTCACGGCGTCTACCTCGGCGTCCACCAGCAGGACTCGCAGTCCGTGCCGGGCCAGGACGGCCGCCAGCAGGTTCGACGCCAGATGGGCTCCGACGAGTGCGATGTCGTACTTCTCTTCAGGGTCGGCGAACTCCTGCCGGCCGATATTCATGTGTTCTCCTCCACTAGGTCGCCGATGACGGACTGAGCGAGATCAGAACAGCTTCTTCCCCCGAAGCCTCGCCTTCGCCACCGCACGCGCGTTCGCGGTGAGCATGCGGGCCACCTGGGGATCCCCCTCCTTCACGGCCCAACGGACGAGGTTGAACATCTTCTTCGGCGTCGGAACGATGAAGCGGACCTCGCGCTCGGCCAGTCCGAAGCCCTTGGGGAAGTAGTCGGCCTGTTGGATCTCCTCGTACAGCACGTCGGCAGCTTCGGCCGCGGATGTGGTGCCCGCTTCGAATGCGTCGGTCTGCTTGACCATCAGGTTGTGCAGTTCGGCGAAGCCGTCGTTGTCGGGCCAGTACAGGCCGACGTGCGGGACGTCCTCCAGGTTGACGAAGTGTTCGTCACGGCCGTCCTCGCGGAACCTGGTGAGCGACTCCTGCATCCGGTAGGTGCCGGCGTTCGCCCCCCAGCCCCAGATCCGGAAGATCGCGCTCCATAGGCCGTAGTCGGCCCAGGAAATGAACGCCGCGTTGACGAGTTCGTCGTTCACGTCGAGCATCGACTGTTGGAGCCGGTCGACATGGGCGAACTGCTCTGCGGAGAAGTCGTCGTCCTTGAACGCTCGCAACAGCCGGTAGGCGAGGATGTTGATCGCCTCGCAGGTGTTGGACAGGCCCCGCGAGAACAGCGGGTCGATGAACCCCGCCGCGTGCGAGAGCAGCGTCCAGCGATCACCCACGGTGGCGCTGGAGGAGTACTGCAGGCGGTCGGTGGAAACCCACTCGCGCACCGGGATGGCACTCTCGAACTGCCGGGCGATGTCCGGGAAGGGGGCGCAGAGCCGGGCGAAGTCCTCCTCGGGGCTCATCCCGGGCACTTTGGGGTAGACGCGCGGGTCGACCGTCATGCCGATGCTGCACAACGGGTTCGTCGACCACTTGTTGTTGTCGAAGCCGATCACCCAGGCCCAACCCCGCTCGAACATGTGGTGGACCGTGCCCTCGTACCAGGGCAGTGGCGGCCGCAGCTCGGGGTGGATGTGGTCGAACAGTTGGTCGGTGGGCGTGACGTTCAGCGCGTGGTTCCACAGCGACCGTGAGTGGTGCTTGAAGCGCACCGGGTCCTCGCGCAGCCCGAACTTCTCGGCCACCGGCGAGCGGAAGCCGGAGGCGTCCACGATGTGGCGCGCACGGTACTCGCCGCGTCGGCCGCTGAGCGTCACGCCCGAGCCGTCGAAGTCGATGTCGTCGACGAGGAAGTTCTGCCGCACCTTCGCGCCGTACTTGGCGGCCACATGGAACAGATACGCGTCGACGTCCTGCCTGAAGTAGTGCGCGGCCTCGTGCAGGACCTGCGGCGGGGTGCCGAACTCGTTGACCTCACGAGGATTCTGCGGGGCGCCCTCGCGGTGCAGCAGGAACCCGAAGTGACGCTTGACGCCGAACCGTGCGCCCAGGGTCTTGGTCGTCTCGGTGAACGACGCCAGCGCGGATATCTCCGGAACGTCGTAGCGCTCGGCCAGGGTCCGCAGCGTCAGCAGCGTGTACGGGATGGTCGACTCGCCGATGGCGAACCGGGGGTGCTGTCCACCGTCGAGCAGCAGGACCTTGGCGCCCTGCCGCGCCAGGATCGCCGCGAGGAGCGAGCCGGCCAGGCCGGAGCCGAGAATCGCCACGTCATAGGTGACGGTCTCCGCAGCGCCGCCGTCCACACCCTCGCCTGTTGTTGTGATCACGTCAGCTCTCCTCGTTCTTCGTTCCGTCGTGGTCGGTCGTGGTAGGCAGCGGGATCACCGGCGGCCGGGCCGGGACACCATGTTCCGAAGACGTTCCTTGACGAGCCCGCTCATGGCGCCGTGCATCAGCTCGCCGACCTCCTTGGGAGCCTCGGTGCCCGCCCAGCGGGCGGCCTGGGCCATCTTGGGCGGCGTGATGAAGACGTAGCGCTCTTTCGGGTCACCGATCCGGAACGCCGCGGGTACGTAGTCGGCCTCCTGGAGCACGCCGAACAATCGGTCCGCCGCGTCCTTCGGGGCCAGCGCCCCCTCGTCCACCTGGAGGCACAGCTCCAGCGCCGTGAAGCGCATCTGGTTGTACGTCTCGCTGATCGGGAACGGTGATCCCGGATACCGGGTCTGCTCCAGGTCGCGGAAAATTTCGTCCCGGCCGTGCGTGGCGAACGCGAAGTACGCGTTCTCGAGCGAGAGCGCCGCCAGAACGGTGCTCAGCGCCCAGGTGCGGAAGACCGCGTTCCACAAGTCGTAGTCACGGAAGGCGACGAACGAGGTATAGACGAGGTCGTCGTGCACGTCGAACAGGCCCTGCTGAAGTTCTTCGACGTACTGGAACCGTTCCATCGCCCAGTCGCCGTCCCGGGCGGCGTCGATGAGCCGCCAGGCGAGGGCGTTGACCACCTCGAACGAGTTGGTCAGGCCACGGGAGTAGAGCGGGTCGATGAAGCCGGCTGCGTGCGAGGTGAGGCAGAACCGGTCGCCGATGACCTGCTTGGATGAGTACTGCAGTCGCCCTGTCGCCACCCACGGACGGGCGGCCCGGGCCCCCTCGAACTGCGTGGCCACATCCGGGAAACGCTGGAGGAAGGCGTCGAACTCCTCCTGCGGTGAGGCGTCGCCGGCCGGGTGGACCCGCGGGTCCAGCGTTAGGCCGACGCTGCACAGGGGGTTGAGGGAGTCCTTGTTGTTGTCGAACGGGATCACCCACAGCCACCCGCCGTCGAAGACGTGGTGCAGCGTGCCGTCGTGCCACCGACTGGGCTGGCGGTGCAGGCCTCCCGACATCGTCTCGTCGTACGGCTTGACCCCGACCATGTGTGTGAAGACCGACCTCGAGTGCGTCCGCGCGCGGGTGGGCTCCTCGCGCAGACTGAGCCGGTTGGCCAACGGCGAGCGGAATCCGGAAGCGTCCACGATGTATTCGGCGTGGAACTCCTCGCCGGACTCGGCGCTCAGGACCACACCGGTGCCACCGTCGATGTCGATGTCATTGATCCGCACCCCGGTCCGGGCGTCCGCGCCGTACTGAAGCGCGACGTTGAACATGGACGCGTCCACGTCCTGACGGAACAGGTGCGTCTCGGTCTGCAGCGCCACCGGCAGGACCAGCTGGTTGGCCTCGGACGGGTTCTGGGCGTGTCCGGGGCGGTGGTAGACGAAGCCGAAGTTCTTCTTCCAGCCGCAGTTGCGGGAGATGTTGTCGCGGATGTCCTTGTACGTGGCGAGGGACGCGATCTCCGGCACGTCGTACCGCGCGGAGATGAGCCGTACCAGCGCCGAGGTGTACGGGATCGTGGACTCACCGACCGCGAACCGCGGATGCGTGCCGGCGTCCAGCAGCAGTGCCTTCACCCCGTTGCGGGCGAGTACCGCCGCGAGCATGGACCCGGCGATGCCGGCGCCCAGGATCGCCACGTCGTACCGCTCCCGTGGAATGGGCGTTTTCATGGGCATGCTCATGTACCTCACCAGCCTTCTTCAGTCGCGGTGCCGTCCGCGGAGTCGGCGATCTCGGATTCGGGGTACCGCAACTCGATCCGTTCCAGGAGGAATACCGCCCAGTAGTTGGCGTCGGTCGCAAAGAACTCGGGGCTCTTGATCTCCACGGCGAGGTCCTTGCGGCAACGGCTGATCAGCTCCATCACCATCAGCGAGTCCAGGCCCATGTCGAGCAGGTGGAACTCTCCCGCCAGGTCGGCCACCGGCAGCCGCAGCAACTGCGCGAGCTGCTCACGGAGGTAGACGCCCAGCATGTCCAGCCGCTCCTCGGGCGCCGCGTCGAGCAGCTCACCCAGAATCGGGGCGGCCTCTTCGCCCTCTTCGCCGTCCGGGGCGGCGATCTCGATCCGGCGCAGCACGGGACGCTCCGCCCGAGCCTCCAGGATCGACTTGTACGTCGGCCAGTCGGCCGAGCACACGATGTGGTTCGTCTCCGTGCTGCCCAGCAGTGCACTCATCAGCCGCAGCGACTGAGGCGCGGACAGGGGACGCAGACCGGTGGCCGCCAGGAAGGCCGCGATCTCCCCGTCGAACAGCGCCGACTCCAGCTCCCAGGAGGACCAGTCGATCGTCAGCGCGGCCAGGCCCCGGGAGTGGCGGTGCCAGGCCAGCCCGTCGAGGAAGGCGTTGCCGGCCGCGTAACTCGTCAGGTGCTGCGAACCCCAGGTCGCCGCGATCGAGGACAGGCCGAGGAAGAAGTCCAGCGGGACGTTCTCGGTGGCCTGGTGCAGCACCCAGGCGCCGACCACCTTGGGCCGCCACACCTTGTCGTACTCGAGGCGGCTGACCTCACGGACGAACTGGGGCCCGGAGACGCCCGCGGCGTGCACGACTCCGGCCAGGGGCAGGGCCGCGTCTTGGGCAAGCCGCTCGATGAGCGTGGTGATCGCGTCCTGGTCGGCCACGTCCGCGGCGATGACCTCGACCTCGGCACCGATGCCCTCCAGCTCGCGGACCACCCGAATCCGCTCCTTGGCGCTCTCCTTCAGCCTCGCGTGGTTCCAACGCCTGCGGTCCGGCAGCTCGGTGCGGCCGAGCAGCACCAGCTTTCCGGCGCCGCGCAGCGCCAGCCAGCGTGCCACCTCCTGGCCGATCCCGCCGAAGGCACCGGTCAGCAGATAGGTGCCGTGGGGACGCACCGCGATCTCTCGGCGCAGGATGTCACCGTCGAGGTGACTGGCAACGATCCTGGCCGCCAGGCGGACGCCGCCTCGCAGCGCCTGCTGGTCCTCGGCACCGCTCCAGGACAGCGCCTCGACGAGCGCCTCGGCGGGGTCCTCGGCATCGGGATCGAGGTCGATCGCGCCGCCCCAGTGCTGCGGGTGCTCCAGGGCGACGACCCTGCTCAGTCCCCACAGCGGGGCCGCGGCCGGAGTGTGCCGGACCTGGTCCTCCCCCGTGGCGACCGCCCCGCGTGTGACGAGAGTGAGGGTGATCTGCTCGTCTGCGGGCTCGGCGTTGAGGGCCTGCACGACACCGACCGCGAGCAGCTCCGCCCGGTCGCGGAAGGTGACCAGGGAGCGGGCGTCGGTGGCGTCTGGCGCGGGAGCGTCGAGGCCGGTCAGGACGATCACCCTGCCAGGAACCCGGCCCGTGGCCGTGCCTCGATCGGCACGTGCGGTACGCCGGCGTCGCCACTCACCCAGCAGGTTCGACAGCGCCTCGTTGTGCAGGGCCCGGCCTGCCACGTCACTGGGTTCCGTTGTGGGAGCGGGAACGACCGTCGGTGCTGCGCCGGCCTCAGTCAGGGCCGCCGCGAGCCGCTCGGCCGCCCCACCGTCGTTGGCGATCAACAGCACCTCGGTGCCCCGCAGGTCGGCCTGGGGAGCGCCCCCTTCGGTCTCGGCGGGCTGCCACACCATGCGGTAGAGCAGCTCGTTCGGATCCCTCCATGGTTCGGGGGCGGGGCCGGGCGCGGGGAGAGCGATCTCGATGCCGTCCACCGTACCGAGCCAGTCGCGATCGGCGCCGTAGAGGTCGGCCCGGCCGCGGACCGCACCGTCCGCCGCGGTCTCGGCGGTGGCCTGTACGTAGTGCACGGCGCCGGGGTCGGCGCAGAGCGCCTCGGCGATCGCTCCCGGGCCGCCGATGACCGTTCCCCCGGCTGCCCAGGCGACGGCGGCGACGGCCGCGTCGATGACGACGGCCCGCCCCTGTCCGCCCCCGGCAAGCCTGAGCTCGGTGCCGCCGGTGCCACGCTCGGCATGCAGCACCACGTCAGCCGTGGCGAACGACAACCCTGCCTGCTTCCAGTCGAGTTCACTTCCGGTGCGGCCCTTGGCGGCGAAGGGTACGTACTCCCGTCCGTTCGGGCTGGGGCGCCGGCGCAGCTTGCCGCTCAGGTGCAGTCGCCAGGGTGCGGCCGAGGCCTCCTCCGCCTTCGAGGTGCTGCGGATCTGGAAGGCGGCGGAGATGCCTTCGTCGGTGAGGGTGAGGTGCAGGGTCCGCTCTCCGTCCAGGGGGAGCGGCTCGTCGGCCACCACGTCGCCGGCCGCGGCCCAGTTACCACCGAACCCGTCACTCGCCGCGACCAGCGCCGCGTCCAGGAGCGAGCCCGCCGAGATCCGGGAACCTCCCTCGGCTCGCGTCTGGGCCTCGCGCTCCCAGCGGGGCTCGGTCAGATCGAGCTGGTAGGCCGGGTGCGCCGAGTTCAGTCGCTGTCCGAGACCCGGTACCGGGTCCCCGGCGGGTGCGACACGTGCCTCGGATACGGGGGAGAACCAGTAGGACTCGCCTTCCCAGGCGTAGGTGGGCAGGGGCACGCGGCGGCCCCGGTCGCCGTCGTGGTAGGCAGCCCAGTCGACGGAGATCCCGCGCAGGTGCAGCGCGCCGAGCGCGCTGTAAGCCGACTGCCGGTCGTCCAGACGGCGGCGCAGTGTGGGAATGAACCGGCAGGCCGTGTCGTCCAGGCCGCGCGAGCCCAGACCGGACAGGACGGGCTGGGGGCCGATCTCCAGGAAGGTGCGGAAGGAGTCGTCGTACAGGGCCCGGATGCCGTCGGCGAATCGGACCGCGCCCGCTGCATGTCGTATCCAGTAGTCGGCATCGATCTCGCCGGGGCGCACGAACCTGCCGGTGGCGTTGGAGACCAGCGGGATGTTCGGTGCCCGGTAGGTGATCGACCCGGCCACCTCACGCAGCTCGGCGAGGGCCGGCGCCATCAGAGGGGAGTGGAAGGCGTGCGACACGGTCAACAGGCGGTGCTTGATCCCCTCCTTCTCCAGCGCGGTGGTGATGGTGGCAACGTCGTCTGCCGCGCCCGAGATGACCGTGTCGGCGGGGCCGTTGACGGCGGCGATGGCGACGGTGCCCGGGAAGTCGGCGATCGCCTCGCGGGCCCTGGTCTCGTCGCAGACGATGGTGGCCATGACACCGCCGGCGGGAAGGGCTTCCATGAGGCGGCCGCGGGCGGCGACCAGCCTGCACGCGTCGGCCAGGTCCATGACGCCTGCCGCGGTGGCGGCGGCGATCTCGCCGACGCTGTGCCCCATCACGGCGGCGGGAGTGACACCCCACGACTTCCACAGCTGGGCAAGCGCGTACTCGATGGCGAACAGGGCGGGCTGCGTGTACCCGGTGCGGTGCAGCGGTGAGGACGGATCGACGGGGTCGGGGTCGGTGGACGCTTGTGCGAGCAGGTCGGCCAGGGGACGGTCGAGGTGCGGGTCGAGGTGGCGGGCGACCTCGTCGATCGCGGTCGCGTACACCGGTTCGGAGCGCAGGAGTTCACCCATCCGCGGGTACTGCGAGCCCTGGCCGGTGAACAGCCAGGCCACCTTGCGCTGCCGGTGCGGGGCGAGGGATTCCGTCACCGTGCGGTCCTCGCGCCGGCCGGCGACGAAGGCGTCGAGGGCGTCGGCCAGCGCGGTGGTGTTGGTGGCGGCCACCGCGACGCCGGTCGACAGCCGGGACCGTCCGAGGTGTGTGGTGAAGCAGACATCGGCGAGCGACAGGCCGAGGTTCTCCCGCAGGGCGGCCGCGTAGTTGCTCGCCAGCTCGCGCAGCGCGCTCTCGCTGCGGGCGGAGAGGGTTAGCACGTCGACGTCGCGGGCCAGGGCCTTGGAGGAGTCGGCCTGCTCGGACGGCTCGGGCGGCCGGGGCGGTTCGGAGATGATCGCGTGCGCGTTGGTGCCGGACGCGCCGAAGCTGCTGACGGCCCCGATCTTGGCGGGCTTGTCGCCGGGCCAGGGGCGGCGCTCGGTGACGACCTCGATGTCGAGGGCGTTCCAGTCCACGTTGGGGTTGGGCTCGGTCATGTGCAGGTGCTTCGGAATCTCGTCGTGCTGCAGCGAGAGCACCAGCTTGAGCAGTCCGGCGACGCCGGCCGCCGGTTCCAGGTGGCCGATGTTGGTCTTCACGGAACCGATCAGCAGCGGACTGTCCTTGCTGTGGTACTGGCCCACCGCCTGCTGGAGGGCGCGTAGTTCGATGGGGTCGCCGAGCGCGGTACCGGTTCCGTGTGCCTCGACGTAGCCGATCTCGGCGGGGTCGAGCTTCGCCTGCTCCAGGGCCGAACGGATCACGGCCTGCTGGGCGGCCGGGTTGGGTACCGAGATCCCGCTGGAGCGGCCGTCGTGGTTGACGGCGGTTCCACGGACCACCGCGAGGATGTTGTCGTTCGCCTCCAGCGCGTCCGAGAGGCGCTTCAGGACCACGACACCGGCCCCTTCGCCGCGGGCGTAGCCGTCGGCGGAGGCGTCGAAGGTCTTGCAGCGGCCGTCGGGAGACAGCGCCCGGAACTTGCTGAGCAGCACGAAGTTGTACGGCGTCAGCATCAGGTTGACACCGCCGGCCAACGCCAGATCGCACTCACCGAGCCGCAGCGACTGGCACGCGTCGTGCAGGGCGACGAGGGAGGAGGAGCAGGTGGTGTCCACGACCTTGCTCGGTCCCATCAGACCGAAGGTGTACGAGACGCGGCCGGCGACGAACGACGGCTCACCGATCAGCTGGTAGCCGTCCACGTCGCGAATGTCGCCGACCTCCTGACGGGCGCGCACGTAGTCGGTGGTCGACACCCCGATGAATACGCCGGTCTGGCTGCCTTCGAGGCTGTCAGGTGCGTAGCCGGCGCGTTCCAGCACTTCCCAGACGACATGGAGGATCATCCGCTGCTGGGGGTCCATGCCGACCGCTTCGCGGGGCGAGATGCCGAAGACTCCGGGTTCGAACCGGTCGACCTCGTCGAGGAATCCGCCGCGGATCACATAGGCCTTCCCTGGCGCCTCCGGGTCGGGGTCGTGCAGCTGGGAGGCGTCCCCGCGGTCGGCGGGGAACTCGCGAGTGGCGTCCACGCCGTTCCGCAGCAGCTGCCAGAAGCCCTCGGGGGAGCTGACGCCGCCGGGCATCCGGCAGCCCAGGCCGATGATGGCGATCGGCTCCGCCGGCCGTAAGGCACCCGCAGCCGTGGCAGCGTTGAGCTGCTCGATCCGCCGCAGCGCCTCAACCAGCAACCGCCGTCCCTTGCCTGCGTTCTCGCCGGTCCCGGCCTCGAGCGAGGTGGGGCTCCCCGGGTTGTTCGCGGGAGCACTGTCGAGTGCCATGGACTCTGGACCTCCAGAATGACGGGAACCCACAGTTGATGAATTCAACGCTTGATGAATGCTCGACGATGTTACGGTGGTGTGTCAACACACCTCTCCAGAACGCGACTTGACCGTCCGGCCGAGTCGCCGCGTCAAGCGCGAGGGCAAGTCAAACAACCCCGGGAACCGGACGCAGGGCGGCACGGCGACACGACCGGACGGCTCCTGGCGGCGCGCCCGCAGGGTTCAGCGCAGGAAGACGGGGAGCGAGTCCAGGCCGCGGAAGGGGGTGCGCAGCTCCCAGTTGAGCTCTTCCTCGGGGATGGCGAGACGCATGTGGGGGAACTCCTGCAGCAGGGACAGGGTTGCCAGGCCCACCACCTTCAGCGCCAGCCGCGAGCCGACGCAGAAGTGGATCCCGGAGCCGAAGGCGATGTGGTCCGCGGCGTTCTCCCGCTCGAAGTCCAGCACATCGGGGTTGGGGAACCTCTTCGGGTCGCGGTTGGCCGCCGAGACGGACAAGATCACGAGCGAGCCCTTGGGGATCACCCCACCGCCGACCTCGATGTCCTCCGTCGCGTAGCGGTTCGAGCCGGGCTGCTGGGGCCCGTCGAAGCGGAAGATCTCGTCCATCGCGGCAGGCATCAGCGACGGGTCGGCGAGCAGTTTCTCCTTCATCTCCGGGTACTTGAGCAGCCAGTACACACAGTTTCCGATCATGCTCTGAATGCCGAAGTAGCCGGCCAGCATGACCTGGATCGCCGAGGCGAGGAGCTCGATCTCCTCCATCCGCCCCTCCTCCTCGGCCACCTGGACCAAAGTGGTCAGCAGGTCCTCGGCAGGGTGAAGACGCTTGTGGGCGATCTGCTCGGCCAGCAGCTCCTTGATCAGGTCCAGCCCGCCCTGGGCCGCCTCGACGTCCTTGCCGCCGGTCAGCTCGTCCATGCCCCGGGTGAACGCCTCGTGCTTGTCCGGCGACACGCCCAGCAGTTGCGACTGCACCATCACCGGCAGCGGCTTGGCATAGCGCTCGATGAGCTCCACCCGGTCCTCGCCGGCGAGGGGGCCCAGCAACTCGTCGGCTATGCGCAGGATGTGGGGCTCCATCGCGTTGACCCGCTTGGCCGCGAACGACGGCACCACCAGCTTGCGCAGCCTGGTGTGGTCCGGCGGGTCCTGATTGATCATCATGTGCCCGGAGGCCTCGTCGCGCCGCAGCACCAGGCCGCCGACCGGCGGGGCCGCGAGAGAGCCGGCCCCCTTCGGCTTGGGGGCGTCGTCCAGGCTGCTGCTCAGCCGCGGATCGGCGTAGCAGGCCCGTACGTCGTCGTAGCGGGTGATGATGTACGCCTCGGAGCCATCACGGAGGATCACCGGGCGTACCGGCCCGGCCTCCTGCACTTCCTTGTACACGGGGTACGGGGCGTTTCCGAACTCGTTGCCCAGATGAACCGGACACCCCGCCGCGGCAGCCGCCTCGGCAAGGGATATCGGCGCTTCGTCCGCGCCCACCGACACGCCTTCAGTTGACATTCAGCCCTCCAAACACTGGAGCCAGAGGCCGCCCGGGGTGGCCGGTGCGACAGGCCCGGCAGAACGGATTGGGACGTGGACTGCCGCGGCGCCGGATCGGGGTACGCCGACCGGGCTGCCCCAGAGCCCGCCACTCACCACTTGATGATTTCACTGCCCGTTGAAGGATACGCGTCTGGGCGGGCGTGTCAACGGAATGCCGTACAAGGAGGGGATGTCGTCCCGTCCGGCGGGGGCCACGAGGGGCCAGGGGCTCCACGCGACGGGCGGGTGCGGCACACGCCGAGCGCCCCGCCTTCCGGCCGAAGCAGGGAGACGGGGCGCCGGGTTGTGCACCAACACCGGTGAGACGGTGTGGGGTTCGGCTCTGCTCCAGGGCGGGGGGGTGACCTGCGACAGAGCCGGGCTGGATGCGGACGGTTGCCGGGGAAGCGATCCCGGGCAACCGTCCCGGGCGCGGACCGCAGGACTACTGGCCGCCCGCCTTGGCGCCGACGGAAGGGGTGGCCTGGGCCTGAGCGTCCACGGCCGGGGCGCCGGCCGGCGGACGGGCCCCCGGCGGCGGGCCCATCGGGCCACGCGGCAGCAGGAAGGTGGCCGCCAGCGTGAGGAGGCTGAGCCCGATGCCGTACCAGCCCACGACCTCCAGGCCCTGCACGTAGTCGCCCTTGGTCGGGCCGCTGCCCAGCGCGTTGAAGAAGAACACGCCGAAGACGGCGACACCGATCGTGTTGGCGAACTGCTGGGCGGTGCTCAGCAGACCCGAGGCGACACCCGCCTGCTGCGGCGCCACCTTGGACATGACCACGCCCGTGAGCGCGGGCAGTGTGACACCCGTACCGAGGCCGCCGAGAACCATCGGCACGACCATCTCCCAGGCGGACGTGTCCGTCCCCGAGAAGTTCAGCTGGAACAGCAGCACCACGGTGCTCAGCACCAGGAGCACCTGACCGATGGTGATGACCTTGACGCCGTACTTCATCAGCATCGGACGGGCCATCAGAGAGCTGAGCGCGAAGCCGAGGCCCATCGGCCCGAAGGTGAGACCGGCCCTCAGCGGAGACAGCCCCAGGCCGAACTGCAGGAACATCGTCATACCGAAGATGAACCCGGAATAGAAGGTCATCACGCCGACGATGATCAGGATGCCCACGCCGTAGGACTTGTTCTGGAACAGCGACAGGTTCAGCATCGGCTCGCCGCCCTTGGCGAGCAACGCCTTCTCGTACATCACGGTGCCGATCGCGAAGGGCACCGAGAGGCCCAGCATGATCCAGCCCCAGACCGGCCACCCCTCGGAGCGGCCGAGGACGACAGGCAGGATGGCGAGGCCGAGAGTGATCGAGATGCCGATGTTGCCGATCACGTCCTGCTTCGGCTTGCGGGCGGCCCTGGCGTTGGGGAGCAGCTTGGCCGCGAGCAGCATGGTGACCAGACCGATCGGAATGTTGATCAGGAAGATCACCCGCCAGCCGAGGCTGGCGACGTCGGCCGACAGCAGCACACCGCCGAGGATCTGGGCGGCGACCACGGCGAGACCGATCGTGGCGCCGAACCAGGACAGCGCCTTGGGTCGCTCCGGCGGCGGGAAGGTCACGGTGATGAAGGCCACCACCTGCGGCACCATGAGCGCGGCACCGACGCCCTGGATCAGACGGACGACCACGAGCTGCGAACCCGTCTGCGCGATCCCGCAGAACAGCGAGGCGACGGTGAACAGCCCCATGCCGATCATGAACATCCGCTTGTAGCTGAAGATGTCACCCCATCGGCCACTGGCGACCAGCAGGCTGGCGTAGGTGAACGTGTAGCCACCGATGATGAGCTCGAGCGTTGCCTCACCGATGTTCAGCTGGGACTGCAGCGACGGGGTCGCGATGTTGATGACGTAGAAGTCGAAGATGGCCATGAACATGGCCACCAGGGCCACGGCCAGCATGGCCCAGCGCCGGGGATTCAGCTCGGCCGCAGGCGCCCCCGTCGGCGCGCTGGGTGAACTCATTGGGTGCCTCCTGGATGGGGACGAGAGAACATCACTTGCCGACTAACGTTCTGCCGCCGACTGTAGGGACCGGGATCGATAGCCGTCAAGTCATTCGCTGGCTAGTGACTTACCTGCCCGGCGGTTAGACTGCGGACGCGGGCGCACCTGTCGCCCGGCCATCGGAGGTAGAGCGTGAGCGAGTTCATGGATGTGTACACCCGCGCCTCCAAGACGTTCCGCGCCGTCACGGACGCCGCTCTACGACGCCACGGACTGCACCTGGGGCAGAATCTGGTGCTCGCCGCGCTGCACAAGAACGACGGTCAGACGCCCGGGGCGATCGCCGCCGCGGTCAATGTCACGACTCCGACGATCGTCAAGATGGCCACCCGGATGACCGCGGCAGGACTGCTCACCCGCCGCCGCGACGATCGTGACAACCGGCTGGTGCGGCTCTACCTGACCGACGAGGGGCGGCTCCTGCACGAGCCGGTCGAGCAGGAGCTGCTCGAGCTGGAGCAGCATCTGACCAAGGGCATCAGCCTCGACGAGGTACGCCACCTCATGGACATACTGACGCGGGTCGCGGACAACGCCCAGGCTCTGGGTGACACGGCCCCCGAGGCCGGCTGAGCGAAGGCCGGCACTCGCCCGCAGGCGGCGTGCGGCCTCACACGGCGATCGGGTGGGCCAGCCGCGCGATCCGCTCGGTGAGGGCGCCGGCGAACTGCGGGCTGCCGAGGAAGAAGTGGCCGCCGTCCAGGAAGACCAGCTCGCACGTCTTGGTGGTCTCACGCTTCCAGGCCAGCATGCCCAGGTCGTCCGTCATCGGATCGCCCTCACCCGCGAAGGCCATCACGGGCACGGGCAGCGCGGGAACCCCGGGACGCGCATAGCGCTCCGCAAGCCGTAGATCGGCGCGGAGCGCCGGCAGGAACATCTGGAGCAGTTCGGGCTGCCGCAGTATGCCGTCCGGCATGCCGCCCAGCCTCTGCAGCATGGCGACGAGCTGCGCGTCCGGCAGCTCGTGCATGGGCGGGTGGGCCGGGTTGACGCCCGGCCCGTTCCGGCCGGCCACCACCAGCAGAGCGGGCGGCCGGCCTCGTTCCAGCATCCGGTGGCTGATCTCGAAGGCGAGCAGTGAGCCAAGGCTGTGCCCGAACAGCACGTACGGGCCGTCAGCCTTGGTCGCGACAGCTTCGGTCAGCTCGGTAACGAGCCGCTGCCAGTCCTCCAGCAGTGGCTCCTGGAGCCTGGTGCCGTGTCCCGGCAGCTCCATCGGGACGACCCGGGCATAGGGGGCCAGCCACTTCCAGCTCCGGAAGTGCACGCTGTTGCCTCCCGCGTGGGGCAGGCAGAACAGCGGCAGTCCGGCCACGAAGGGCACGGTCTGGTCTTCGCCTGGAGGCGCGGAGGTCATGGGCCGTTTCCCTCGTTTCGGGTTTCCTGCGGGCGATCAATTCCTGTACGGGTGTGGCGTGAAGGGCGGCGGGCCGTCTCGGCGCCGCGACCTGTCGCCGTTGACCACTTCTCGGCAACAAACATAAACTCCACAGTCGATGAAGTCATCATATGGTGAGTCGATGCGTGGCGGCCAGGGCATCCGGGCCTCGGAAAAATCCGTGCGGGGCAGTCGGTCACTCCGGTCCGGCTGCCACATCGAGCGAGGGGGAATGACCGTGGGCAATCGCGAAGACTCGAGCTCCGCTGAAGCGGCCTACCGCGGCGACATCGCCGTCGTCGGCGTCGGCTGCCGGTATCCGGGCGGCGTACGCGATCTGGACGGCCTCTGGCAGGTGATCTCACAGGGTCTGGACGTGACGTCCGACGTCCCCGCCGACCGCTGGGCTGAGCAGTTCCTCGACCGGGGCCGTGCCGAGGGGACCATGTACTGCGGGCGAGGCGGTTTCATCTACGACATCGACGTCTTCGACGCCCGCTTCTTCGGCATCACCCCGCGTGAGGCCGCCGAGATCGATCCCCAGCACCGGCTGTTGCTGCAGACCGCCTGGGAGGCGATGGAGGACAGCGGCATCCCCCGGGACCGCTGGGAGGGCAGCCGGACCGGCGTCTTCACCGGAATCCTCGGTATGGACTACACCCTGCTGCTGGCCAGGGCCAAGGGCCCGGCCGGTGTGGGCCCCTACTACGCGAGTGGAAAGGAAGCCAGTTTCGGCGCCGGGCGCATCGCGTACACCTTCGGTCTGCACGGCCCCTGCATGATGCTCAACGCGGCTTGTTCCTCCTCGTTGCTGGCGGTGCACCTCGCTTCACAGGCGCTGCGCGCCGGCGAGTGCGATGCCGCGCTGGCCGGTGGCGTCAACCTCATGCTCGCCCCTGAGCTCAGCATCTTCATGAGCCGGATCGAGGCGCTCTCCCCGACAGAGACCTGCCGCCCCTTCGACGCCGCCGCCGACGGCGTCGTGCGCGGCGAGGGATGCGGCATCGTCGTACTGAAGCGGTACGCGGACGCGGTGGCCGACGGGGACCGGATCCACGCAGTGCTCAAAGGCAGCGCCACCGTCCACGACGGCCGTAGCGCCGGGCTGATCGCGCCCAACGCCGAGGCGCAGCAGATGCTGCTGCGCTCCGCGCTCTCCGCCGCCGGCGTGGCGCCCGAGGACGTCGACTACATCGAGGCCCACTGCACTGGCACGTCGCTCGGTGACCATCTCGAAGTCAGCGCCCTGACATCGGTGTTCGGTGCCGGACGCGACCCGGATCGGCCGCTGCGGATCGGCTCCCACAAGGCAAACTTCGGCCACACCGACTCCGCTGCCGGGGTGCTCGGCCTGCTCAAGGGCATCCTGGTGGCGCGGCACGGTGTCGCGCCGCCGCAGATCAACGTCGACACCCCCATGGAGTTGCTGACCGACAGCGGTGTGCGGGTCGACACCGAGGCGACCACGCTGCCGGGCGACCGGCCCCGGCTGGTGGGCGTGAGCGCCTTCGGCCTGTCCGGCACCAACGTCCACGTCATCCTCCAGTCCCCGCCGGCCGACACCGCTGGGAGGGTCGACGAGGCGAGCACCCCGCAAGCCGAGCCGCTGCCCGTACTCGTGCTCTCCGGTCCCACTCCGGAGTCCCTGACCGCGCAGTCGGCCGCCTACCGGGACGTGTTCGCCGCGGCCGAACCCGACACACTGCCCGGCCTCCTGCACAGTGCCTCGGTCCGCCGCACCCACCACGACTACCGGCTCGCCGTGACCGGCGAGACCGGCGCCGCGCTGGCGGAGGCGCTCGACGCCCACCACGCCGGTCGAGCGGACGGCTCGGGCGCGTCCGGCGACGTGCTCGGTGGACGCGCGCCCCGCATCGTCCACGCGTTCTCCGGACAGGGATCGCAGTGGCCGGGGATGGCCCTGGACCTGTACGACAGTCAGCCCCTGGTGCGCCGTGCGCTGGATGAATGCGACGCGCTGGTCGGGGAGTTCGCCGGCTGGTCACTGGTGGAGGAGATCGGCCGCACGCGTGGCAGCCGGCTCGCGGACACCGAGTTCGCCCAACCCGCCATCTTCGCCGTCCAGGTGGCGCTCAGCCGCCTCTGGACGGCATGGGGCGCCGCACCCACCGCTGTGGTCGGGCACAGTGTTGGCGAGATCGCCGCCGCTCACACCGCCGGCGCCATCGGGCTGCGTGACGCCGTACGGCTGGTGGTGCGGCGCGGCCGCATCATGCAGGACGCCACCGGATCCGGCCGGATGGCCCAGGTCGAACTACCACCCGAGAAGGTACGTGCCGCGTTGGAGCCGTTCGGCGGCAGCGTGGTCGTCGCCACCGTGAACGGTCCGCACTCGGTCGTGATCGCGGGCCCGGCGGACGCGATGGAACAGGCAGTCGCCCACCTGAAGCGGATCGGCGCCCCGTGCATGCCACTCGGCGTCGACTACGCCTTCCACAGCCCCGCGGTCCGTCGGCACGGCGACGAACTCGAGGCGTCGCTGTCGGGCCTGGTGCCCGAGCCGGCCCGGATCCCCTTGCTGTCCAGCGTCGACCCGGAAGACTCGGAGCCGGTCACCGACGCCGCGTACTGGGGCCGCAACGTGCGAGAGGAGGTCCGGTTCTGGCCCGCGGTGGACCAGTATCTGACCGAACGGGACGCGCTGTTCATCGAGATCGGCCCCCACCCCGTACTCAGCCGGCCACTGCGGGACGCGCTCGCTCACCGTGGCCGCTCGGGCCTGGTCGTCCCCTCGCTTGCCCGAGGCAAGTCCGGGCCGTCGACCCTGGCGGCTTCGCTTGCCTCGCTCTACACGATTGGTGCGCCGACCGACTGGCAAGCCGTCCACCCCGCACGCGGCGGACATCGCGCGCTGCCGCCGGTCGCGCTGGCCAAAGACCGCCACTGGCTCCCCGGCCTCGTCCGTGGCGAGCAGGGCGACCCGGCCGCGTCAGCTGCTCGGCCCCTCCCCCTGCGCGCCGAGATACGCCTGTTCGACGCCGAGCACCGCCTGGTGGCCGCTGTCGAGGAGCTGTCCCTGGTTCCCTCGGCAGAGGTTTCGCAACGACCGCCCGTGTCCGCTCCCTCGGCCGTCCCCGCCCCTGCCCCTGTTCCCGCCCTGGCGCCCGCGCCCTTACCCACGTCATCACCCGCGGACGTACAGACCGCCGGCCTCGGCCACGAGCAGGCTGCCCGGACCGTCGCGCGGATCGCCGCAGAGGTTCTCGGTGCGCCCGACCCGCGGCTGTCGCGCGTCCGGGGCTTCTACGAGCTCGGCTTCGACTCCTTCTCCATTGTCGAGCTGGTGACGCGGCTGGGAACGGAGTTCGGTGTCGACCTGCCTGCTCGCGCCGGCGTGGAAAACCCGACCATCGAGGCGATGACCGATCGGATCCTCGGCGAGGCCGCTGCCCGCCCCGTCGCTGTGGCGCAGCTGGCCCCGTCCTCGGCTAACGCGCGGCCTGCCCCCGAAGCCGCCGCCGAACCCGCCCTCTGCGGACCTGCAGCCGACACCTTGTCCGCCGCACCGCGATCCATGGCTCCTCCCGCGCTTTGCGAGCCGGTCGCCATCGTGGGCATGAGCTGCCGCCTGCCGGGCGCCGTCGGTCTGGACTCCTACTGGTCGTTGCTGTCCGGCGGAGTGGACGCGACCGGGGACGTTCCGGCAGACCGGTGGAACGCGGCCGCGCTGCTGGACGACTCCGAGCGGGTGGCGCCCGGGCACGTGGCCACCGGCCGCGGAGGATTCATCGAAGACATCGACCAGTTCGACAACGCCTTCTTCCGCGTCTCCGCGCGAGAAGCCCGCAGCATGGACCCTCAGCAGCGCATCTTCCTCGAGGTCGCGTGGGAGGCGCTGGAGGACGCGGGACTCGGCGCACAGGCGCTGCGCGGCAGCCGTACCGGCCTGTTCGTGGGCCTCAACACGGTCGACTACGGGCAGATGCTCTCCCGGGATCCCGAGCAGGTCGACCTCTACTACGGCACCGGCAACACCTTCTCCGGCAGCGCGGGACGTATGTCGTACTTCCTCGGGGTGCGCGGGCCGAGCGTGGCAGTGGACACCGCCTGCGCCTCGTCACTGACCGCCGTACACCTGGGCTGCCAGAGCCTGCGCTCCGGGGAGTGCGACATCGCGGTGGTCGGCGGCTCCAACGCACTGCTGACCCCGACGGTGTACCAGTCGATGTCGGCCGGGGGCGCACTCGCCCCCGACGGTCGATGCAAGACGTTCGATGCCTCCGCGGACGGCTACGGTCGCGGCGAGGGCGCCGGTGTGCTCGTACTCAAGACACTGTCGCGGGCTCAGGCTGACGGCGATCGGATCCACGCGGTCATACGCGGCAGCGCGGTCAACCACAACGGCGCCTCCGGCGGCCTGACCGTCCCCAGCGCCGACGCGCAGGCCGAGGTGATCAGCGCGGCCCTCGCTCAGGCCGACATCGGCCCGGCGGAGGTGGACTACGTCGAGGCACACGGCACCGGCACCCCGCTGGGAGACCCCGTCGAGCTCACCGCACTGGACCGGACGATCGGCGCGTACCGGCCAAGCGACCGTCCGCTGCTGGTCGGTTCCGTGAAGACGAACATCGCGCATCTGGAGGCCGCGGCCGGCGTGGCCGGCCTGATCAAGACGGTGCTCGCGCTCAAGCACGGTGAGATCCCGCCCCACCTGCATTTCGAACAGCCCAGCCCGGAGGTCCCCTGGGACCGACTGCGGCTGAAGGTGACCGCGCAGGGCGCGGCCTGGCCCGCTTCCAGCCATCCCCGTACCGCGGGTGTGAGCGCCTTCGGCTTCACCGGCGCCAACGCCCACGTGGTGCTGAGTGAGCCGCCGACGCCGACGCCGACGCCGGAGGCCGTGCGCGGCAGCGCGCGAGCCTACGCACTGGCTGTCTCTGCGGCGAGTGCTGCTGCACTCGATGAGGCCGTACAGCGCGTGACGGCCCATCTCGAGAACGCGGCGGATGCCGGGCCGGAGGATCTGGTCCACACCCTCGGCGTCCGCCGCAGCCACCTGGAGCACCGCCTCGTGGCCGTCGGAAGGAATCGTGAGGAGCTGCTGACCGCTCTGAGCGGCACGCCGGTCACCGGAATCGCCCAGGTAGGCGAACCGGTCCAGTTCGCCCTGGTGTTCGGCCCGACGGTCGGCGGGCTTCCGTGGGAGCGGCTGTACGAACAGGAGCCCGCCTTCGCCGCGGCCTTGGACACCGTCGACGCCGAGTGCCGTGCGGTGCTCGGACGTTCGGTGCGCGCCGCTGTGCTGCGTGGCGCCACGGATCCAGTGACGACGGTCGCCGCGCAGATCGCGATGGCCGCCCTGTGGTCCGACCATGGGGTGCGGCCGGACGTGGTGACCGGACGCGGCTCCGGGGAGATCGCCGCCGCGCACGTCGCGGAGGTACTGGGGCTGGGTGAGGCCATCACCGCCGCGGCAGGTACGACGACTGTCCGCCTGTCCGGCCGGCCTGCCGTCGCGCTGCACCTGGCGTCGGCGCCCGCTGATCTGAGGGCGTGGACACCCGGCTCTGCCGCCGCCTTCGGACCGGTCCTGGTCCGGCAGCTCTCGGACCGTGGCATCGAGATGGTCCTGGACGCGAGCCTGGCCGACGCTGCCGACGAACTTGCCGCCCTCTCCCCTGAGTTGACACATGCCGGAGTGAACGGCCGGTTGGATGCCGCTGCGCCGGTACGGGCCGCGGCCGCCCTGCACGTGGCCGGCTGCACCGTGGACTGGACGGCGCTGCTCGCCGGGCGCGGCCGCCACATCTCCGCCCCGGGATATCCCTGGCAGCACCGCAGGCACTGGATCGACGCACCGGCCCTCGCGGCGACCGCGCCCTCCAGAGCGCCCACGTCCTCAGCGACCGCCGCGGAGCACGCGGCGCTCGGCGTCCCCGTCACCCCCTTCGACGCGCCGGCAGTGCGCTACTACCCGGTGGCCCTTCCCGGCGATGCGAGGGAGCCGGTCGGTGCTGCCGCCTTGACCGGGCTCCTGCTGGCCGCGGGCAGTGACCTGCTGGGCGGCGGTGCTGTCGAACTGCGCGACGTCGACTTCGCGGTGCCCGTGGTCTCGGCAGCGGCTCTCTCCGCGACCGCGGGCGCCCAACTCGTCGCGCACGCCACCGACACCGTCTGGCACCTCACCCTCGTCGCCGGCCGCCACGGTGCTCGTGACGCGCGGCCGGTGGCTCGCGCGACTCTGGTGCGGCCCGTGAACGAGCCCCCGGCCCGGGTCGAGCCGGCGGCATTGCGCGGGCGGCTGGTGGCCCCCGTTCGTGAGGGCTTTGACGACAGCGGGACGACACCGCGCCTGTCCGGTCCGACGGTCCGGTGGGGATGGTCGGCCGGGGGTCCGGAGGCCTCGCCCCTGGACGCCTCCTTCGAGGTGACCGAGGTGACCGAGGAGCCGGGCCGCCGGTTCGAGCGGCTCGCTTCGCTGCGGCCAACGGGCTCGACGGGCTCGTCCGATGACACGTACCGGTCCGGGACGGAGCGGAGGGCCTGGTTGTCGGGCCCGCTGCCGACGGCCGGGCTGGGGTTGCTCGCCTCCTGCCTGCCGCAGGGGGACCTGGTCGTGACCGGCGTCGGAGCGGTGCGGGTCCATGGCGCGCCCCATGGAGAGACCGTGCTCCTGCACGCCGTGGCCGATGGCGACAACACCGGGCTGGTACGGGTGCTCGCCGCCGGCGACGGCCGGGTCCTGGCCGAGCTGACCGCAGTGCGGTACGCGTCCGTGGCCGGTTCCGCGGTGACCGACACCGAACGCCGGAGGATCGCGCAGCGTCTCTACACCGTGCGATGGCAGCCCGTGGAGCTGCCAGTGCCGCAGGACCCGGAATCCGCGCCCGCCTCGGTCTCTGCCCGACGGTGGCTGGTCGTCGCCGGCTCGCAGGCTGTGAGCGCGGCGGGCGGGCTCGCAGCGGCACTCGCCCGAGCGGGGGCGGACGCACAGGTCGTGGGGCAGGAACCCGACTGGGCGGCGCTGCTCGCGGATCACACCGTCGGGGGGATCGTGCTCGCTGCGACCACCGCGGTGACCGGGCAGAAACCTGATGATTCCCCGGTGGTCCCGGCACTGGCTGCTGCCCGTGCGGCCGCCGCAGCGGAGCGGGCCGGCGGGACGCCGCCCAGGCTGTGGCTGGTCACCCGGGGGGCTCATGGCCCCGAGGGCGTGCTGCCCGTGGACCACGGCCAGGCGGCCGCGTGGGGCCTGGCGCGGGTGCTGGCGATGGAGGCGCCGAGTGCCTGGGGTGGATGCCTGGACCTGTCGGGCCTGACCGAGCGGGATTTCGATGCCGCTGCAACGGCGCTGACGGCCCGGACCTCCCCCGACACGGTCGAGGACGAGCTCGCGCTGCGGGACGGCAGCTGGTACGCGCCTCGCCTGATGCGAGCCGAAGCACCGACGGAGATCCTGCCCGCACTCCACTGCGACGAGAACCGCTGGTATGTGGTCGTCGGCGCCTTGTCCTCGGCCGTCCGTCCCGTGGTCGACCGTCTCGTGACCGCGGGTGCCCGGCGGCTCCTGGTGCTCCAGCCACGCGAGGAGGTGGCCTGGCCCCAGGACACGGCGTGGGCCGGGGAGACGTCAGCGGCCGGAGTGACCATCAAGGTCGTCGACCTGTCGGCCTCCGACTTCGACGACGACGGCACCGGCCCGGAGAACGACGTGCTCGCCGGCGTCAGCGGCGGTGAACCGATCGGGGGCGTCGTCGTCGCCTCGGTCCCGCTGCCCGGCCGGCCGCTGGCCGCGACAGAGCCGGCTCACCTGGCAGTCGGCCAGGCTCTCGTCGGCCTCGCCGCCAAGGTCGAACTCGCTGTGCGCTCCATGCCGCTGGAGTTCTTCTACGTCCTCGGCTCGGCCGCCGCCTCCTGGGGCTCGGTCGGCATGGCCGTGCCCGGCGCGGTGGACGGGGCGCTGGCCTCGGTGGCCGCCGCCCGCCGGGCCGCCGGGTACGCGGGCGCCGTCATCCGTTGGATGCCCTCCGCGGACGACAGCACGCTGACCCGCCGGGACCAACTGATGATGGAGAGCAGCGGCCTGACCGTACTCACTTCCAAAGACGTCTCCGAGGCCGTCGGCCTGCTGCTGCGAGGCGGGTACACGGACGCCGCGGTGGCCCGGGTCGACGAACAGCGGTTCACCGAGGTCTGCCGCAAGCAGACCGCCCGCGGCTTCTTCGACCTGCTGAACCGGCCTGGTTGCGGCCCGGCGGCCGAGGACGGAGCGCGGGCGCCCGAGGAGGTGGCGCAGGCGGATGGGCCGCCGCTGGTCGCCGAGTTGCTCGCCCTCAGCCCCCAGCTGCGCGGCGACGTCCTGCTGGGGCGGGTACTGCACCATGTCACCGACGTGCTGGGCGGGGACACGGGCAGCGAAGTCGCCCCGGAGCGAGGCTTCTTCGAGCTCGGTATGGATTCGGTGATGGCGGTCGCGCTCAAGGCCCGGCTGGACGCGGAACTGGGCGTAGACCTTCCCGCCACGCTGACCTTCGAGTTCCCCACAGCGCGGGCGCTGGCCCGTCATCTGCTGGACGGTCTCGCCATGGACGACAGCCCCGAAGGAGCCGACGAGGAGGCACAGGCGGACCTCTCGCCGGCGGGTGACAACCTGGAAAGTCTGCCGGACGACGAGCTGTTGGACCGGCTGATGGCCGCATTGGCCACCTCCGAGCAACTGCTCGCGGGCGAGGCCTGAGACGACGACAGCGGTCCCCGAGCCCGGAAACGGGCTTGGGGACCGCTGTCATGTCACGTCGCAGTCGGATTGGCGGCGGCTGTTCTCCTACGGGAGCGGATGACCGTGCGTGGACGGGGGCGAGCCGATGCCGTCGTGCTCCCGGCCGGCCCGACGCCCGGGGGAATCCGGGGGCACGCCGACGCCGGATCGGTACGTCGCACAGGGAGAGGAACACCGTCCGCCCCGGACACGCGAAGAGGCGGCGCTGGGGGCTCGGCACCCGCCATCACCGCCTGCGGCTGTGCCTCTGTCTAGAAACTGGCCTTTGCTGTCGGTGCCTTCAGCTCGCCGAGGAAAGGCCGCCACAGGTGGGTCGGATCGTTCTCCACGGCGGTGATCACCTCTCGCATCGCGGCGAGCGCACGCGGCTCCTCGTCGTCGTACACGTCGCCCTGAAGCATCTTGAGCACATCGAGTCGATACCGCGGATCCTGGACGAACGCGGTGAACAAAATGTTGAGGCGGTAGTAGATGGAGATGAACTCGTACCAGTTGTTCACCGCCTTGCGCAGTTTCGCCTCGTAGTTCGCGAACCGCTCCTTGCGGAAGTCTCCAGCCTGGTGCGCCGCGAGGATGTCCGCGGCCGCGATCCGAGCGCTGTTGAGCGCCACACTGACGCCACTGGAGAAGATCGGGTCCACGAAACGTGCCGCGTCGCCGACCAGCAGGAAGTTGTCCCCGGCGATCTGCTCCATCCCGTAACTGTAGTCGCCCTCGACCTTGAAGGGCTTGATCTGGTCGGCGTTCTTGAGGGCGTCGAGCAGGTCGGGCCTGCTGGCGACCGTCTCCCAGAAGAAGTCCTCCCGGGTGCCCTCCGCCTGCTGGAAACGCTTCTTCTGGGTCACCACGCCGATCGACGTGATGGTGTCGGTGATCGGGATCTGCCACACCCAGGTGTCGGTGAGGGGCAGGAAGTGGATGAAGATGAAGTCCGCCTGGTCACCCTTGGGGTTCAGCGCCTGGCGGTCGAAGTTGTCGAACCAGGTGTGGACCGCGTACTGGTTGAAGACCGGGTCGTTGACCTTCACCTTCAGCTGGTTGCCCAGCATCGTCCGCCGGCCGCTGGCGTCGACCACCATGCGTACGGGCACGTCGACCGACTGGCCGCCCATACGCGCCCGCACCACCGGGAATTCGCCGTCGAAGTCGACCTTGCCGACCCGGACGCCCTGGTAGACCGTGGCCCCCAGGCTCTCGGCATTCTTGAGCAGGATCAGGTCGAACTTGGAGCGGTCGACATGGAAGGTGTAGTCCCGGTCCACCCCGGGCTGGTCCCTCTCGTCGAAGCGGATCTCCGCGGTGCGGAAGTCGTGCGGGCCGGCACCATAGCCGAGCGCGTCGATCGAGCGGGTCTCGGCGGACGTCCAGGCCGCTCCGTACTTCTTCGGGAAGTTCGCGGCCTCGACAGCCGGCATCGCTCCTATCTCGAGCAGCACCGGGGTCGTGGCCGTCACCAGGGACTCCCCCACATGTTCTCGAGGGAAGTTCTCGGCCTCGAAGACCACGACGGACATTCCACCTCGCGCCAGGTATGAGGCGATGGTGGAGCCGGCGGGTCCGCCGCCGATGACCGCAACATCGAAGTCTGGACTCATGTCATTCTCCTGCTCCATCGGGGCGGTGGTCGAGTTCGGGGTGGACGGACGCGCCGTCAGTCACCCTGCGTGGAGCTCGACAACCATCGCGCTGATGCTGTCAAGGTCCGCGAAGTGGTTGCCGGTGATCCGGGTCGGCGGCACGGTGACGCCGAACTCCTCGTAGATGTAGGCGAGGAGCTGTCCGGTGTTCCGGGAGTTGAGGATCCCCAGCTGCAGCAGCGGCGTGGCCGCAGTCAGCTCAGTACTGCCTTCGGTCTCCTCCAGAAACGTCCGGCTCACGTATCCCGTGATCGCAAGGAGGACCTTACTTTCGGTCAGAGGGGCGGTTGTCACGGATTCCTCCTCGTATCGGCCGCAGGCACCACGCGTCCTCGACAGGACATGGCCGCCCGCTGCGACCCATTCACCATTCTCCTGATGATGAATTCTACAGTCGATGACTTGTTGGTCAAGGACAACTCGTCGAGGAGTCGTGCTGACCCATGCAGGAGTCGAGATCGGTGCGCGGGCGACGGAACCAAGACTCACCATCAGATGAGTTCATCGACCGTTGGAGGGTACGCCCTCGCGATGAGCTGTCAACGCAGCACCTGATCTTTCACCCACCGCCACAGAGAGGTCACTCCCCTCTCGACCAGCAGTTCCAGGTGTCGGAGGCGTGCATCTGGATGCCCGAAATCCTGTTGCTCAAAGGAGAGTTGGTTGTCGCAGTCCGTGGTGGGGTGATACATAGACCGACATGACAGAAGACAAGGTTCTTGAACAGTTCGACCAGGCAGCGGCGGCCCTGGAGAACGTGGTCGCCGGCGTGAAGCCTCTTCCCTTCGATGCCCCGACGCCGTGCAGCGAGTGGTCGGTTCGACAGTTGATCAACCACGTCGTCGGCGGAAACCGCATGTTCACCGGTTTGGTCACCGGCAGCGGACCGGCCCCGGAGCAGGAGCCGGGCGACGATCCACTGGAGGCGCTCAAGAGTTCCCGCGCCACGCTGCGCGAGGCGTTCTCGGCCGACGGCGTGATGGACAAGGTCTTCCAGACTCCGATGGGTGAGCGCCCCGCCCCCCGCCTCGTCACCACGCGCATTGTCGAAATGAGCCTTCACGGCTGGGACCTGGCCAAGGCCACGGGGCAGTCCATCGACCTGCCGCAGGACGTTGTCGACACCTGCTTCAACCAGCTTCGCGCCATGCTGCCGGCCGAACGTCAGGGACTGCCGTTCGGGAACGAGCAGCCTGCCGCAAAGGGCGCGGCCTCTGTTGACCGGCTCGCGGCGTTCGCGGGTCGAGTCATCGTGTAACACCTGTCCAGGTACCGGTCGCCACACCGGGCCACTGTTCCGAGAAGCGATTCCACGCGCCACAGGCCGACGACACGCTCACCCGAGCGCGTCGTCGGCCTTTTTTCGTCACGGACCCTCTCCATCCCCGAGAGTCGGGCGACCGGCTCATCACATGATGACTTCGTCGCTTGCATCCGGTCAGCGACCGCAGGCATACTCAACATCGCCGATTTCATCGAACGTTGAGTCGCGAGGGGGAGTGCGTAATGACCAGCCAACAGGCGGAAATGCTGCAGACCACCGTCCTAGCGGACGTCGCCATCATTCTGGCGGCCGGAGTCGTGTTCGTGTCCGTCTCGCGGTTCCTGCGGCAGCCCACTGTCATCGGCGAGATCCTGGCGGGCATCGCCCTTGGACCGAGTCTTCTCGGACTCCTGCCCGGGGATCTCACCGCACGTGTCTTTCCGACCGAAGCGCGCCCGCTGCTGTCGGCGATCGCTCAGATCGGCTTACTCCTGTTCATGTTCATCCTCGGGTGGGAGCTCGATCCGAGGCTCTTGAGCAAGTCGAAAGAAGCCGTGGCGGCGGTGACCGTCGGCAGTATCGTCCTCCCGTTCGCCCTCGGCATCGGCGCGGCAGCCATGTGCTACGGAGATCATTCGATTGTCGCCGGCAAGCAGGTGCCGTTCCTGGCGTTCGCGCTCTATGTCGGTGTGTCCATGTCGGTGACCGCGTTCCCGGTTCTCGCCCGAATCCTCACGGACAGCGGGCTCGGGCAGACCCGGGTAGGTGTCCTGGCCCTGGCAAGCGCCGCTCTCGGGGACATCGTCGCCTGGTGTCTTCTCGCCGTCATCATCGGCCTGGCCACGACCGGCAGCGCGACGGGCGGGTTCGCCGTCATCATCGGCTGGTCGGCCGTCTACATCATCGGCATGGCCGTGCTGGTCCGGCCTCTGCTCGCGAAGGTGACCAGCCGGCTGGTAGAGCGTGGTCGCACCCTGCACCTGGTGGCGCTGGTCGCGACCGGCGTCTTCCTCTCCTCCTGCGCAACCTCGCTCATCGGCATTCATGCCATCTTCGGTGCCTTCGCCTTCGGCATCGTGATGCCCCGTCATCCCCGGCGCACGCTGGAGCCGGCCGTGCAGCAACCACTGCAGAACATCGCGCGGTTCCTGCTCCCGGTGTACTTCGTCGTCACCGGGCTCTCCGTGGACGTCCGGGCCCTGGGCGCGAACGACTGGCTGGTTCTGGGGCTGCTCCTGACGGTCGCCTGCGTCGGCAAGGTCGTCGGCGCAACCCTCCCCGCCCGCTGGACCGGACTGCCCTGGCGGGAGTCGCTGGGCGTCGGCGTACTGATGAACACCCGCGGACTGACCGAACTCATCATCCTGAACGTCGGTCTGAGTCTCGACATCCTCGACGATCGGCTCTTCACCATCATGGTTCTCGTCGCGCTCATCACGACCGGCATGGCAGGCCCCCTGCTCCCGTCGCTGGTCAAGAAGCCGAAGACCGACACGGCGGCCCCCGTCTCTGGCACCGTGCAGCAGGAGACCGTCCCGAGCGGGAGCGTCCAGTGAACGCCTCTCGGTGAGACGGGCCGGCAACGGCAGAGGTGACGTCGAAGGCCCCTGGAAACCGCCATGGTGTCCGGGGCCTTCGACGTCGGGTGTGACTAGCCGGTAACGGTCCAGGTGTCCTTGCCGGTGAGGAGCTGTCCCAGGTCGCCCTTGCCATTCTGTTCGATGGCGGTGTCGAGCTGGTCGGCCATGAGGGTGTCGTAGACGGGCCGCTGCACGGAGCGGAAGACGCCGATGGGGGTCTGGTGGAGCGTGTCGGGGTCGGCGAGGCGGGAGAGCGCGAACGCGGTTGTCGGGGAGGTGGCGTGCGCGTCGTGGATCAGGACGTGGGCCTGGTTCTCGGGGATGACGGTGACGACCTTCAGGCCGTCGGCGGCCGGGTCCCGGACGACTCCGTTGGTGTTGTCGGTGCCGAAGCGGATGGGCTGTCCGTGCTCGAGGCGGATGACGGCGTTCTGTGCCTGGTCCTTGTCCTTGAGGGCGTCGAAGGCGCCGTCGTTGAAGATGTTGCAGTTCTGGTAGATCTCCACCAGCGCCGTGCCGGGGTGGTCGGCCGCGGCGCGCAGGACACTGGTGAGGTGTTTGCGGTCGGAGTCGATGGTGCGGGCGACGAACGACGCCTCGGCGCCGAGGGCCAGGGAGACCGGGTTGAACGGGGCGTCGAGGGAGCCCATCGGCGTCGATTTGGTGATCTTGCCGATTTCGGAGGTGGGGGAGTACTGGCCCTTGGTGAGCCCGTAGATCCGGTTGTTGAAGAGGAGGATCTTGAGGTTCACATTGCGGCGCAGGGCGTGGATGAGGTGGTTGCCGCCGATGGACAGGGCGTCGCCGTCGCCGGTGACGACCCAGACGGACAGGTCGCGGCGGGAGCTGGCGAGTCCGGTGGCGATCGCGGGGGCGCGGCCGTGGATGGAGTGCATCCCGTAGGTGTTCATGTAGTACGGGAAGCGGGAGGAGCAGCCGATGCCGGAGACGAAGACGATGTTCTCTTTGGCCAGGCCGAGTTCGGGCATGAAGCCCTGGACGGCGGCGAGGACGGCGTAGTCGCCGCAGCCGGGGCACCAGCGCACTTCCTGGTCGGACTTGAAGTCCTTCATGGACTGTTCGGCTTCGGCCTTGGGCACCAGGTTCAGGAGCGGCTCAGGCATCGATGGCCTCCTTGAGGACGGCGGCGAGCTGCTCGGCCTTGAACGGCATGCCGTTGACCTGGGTGCGGGACTCCGCGTCGACCAGGTACGTCGCGCGGATCAGGGTGGCGAGCTGCCCGAGGTTCATCTCCGGGATCACCACCTTCTCGTACCGCTTCAACTCCTCCCCGAGGTTCTTCGGGAAGGGGCTGATGTGGCGCAGGTGTGCCTGGGCGATCGGCAGGCCGTTGCGGCGGATGCGGCGCACAGCCGCGGTGATCGGCCCGTAGGTGGAGCCCCAGCCCAGCACCAGGGTGCTCGCCTGGTCGGGGTCGTCGACCTGGATGTCGGGGACCTCGATGCCGTCGGTCTTGGCCTGGCGGGTGCGGACCATGAAGTCGTGGTTGGCGGGGTCGTAGGAGATGTTGCCGCTGCCGTCCTGCTTCTCGATCCCGCCGATACGGTGTTCGAGACCCGGGGTGCCGGGCACGGCCCACGGCCGGGCGAGGGTCTGCGGGTCGCGCTTGTAGGGCCAGAACACCTCGGTGCCGTCGGCCAGTTCATGGTTCGGACCGGTCGCGAACCGGACCCGCAGATCCGGGAGGTCATCGACGTCGGGGATCTTCCAGGGCTCGGACCCGTTCGCGAGATACCCGTCGGAGAGGAGGAAGACCGGGGTGCGGTACGTGAGGGCGATCCGGGCGGCGTCGAGTGCGGCGTCGAAGCAGTCCGCCGGGGTCCTGGGCGCCACGATCGGGACCGGCGCCTCACCGTTGCGCCCGTACATCGCCTGGAGGAGGTCGGCCTGCTCGGTCTTGGTCGGCAGGCCCGTGGACGGGCCGCCACGCTGGATGTCGATGACGATCAGCGGCAGTTCGAGGGAGACCGCCAGCCCGATCGTCTCCGACTTCAGCGCCACCCCGGGCCCGGACGTCGTCGTCACCGCGAGCGACCCGCCGAACGCGGCCCCCAGCGCCGCCCCGATCCCCGCGATCTCGTCCTCGGCCTGGAACGTACGCACACCGAAGTTCTTGTGCCGGCTCAGCTCATGCAGAATGTCCGAAGCCGGGGTGATCGGATACGACCCCAGGTAGAGCGGCAGGTCCGCCTGCCGGGATGCGGCGATCAGCCCGTAGGACAGGGCCAGATTCCCCGAGATGTTGCGGTACGTGCCCGCGGGGAAGGCCTGCGAGGCGGGTGCCACCTCGTAGCTGACGGCGAAGTCCTCCGTCGTCTCCCCGAAATTCCACCCCGCCCTGAACGCGGCCACGTTCGCCTCCGCGATCTGCGGCTTCTTCGCGAACTTCGCCCGCAGGAACGCCTCGGTCCCCTCCGTCGGCCGGTGATACATCCAGGACAGGAGCCCCAGCGCGAACATGTTCTTCGAACGCTCGGCCTCCTTGCGCGAGAGCCCGAACTCCTTCAGTGCCTCGATCGTCAGCGTCGTCAGCGGCACCGGATGAACGCTGTAGGCCTCCAGCGACCCGTCCTCCAGCGGACTGGTCGCATAGCCGACCTTCGCCATCGGGCGCTTGGTGAACTCATCGGTGTTCACGATGATTTCACCGCCGCGCGGCACATCGCCGATGTTCGCCTTCAAGGCGGCCGGGTTCATCGCGACCAGCACGTTCGGGGCGTCGCCCGGGGTCAGGATGTCGTGGTCGGCGAAATGCAGCTGGAACGACGAGACACCCGGCAGGGTGCCTGCGGGGGCGCGGATCTCGGCCGGGAAGTTCGGCAGCGTGGAGAGATCGTTCCCGAACGACGCGGTCTCCGAAGTGAACCGGTCACCTGTGAGCTGCATACCGTCACCGGAGTCACCGGCGAAGCGAATGATCACCCGATCGAGTCGGGCCACGGGTTTGTGACGACCCGGCAGCGGCCGGTCAGTGGTGTTGGTCAGGGGCGGGCTCTCGCCCTGGGGCGTGGGGTTCACAAGAGACCTCCTCGACACTCCGCCGGGGCGATCCAACACCCCGCACAGATCGTATACTCAACACTCGATGACTTCAATGAGTGTAGAGTGGGGTGGAGTGCAGACGGGGCGGTCGGACCGGCGATCCGCCGTGCCGTAAAATGAGCCGCGCACGGGAGGAATCCATCGACAGAGGAGCGGCAGTGGAGCAGGAAGCCCGGCACCCCTCCCACAAGAAGCGCAGCGGACGCCGGACGGGCCCGACAAGCAGTCACGATCTGATCCTGGAGACCGCCCGCTCGGCGTTCAGCAAGCGCGGCTTCGAGGGCACCACGATGCGAGCGGTGGCCGACGCGGCCAATGTCGACTCGGCTCTGATCCACCACTTCTTCCTGTCCAAGGAAGGGCTGTTCATGGCGGCGGCCCACGACGCCTTCACCGTGCAGGACCTTCTCCCGACGGTCGTCTCGGGCGACATGGAGCACGTGGGTGAGCGCCTGGCCCGCGCGTTCATCACGCATTGGGAGGATCCCGAGATCCAGCCCCGGCTGGAAAGCCTGATCCGCTCCGCGAGATCGTTCGAGGGCGCGACCGCCGCCCTGCTCGACTTCCTCGGCGCCGAGATCCTCCTGCCGGTCGCGGCCGCTGTCGGGCACGGCAGGCCCGAGCTGAGGGCCTCGCTCGTCGGCACCCAACTGCTCGGCGTGGCCTACGCGAGGTGGGTGCTGAGACTCGAACCGCTCGCGTCCTTGAGCGCCGAAGAGTTGGTCGCCTGCGTGGCGGACACGTGCCAGAGCTATCTCACTGATCGCCTCTGACGTACCCGCTGGGCGCCGGGATCAGTCCCTTGAGGCGGGCCAGACGGGCGTTCAGTACGGACATGAACTCGCCTCCTTCCAGGAGGGAACAACCGCCGTCGACCCACACGGCCTCGCAGCCGCCGGCAGTCTCCTGCCTCCACACCTCCATGCCCACGCCGTCGGCCGCCCGGTCCTGTCGCCCGGCGACCGCCAGGACGGGGCAGGACAGGCGCGGTCCGAACCGGCGTACATACCGCTCCGCGAGCCGCAGATCCGCACGGAGTTCCGGCCGAAACATGCGTGCCACATCCGTCGCGTGCGGCAGGTCGCCGAGGCGCGGGAGACCAGGCAGGCATGTGCTCGCCGGCTCATGGACCGCGGTGCACGACAGCGGGGCGGAGGGCCCGTTCCGGCCCACCACGACCAACAACTCGGGCGGGGCGGCGCGTCCGGCAAGAGCTCGCAGGACCTCGAACGCCAGCAGGGCGCCAAGGCCGTGTCCCAGCACCGCGTACGGCCCGTCGATCTGCCGCACGAGCCGCTCGGACAAGTCCCGGACCAGCGCGTCCCACTCGTCGATCAGTGGTTCGCGGAGCCTGGTGCCGTGTCCGGGCAGGTCGATCGGGACGACGTCGACACCGCGGGGCAGCCGGGGGTGCCAGAGACGGTAACTTTCGGCGTTGCTGCCGGCCGGGGGCAGACAGAACAGCTTCAGCCGCGAGCCGCCCCCCTCCCCTGCCGGCCGGTCCGCAGCCGGCGGCGGACCGACGGTCGACAGCAATGCGCCTATAGACACCTGGCGTTGGCGAACCCGTGCTCGCGGTGCATGGACGGCGACGGATCCGGAGTACCCCGCGGCGACCTCCAGATCGCGCACGGTCCAGCATGGGATCGCGCCGGCCTCCTTTGGCAGTCCTTCCACGCGCACCGCCGCACCGGCCCGCCTCGGCAGTCGGGTGGCCACGGACCGCAGGTCGCCGGCCAGCCCCGTACCCAGCGCCTTGAGGACCGCCTCCTTGCGTGTCCAGGACTGGAACAGGAGGCCCTGGCGAGCAGATTCGTCGCTCCGATGCCACTCCCGGTACTCGGACGGGGAGAGCGCGATGCGGGCCATGCCGTCGAGCTCGGCGAGCGGGCGTTCCCTCTCGACGTCCACCCCGACCTCGCCGGCGGTGGTGAGGGCGACCGCCGCCAGGGTGCCCGAGTGCGTCAGGTTCACCCGCAGCGCCGGTACTTTCCCGGCGGGCGACGTGTGGGCCCGGAGCCCGGTCTCGGGCGACTCCTCTCCCGTAGAGCCCCATGCTTGGAGGACGGGTTTTCCGTTCTGGCCGCGCACCAGTTCGGGCAGTGGCAGGGCCGCGCTCGTGGCGGCGGCCACCAGGATGCGTAACGCGGCCTGCGCGCAGATACCGCGCCGCCGATGCGGTTCCAGCATCCGGTCAAGCCGGTCCTGTTCGGCGGCCGGCAGCACGGACAGTGCTCGACGGGCCGCCGCCTCGTCGTCCACATGGACCAGCCAGACGAGCACGTCGGGTCCGGGCGTGACTCGCGACGCCGCGGCGGAGTCAGCCAGTTCTCCGTTGACCATGCGGCTCATCATACGTAGACTTCAACACGCGATGAAATCTACATGCTGTAGATGCTCTGGCCGGTGGGGAGCGAACGATGCTGGACGAGCGGAGAGGACAGCCGTCCATGGCCGACGTCACGCGGACCGGACGTCGGACGGTGACCCATACGCCGTCGGCTAGGCCACCTCCGCGGCGCCCTCTTCCCGCAGGACGGACTCGGGCAGTGGCTCCGTGAGGTAGCGCTGGATGTTGCGTCCGACGACGCGGATCAACTCCTGGTGGCTTGCCGCCGCAAGGGCGGGCTCGTTCAGCAGATACCGGCTGAAGGCCAACGAGAACATCTGCGACGCGGCGAGCGACGCCCGCAGTTCGGGCCGGTCGGGGCTGACCGCCTGGGCGACGGTGCCGAAGAACGGGCCGACGAAGGCGTCCTTGGTGAGGTCCGCGATCTCGACACTGTTGAGCGTCGCCGACAGGCGGACCAGGGACTTCGCCGAGCCCGGGTCTTCCCAGAACCCCAGCATGAACTTCACGATCCGGCGGCCGACCCCGCCGGGAGCGCCACGCAGGATCTCGGCGGCGAACTCTTTCGGATCGACGCGGACCTGGACGGCTTGCAGGAGCAGTTTCTCCTTGGAACCGAAATAGTGACGCACCAGGCTCGGGTCGACTCCCGCGCGCCGCGCGATGCCGCGCAGGCTGGCGCCGTGGTAGCCCCGGTCGAAGATCTCCTGCTGCGCCGCCTCGATGAGCACCTGCCGCATTGCGGGCATCGGCTGCCCGCCAGCCGTACTAGTTTCCACTGCACCACCTCTGATCGTTTCACCTGGCCGCATTGTCCCACGGCCGATGACCTCTTGATCCTTGATCTCGCCTGGAAAACGAGGGAAGTGCTGTCGGCCTACGGTCGGATGCCGGCGCGCGGCCCGGTTCCTGCGCCACTGATGACGGTGATCTCACACCACAAGACAGGAGACCTCGTGGAATTCAGTTGGACTTCCGATCAGGTCGACAGGTACGACAGAACGCTGGAAGCGGTGGCGCGGGCATTCGGCACACGAGCTCGCGCGGCCGACTCCTTCTATCTTCGCAAGGAATGGGAAACCCTCGGCGAGCTGGGGCTGCTCGGGCTGTGCGTGCCCAAGCAGTACGGCGGCCAAGGCCTCGGGGCGCTGGAAACCGCCCGGCAGGTCGAGGCATTCGGGCGCGCCTGCCCGGACACCGGCCTGGTCTTCGCCGCCAGCGCCCATCTCTTCGCCTGCACGGTGCCGATTCTCGAGTTCGCCGAAGAACGGCTGAAGGAACGCCTCCTTCCCGCACTGTGCTCGGGGCGGTTGATCGCCGGCAATGCCATGACCGAGGACGAAGCAGGCTCCGACGTCTCCCGGCTGACCGTGACCGCGCGAGAGGTGGAGGGCGGGTTCCTCCTCAGCGGAGAGAAGACATTCGTCAGCAACGGGCCGGTCGCCGACGTCTATGTCACCTATGCGACCACGGACCCTGAGGCGGGCCACCTCGGCGTGACGGGTTTCGTGGTCGAACGGGGCGCAACAGGCCTGAGCGTGGGCGACCCGTTCGACAAGCTCGGGCTGCTGTCGTGCCCGGCCGGAACCGTTCGTTTCGACGACTGCTTCGTGCCTGACAAGCAGGTCCTCGGGGTACGCGGCGGCGGCGGCGCGATCTTCCAGCACTCCATGGGCTGGGAGCGGGCCTGCCTGTTCGCCGGCTATCTCGGGCTCCTCGATCGGCTCCTCGACAGGTGTGTCGAACATGCCCGGAAGCGACGCCAGTTCGGAAAGCGCATCGGCAGATTCCAGGCCGTGGCGCACCGCGTCGTCGAGATGAAGCTGCGGACGGAGAGCGCCCGCCTGCTGCTGTACCGCGCCTGCTGGGAGATGGACCAGCAACAGGCCTCCGCGCTCAGCATCGCGCTGTCCAAGCTCGCCGTCTCCGAGACAGCGGTCGCCGCCGCGCTCGACGCCATCCAGATATTCGGCGGCCGAGGCTACCTGCGGGATCACGGGATCGAGGCGTTCCTGCGCGACACCGTCCCCAGCACGATCTTCTCCGGCACCTCGGACATACAGCGGCTCCTCGTCGCGGAGGAGCTCGGACTGTGAAACTCCACGCACTCGTCATCGAAGCCGCCCAGCGCTCGCCGGACGCCCTCGCAGTCTCGGCGCAGGACGTGGACCTGACCTACGCGGAACTCGACCGTCTGGCGGGCCGGTTCGCCTTGGCCATGAGCAGCCGGGGGGTGCGCCCCGGCGACCGGGTGATCCTCTGGGGCGGAAAGAGCGCCCTGGCCGTGGCCTTCATGCAAGGGGCGCTGCGCATCGGAGCCGCATATGCGCCGGTCGCCTCCGCCAATCCCCCCGACCGGGTGGCCCGCATCGCCTGCGACAGCGACGCCGTCCTGGTCGTGGCGGACGAGGCGGCCGCCTACACGCTCTCCTCCGGACCGGCCCCCGGCGAGCTGGGCGGTGCCGCCGTCGTCACCCTGGACACCATGCTGGCCGAAGCGTCCGAGGACGCCGCGCCGGAGATCTTCGACAGCCACCCCGACGACATGGCGTACATCCTCTACACCTCCGGGTCGACCGGCACGCCCAAGGGCGTCTGTCTCAGCCATCGCAACGCGCTGGCTTTCGTCGACTGGGCGGTTCAGAGTCTCGGACTCGGTCCGGAAGACCGCCTGTCCAACCACGCCCCCTTCAACTTCGACCTGTCGGTCTTCGATCTGTACGGCGCGTTCCGTGCCGGGGCGTCCGTACACCTGATCCCACCCGAGATGGCCTACGCACCCGCCCAACTCGTCGCGTTCGTCCGGGAGCGGCGTATCTCCGTCTGGTACTCGGTGCCTTCCGCACTGACCCTGATGATGCGGGAGGGAGAGCTGCTCAAGGGAGCGAGGCCCCCCGCGTTGCGCGCCTGCGTCTTCGCCGGCGAACCGTTCGCCATCACGCAGGCCCAGACGATGCGCAGAAGCTGGCCCGACGTACGGCTGCTCAACTGGTACGGGCCCACCGAGTCGAACGTGTGCACCTCCTACGAGGTGACGGAGGCCGATCTCGAGCGGACAGGCCCGCTGCCCATCGGCAGCCCGGCCTCCGGGGACTCGATCACCCTCGACCCCTCCGACAAGGAAGGCGAGATCGTGGTGACGGGGCCCACGGTGATGCTCGGCTACTGGGGACGCGCCCGACAGGCTGGCCCTTACCGGACCGGGGACATCGGACGGATCGGCCCGGACGGTGAACTGGAGTACGTGGGCCGTATCGACCACATGGTCAAGGTCCGCGGTCACCGCGTCGAGCTCGGCGAGATCGAGGCCGTGCTCGCCCGCCACCCCTCGGTGGCGGGCGCGGTCGTGGTCGTCACAGGAGACGCGCTGGAATGCCGGCTGCACGCCGTGGTCGTCCCCGCCGGGGCCGAGCGCCCGCGCCTGCTCGGCCTCAAGCAGCACTGCGCGCGGCACCTGCCCACGTACATGCTCTTCGACGCCGTGCATGTGGTGGGCAGCCTGCCCCTGACACCGAACGGCAAGACCAACCGACCCGCGCTGGTAGCGGCGATAGAAGGGGGGACCTTGTGAACGGCATGACAGACACGACAACGGAGTCCGAGCTCGAGGGCATCGGGTACGCGGAGTTCCGCAACATCATGGGCTCGTTCGCGAGCGGCATCAGCGTGGTGACAACCCTCGACGACGACAATCAGCCGTGCGGTATGACCTGCTCCGCCGTGTGCAGCGTCTCCGCGGACCCGCCGCTGCTCCTCGCCTGTGTACGGACACCCAGCAGCACCCTCGACACGGTCCGTAAACGCGGGCAGTTCGCCATGAACTTCCTCGACTCCCAGGCCCGGGACCTCTCGGATCTGTTCGCCAGCCGCACCCCGGACAAGTTCGCCGCCGTGCAGTGGAGCCCCGGCGACACCGCCCGTATGCCCATACTCGACCGCACGCTGGCCCACGCCGAGTGCGAGGTGCACGACCTCATCAACGCCGGCGACCACGTCATCGTCCTCGGCCGGCTGGTGGGTGGGGGAACCGACACCACCAGGTTCCCTCTTGGCTACTGGCGCGGCAGTTACGTCCGGTTGTTCCGCATGACCGCCACCGCACGGTCCTGACGCACTATGGGGGCAGCGCCACAACCGAATCGGCGCTGCCTCCCTGTCGCACCGCACTCTCGAATCCGGACACCAGGCACACCGTCCAGGCGTTCAGTTCTTCCGGGGCACCTCGAAAAGAACGGGCTCTGGTTCAGCCGTTCCTGGGCCACGACGGATGGGCTGGCACCGAAGCGCGGGCAGACTACCGGGTTCACTTCGCAGGGCGACGGCCGGCCGCTGCCGGATGCGTGAGCCGCGCAAAGTCTTGCCGTCCACCGCGATCGCTTGCCGTTCGCCCTCCGCCGTGGCGGTGCGGGCGGCCAGAAAGGCGCCGACGGCCTGGTCGAAGCCGTCACCGTCCAGGCGGGACAGTAGTCGGCGCACGGTCGCCGGGTGCGGAACAGGGACGGCTCCGGTGAGCGGATCGGGCCAGAATCCCAGCACACGAAGCGCCCAGGCCGGAGCATCCTGGAGCCACTCGCCGATCGCGGCCAGGGACTTCGCCCCGGTCAGCACGGCTGCCGCGGCCGAGGCCACCAGCGCGGCCAGGGGTAGCGGCGTCCGCGCAGACCACGCGGATCAGGAACGGCGAGGAGGAACGGGGACAACGCCACCGCCACGGGCAGTGGTGCGTCCGGCTGCGACCGGGCCAGTTGGCCCAGGCCGCGAGGCATGGGAAAAGATACGGATGCCGGCACGGGCTCGCTCGGTACTCATGCGACGTAGACACTCACATGATCACCGGTACCGTGCCTGCACTCGTTCCCCCACCCTCGCAAACCAGGCGCGGTACCACTCCACCGGACGACCGCGACAGACCTTGCGTATCGCAAACACGCAATGCCCCTGTCTGGGGCACACCGCAGGAGACCTCCACCAGGGAATCGGCATCCGATATCGCCTTGCGCGTGGCACCGACCCGGGTCGTCGTGGTCAACATGGGCGCACTTCCCGACACCACGGTAGAGATCTCACCGCGGAGATCGTCATCACTGCTTCCGGCCTGCCCCCACACCACGTACCTGTACTCCACTGGCTCATCCAGTAGCGTCACGTACGTCAGCTGCACGCTCGGTATTCGCTGACGTGATCTCTCAGGGAATTCATCGACCGCCTCGACGCCGCTGAGCACCACCGTGCTGACACCGAGACTCCCCACGATCCGCCCGCCTCGGGAAGAATCCTTTTCGAGGCCGACGTGCACCGTGATCTCACCGGGCCCCAAATACCCGAGCTGGAACGTGAGCAGATGTTCTCGGTGCTGCCGATCTTTGGGGATCAGGCAGGAGCGCAGGAGGAGTCCGTCCGGCTCGTAGAAGAGAGTGGCCGCGCCCTCGCAACCCATGAGTGATGTGCGCATTTCCGCCTCCAGATTCAGGAATTACCGGGTCCGATGTGCAACGCTCAGTACAGGTGAGGTGATCACGACGCCGGGCCGGGGCACCCTCGGACCATCCGGTTGCGCCCCACTGGCGCCCGAACTCAACGACGCGGCGGATCAGGGACCACACCACGCTGCTCACGGACGTCCCCTCCAGCTCCCTCCCGGAACCGCTCGGGCACCGGACCCGCAAGGGGGCCGGCGCTTCAGCAACCGTCAGGGCGTCATGGACAACAACGACCAGGCCTGAATTTCCATTCGCGAAGACGTCCGCCCGCGTCAAGGCCTGGCAGGGGAGGCCTCACACCATCGTGAGAGAAGCTGCGCCGGAGAATCCGCATCGTGCCGATTCTCCAAGATCACCCAGCCGTGACCACTGGAGCTCCGCGCAGCCCGACGAATTCATTTCTGACGGTTTGCCGGAGCCACCCGTTACGGACGGGGTGATCGCAATCCGACTCGCGTGACCACCACTTCGCAGCCATACCGAATGGCTGCGACAGGTCGAGGTTGCGTTGCTTCGCTTCTTCAAGCGCGCAGCGTCGACTGGCGTACAAGCATCCCCCGCGATGGCCGAACCCCCCTTGCCCTACGACGCCAGTGTGCATCTTGGACTGTTCAACGATGCGTACCACGGTCGATTCGACAGTATCCAATCAGTTCAAGTCAACCGTGATCTCAAACCTGAAAAACCTTCCAAGGTGTCCGAATTAGGTGATGCGGGGGCCGTGTCGCGCAAGCCCCCGCTCGTCGGGAGTGCTGTGACCTCCGCAGCGGATCACACAGAGCCCCGGGGGCTCTGCCGCGTCGGCCTCGATACGCCCGCGATATCGCTTCCCGGCCGGAGAACCTCTCATCGCCCCCCACAATGTCGCTGGTGCCGGGGCAGGTGACCGGCCACCTTCGTCAGCACCAACCCCGGTGCGTCATGTCCGCACCGCCACGGTCGACACACGGAAGACGGGACGAACCGCGCTTCCTCGACAGCGCCCGGACACCGCGTCGACCTGATCCACAATCCCCCCGGCCATACCAGACAAAAGAACAGGCGACTGACTGCTCACGCCCAGTTTTCAGCCTCCATGAAACCGTCCCGAATCGACCCACGACCCACAGTCGATGATTACGGTGTGTCAGCACCACGTGTCGATAGAATTCCTGCAAGCGGAGGAGACCGTCCGGACCCATCCCGTATGGGAAGCGCATGCCCACGGCGGACAATCCGGCCGCAGCGGCGAAGAAGACCGTAGCCGCCCCGCAGGACGCGAGTATCCCCTGCCGTTCTGGCCCAGCGTCACCCTCGCCTGGGTGCCGAGTATGAATTCAGGACAGCTCACCTTTCTGTGGACGGGGTACTCCGACGGACCTGATTTCGCTCGTCCTGCCTCATTGTCCCACCGCAGCGGCCGGATGATCTCGTGCCCGTAATATCGCGGCCGCCGAGGAGAGCAGATACGTCTTCGATGAACCGTTCCGGGTTTGATCGAGGCTCGATTCTTTTGGAAGGATCGAGTCCGTTACGGCGAAGCAATACCTCAAGGATCTCAAGGAACGGGCCGTGCGCCCGGTCCTGGAGACTCGTGATCAGTACAGGACCGAGTCCGCGGCGATCCGCCCGATCGGAGCGAAGCTCGGCATCGGGCTGGAGTCCCTGCGGAACTGAGTGCGTCAGGCCGAGGTCGATGCCGGTGCCCGAACCGGGACCACGACCGAGGAATTTGCCCAGCTCAAGGCCCTCAAGGAAGAGGTCGCCTAACCTCAATACCGGTAACTTAGGGCGCTTTGGTCCGCTTGACCCGTTTGGGTTTGGTGGCGTTGACGATGGTGAGAGTCGGGATAGCTGGACGGTCCGTAACACGGTGGGCGGCGCGTTTGAGGGGCCAGGCGAGGACTTTGCGTTTGATGACGCGGGGGTTGGATCTGCGGCGTCGCGGTGGCAGGAGACGCTCGATGAGTTCAGCGTGGGTCGCTTTGACCGCGCGGGTGAGTCTGCCGGGGGAAAATGCCGCCTGGTCGGTGACCTGGCGGCGCACGACGCGCACTGAACGGATGAAGGAGATGCGGTCGGGATCCTGACCGGCTTGGTTCGCGGCCTGGTGCATCAGGTGCCGGATAGCGTGGTGGACGAGCAGGAAGCCGTAAAGTTCCTGCTCGGCTCCGTCAGGGTGTTGTGAACGCAGCACCAGGTGCGACCCGCCGAGGTGGGTCTTGATCTCGTCGAGGGTGGACTCGAACTCCCATCGCTGGGCGTAAAGGGCTGCCAGTTCCGCGGCTGGGGCCATGGACGGGTCGAGGATGGTGGTGAGGAGCCGGTAGACACCCTCGTGGCCGGCGATGGTGTACTCCACCGCGCGCACCCGCACCCCACGACGAGTGTGGTGGATGTCGCTCCGATCGAAAATTTCGGTGAGGTAGGAGCCGTCCGGCAGTTGCTCCACCACCGGCAGCACCAGGTCCTTGCGCACGCGCCACAACAGGTCCGCCCCGGTGGCTGCCGCTTTGCACCACAGGTCCACGCCGTAGAAACCGCGGTCGGCCAGGAGCAGCATCCCCGGCCGCAGGGACCCCAGCACCGCCCGGGCCAGTGTCTGCTCTCCGGCGCGCAGACCTCCGACCGCAGCGTCGAAAACGACGTGGGTGCCGCATTCCACCAGGCCGACCATGCGCAACTGCGGGCGGCCGACCTCAAGTTCGCCCCGCCCGGAGCGGGGCGGGCGGCCGAACGCTTCCGTGTTCGCTTTCGTGTCCGGCAGGTCAAACGTGGTGCCGTCGATCGCGGTCAGCCGCCAGACGCCGTAGAAGGCGCCCTGCGTGTCGGGTGTGGCGACCGGACAGCACACGCGCGCGAACAGCCGCCGCAGAGGCGCCACACCCAGCCGGGACCTGGCTTTCCAGATCGCAGCCGTACTCGGCACCACCCACGTCCCACGCCAACGCCGCTCGTCCTGCAGACCAGCTGTCAGCAGCCGGGCGACTTCCTCATAGCTCTGCCCGGAGAACAAACACATCGCCAGCACGAAATAGACCACCAACCGGGCCGGCAGCAACCGGTTCCGCAGTTGCATCCGGCCCGTCTCCACCAGTACCTCGTCCACCAGCGACCGAGGAAACGCCTGCGTCAGCACTCCGACCGCAACCCGGTCCGACAACCGCTCACCAGATGACTTCAGTTGGCCCGCTCTTGGCATACCAACAACAACGAGCAGAATCTCCGTAAGTTACCGGTATTGCGCCTAACCTCGCCGTTTCGGTTGGGCTGAGCGGCTGCGTTGGTTATCAACTGTTGGGTGGCCGGGGTGATTCTGTTGTTGAAGCTTCCCCTTGATCGTGGACACCTGGAGACTGAGCCCGGATCCACCGGCTCGATGCCTGTGGATAGCCTCTCCGGAAACGAGGAAGTGCCCTGTGACCTGCGATGATGGGAGTTCTTCACGCTTCCAGCACGCACGACCACGAGGGCACTTCCGAGATGCAATCTTCCCATGCCGCAGCGAGGGTCTCCGCACGGTTTGATGATCCGAATCTGGTCGGCTACGGCGGGCTGGCCCCGGTGGTGCGGCTGGCTGAGCGGTGCGGACTGCCCGCACTCGTCGACGAGCACGTCCGGCTGCCGGCCTCGACGGACGGCACCGGGGCCTTCCCCGCGGCGAAGCTGATGTCGCTGGTCGGCGGCATGGTCGCCGGGGCGGACAGCATCGATGACATGGACCGGCTGCGGCACGGTGGGCTGCCGCGGCTGTTCAGCGGGGTGCGGGCGCCGTCCACGCTGGGCTCGTACCTGCGCTCCTTCAGCCACGGACACGTGAAGCAACTGCACGCGGTGGCCCGCCGGTTCCTACCCGAACTGGCCGCGCACACCCCGCTGCTGCCCGGCGCCGACCAAGTGGCCTACGTGGACATCGACGACACGATCCGTCGCACCTACGGCTACGCCAAGCAGGGCGCCGGCTACGGATACAGCAAGGTCAAGGGCTTGAACGCGCTGATCGGGATCGTCTCCACCCCGCTGGCCGCTCCGGTGATCGTCGCCACCCGCCTGCGCAAGGGACCGTCCAACTCCGCCCGAGGTGCGGCCGCGTTCGTCGCCGAATCGATCCGCACCGCAAGAGCGTGCGGCGCGAGCGGGCTGCTGGTCGTGCGGGCCGACTCCGCGTTCTACGGCGCCAATATCGTGAACGCCTGCCGGGCCCTGGGCGTCCGGTTCTCGGTCACCGTGCGGATGAACGCCTCGGTCAAGGCCGCGATCGCGGGCATCGACGAAGCCGCGTGGAAGGCGATCAAGTACCCCAAGGCCGTGTGGGACGAGGAGGGGCAGTGCTGGATCTCGGACGCCGAGATAGCCGAGACCACCTACACCGCCTTCACCTCCAAGCCGAAGAAGCAGCAGGCCACCGCCCGTCTGATCGTGCGCCGCGTCAAACGGCTCAACCCGGCAGCGGTGCCCGAGGGACAGGGCGCACTCTTCGATACCTGGCGCTACCACGCCGCGTTCACCGACTCTCCGCTCTCCCTGTCCGATGCCGAACGTGAGCACAGGCGGCACGCTGTCGTGGAACAGGTGATCGCGGACTTGAAGAACGGCCCGTTCGCCCACGCCCCCTCCGGGCACTTCCAGGCGAACGCCGCCTGGCTCGCGCTGGCCGCTCTCGCGCACAATCTGACCCGCGCCGCCGGCGCCCTGGCGTCCGCCTTCCACGCCAAGGCCACCACCGCAACGATCCGCGACCACCTGATCAACGTGCCCGCCCGCCCGGCCCGCTCCGCCCGGCGCCTCACCCTCCACCTGCCCGAACACTGGCCCTGGGCCGACGACTTCACCCAGCTCTTCGACCTCGTGCACGCGCCACCACCCACAGCCTGAGAAGCCCTGACCACCCCGCCCGCAAGGGCCCGAGACCGCCGAACACGTGGAAGAGCTGGACAGACCAGCGGATACTCCCTGCCCGAACAGCCAGATCATCTCGCCAACCGCCAAGACAACCCCGAAACGATCACTCCGGAATCAAGCCGGTGGATCCGGGCTGAAACCTGAACGGCTCCAGAGGAAGTAGTGCCAGGTGGGAAGCAAGTACACGAAGCGGTACTCGGAAGAGTACAAACGGGACGCGGTCGAGCTCGTGTGCTCGTCAGGGCGGACGGTGACCGACGTCGCCTGGCAACTCGACGTCAGTGCCGAGAGCCTGCGCGCCTGGGTCAAGAAGGCCAAGGCCGCCGAGGTCACGGAGACCGGCGGAAAGGGTCTGTACAGCGAACGGTGGGACTCGGTTGATTGTTTCTACCGGCGTCCGGCAGTGAGCCGGCCGTCGAAGGTGATGTCGAAGGCTTGGAGTGCGGCTTTCCAGCGCATGGTCCAGCGCTTGCTTCCGGTGCCCTTGGGGTCCAGGCTCATCACCGCGAGGTAGACGCACTTGAGCGCGGCCTGTTCAGTGGGGAAGTGCCCGCGGGCCCTCACGGCCTTGCGGATACGGGCGTTGACGGACTCGATTGCGTTGGTGGTGCACACGATTTTCCGGATCTCAATATCGAACTGGAGGAAGGGGACGAACTCCGCCCAGGCGCTTTCCCACAGCCGCACGATCGCCGGGTATTTCCTTCCCCAGGCCTCATTGAACTCCATGAAGCGTTCCAGGGCGGCGTCCTCGGTCGGCGCGGTGTAGATGGGCTTGAGCGCCTTCGCGATCTTCTCCCAGTCCTGCCTGGCCGCGTAACGGAAGCTGTTCCGCAGGAGGTGAACCACGCACGTTTGCACGATCGTCGCAGGCCAGACCGTGTTGACCGCGTCCGGAAGACCGGTCAGGCCGTCGCAGACCAGCATCAGCACATCACGGGCGCCCCGGTTCTTGATCTCGGTAAGGACCTGCAGCCAGTACTTGGCGCCCTCGCCGCCGTCGCCGACCCACAGGCCCAGGATGTCCCGATGCCCCTCCGCCGTCACGGCCAAGGCCATGTAGACGGGCCGGTTGGCGACCTGCCCATCCCTGACCTTCACGTTCACGCAGTCGATGAAGACGACCGGATACACGCCTTGAATTCGATCGGTGGTTGCGAACATCCAAGGGGAGATGGTTCGCATGCCTCGTGGAGGAGCCAATCGCATGCCGTCGTCGGCCAGACGGCGGTACTTCGAGCTGCGGCGCAAGGGCCTGAAGGGGGCAGCGGCCGCCCGCCAAGTGGGCGTATCGGTGAGCTGCGGGTCCAACTGGTTCATCGATGCTGGAAGCATGATCATTCCTGACCCTCCCATCTCGCCACGCTTCCTGACCCAGGACGAGCGGATCGCCATCGCCGACGGTCTGCGCGCCGGGCGGAGCCCGGTCGTCATCGCCGCCGAGATCGGCAAGAGCGTTTCGACGGTCTACCGGGAGATTGGACGCGGCCGGAAGGAGAACGGGGAGTACGAACCCTGGTGGGCACACAACCAGGCGCTCCTGCGTCGCCAACGCCCCAAAGAAGAGAAACTCCGCGACCACGGACCCCTGCGCGCGGCAGTGCGCGAGAAGCTCGACGAGAAGTGGTCCCCGCAGCAGATTGCTCGACACCTCGCACGCGAGCACCCGGACAACCCTCGCATGCGGGCCTGTCCGGAGACGATCTACCGTGGCCTGTTCGCTGGCCTTCTGGGCAAGCGTGAGGGCCGACTGCGCACCGGACGCACCCGCCGCAAGCGGCAACGCCGTGGCGTCGTCTCACCCAACAAGATCAAGAACATGACGCTCGTCCATGACCGACCCGCCACGGTCAACGATCGTGAAACGCCCGGCGATTGGGAGGAGACCTCATCATCGGACGCGCTCAGCGGTCCGCTATAGGCACCCTCGTCGACCGCACGACCCGCTTCGTTCGCCTGATCCACCTGCCGCACGGCTGGAAGGCCCAGCCGATGCGCGACGCCCTGGTCTCGCAGACCGCCGATCTGCCACGAGCGTTGCGGCGGACCCTGACCTGGGACCAGGGGCGCGAGCTCGTCCTCCATGAAGAGATAGAGGCCCTCTCCGGCTTCCGGATCTATTTCTGCGATCCTCATTCTCCCTGGCAGCGCGGCACCAACGAGAACATCAACGGGCTGCTGCGGCAGTACTTCCCCAAGGGCACCGACCTTACGGTCCACTCCCTGCGCAACCTGACGGCCGTGGCCCGTCAGCTCAACGAGCGCCCCCGAATGGTCCTGGGAGACCGTACTCCGTCCGAGGTCATGCAAGACTGGGGCATAGCATCACAGTTTCCGTGATTCGCAATCACCGCTAGAAACCGCCCGCTGTCCAGGGGACGGTTCTGCCATTCGGCCATGCCGGCCATCACGCTGTCGGTGATCGTGGAGACAGTGGTCTTGGAGACCTCCGTGCCGTAGACCTCGGCCAGGTGGGCGGAGATCTCGCCGTGGGTAAGGCCCTTCGCGGACAGGGACAGGACCATCTCGTCCACGCCGCCCAGGCGCCGCTGGCGCTTCTTGACCAGCTGCGGTTCGAACGTGCCCGCCCGGTCCCGCGGCACCGCGATCTCCACCGGGCCGACCTCGGTGGTCACGGTCTTGGACCGGTGGCCGTTGCGGTAATTCTCCCGGCCGCCCTCGACCCGTTCACCGGGCTCGTGTCCGAGGTGGTCGGTCAGCTCACCCTCCAGCGCGGACTCCAGCACCTTGCGCGTCAGCTCCGCCAGAAGGCCGCCCTCGCCGGTCAGCTTCACTCCGCCGGCCTGGGCCCGGGCCACCAGTTCGGCAACCAGACTGTCATCCACAGCATCCAGCGCACCCACGGCGGCCTCCCCGGCCTTGATGTCACTCATCACGTCAGTCATCAACTGTCGCTTCCAGCTCGGGAGTTACACCGGTTACCGTACAGACCCGCTGCAGCCGCACTCAAGCGGGCCGGCCGCCAGCGCGGCATCGACGCCGAGACCGAACGGCTCCGGGAGGTCTTCCGGGCCGACTGGGCCCACCAGCCGCCGCTGGTCGAAGACGCGCTCGGCAAGCAGATGCTCGCCCTCCTGGTCCAGCTGGAAGCCGCCTGCACAGCAGCCGACGACCTCGCCAAGGCGGTGGAGGAGACGTTCCCTCGACACCCGGACGCTGAGATCATCCTCAGCTTCCCCGGCCTCGGCACCCAGCTCGGCGCCCGGGTGCTCGCCGAGATCGGCGACGACCGCAAACGGTTCGCCGATGCCCGCGGCCTGAAGGCATACGCCGGCGCCTCGCCCATCACCAGGGCCTCCGGGAAGAAATCCAGCATCACCCGCAGGTGGGTCAAGAACGACCGCCTCAACCACGCCGGCTACCTCTGGGCCTTCGCCTCCCTCACCTCTTCGCCCGGCGCCAAAGCCCATTACCGACGGCGCCGCGACGACCACGGAGACTGGCACGCCGCCGCCCAGCGCAACCTCTTCAACCGCATGATCGGCCAGCTCTACCACTGCCTCCAGCACGAAGAGCTGTTCGACGAACACACCGCCTTCCCCGTCGAACTTGCCGCCGCAGCTTGACGAGTTACGCGCCTGAGGTGTCTACATCCCCACCGCCGAGGGCTGGCTCTACCTCGCCGGCTGGCTCGACCTGGCCACACGGGAGGTGATCGGCTACTCGATGGCCGACCACCACCGCGCCGACCTCGTCGTCGACCCCCTGGACATGGCCGCCAACCTGGGCCGCCTGGAACCCGGCTGCGTGATCCACTCGGACCGCGGATCCGAGTACACCTCCACCCAACTTGGCTCAAAAATCTGCCAGTTGGAATGCCGCCAGAGCATGGGGCGGACTGGAATCTGCTACGACAACGCCGCCGCCGAGAGCTTCTGGGCCGTCCTCAAGGAAGAGATCGGCACTCGCTTCTGGCCGGACCGGGCCACCGCCCGCGCCGAGATCTTCGCGTTCATCGAGACCTTCTACAACCGCCGCAGGCTCCGCAAGCACATCGTGTGGGGATACCTCACACCCCACGAAACGCGCCTGCGTCACCAGCGGGAACAAGCCCTCGCGGCATAACAGGATCGTGTCCAGGATCACGGGGAAACTTCAGACGGAAGGTGGACAGGTGAGGGTCCGGATCGGGTACTCGGCTTGGATCGTGGGCGTGGTGCAGTTCTTCGTCATCCACGGGATTGCCGAGTCGGCTTGGGCGAGACCATATAGCTGGGCACGGAACAACATCAGCGACTTAGGAAACGCTCACTGCGCCCTGCAGCCAGAGCCTGAGCCGCGGTATATCTGCTCCCCCGAGCACAGCCTTATGAATGCCTCGTTCTTCACCCTGGGAGCGCTGCTCGTTGTCGGCGCCGCCCTGACCGGTGGTGTCCTATGGCGCAGAGGCCCGGCCGCTGCCGTGGCTCGTCTGCTGCTCGCCGGTGCCGGCGTGGGATTCGTGTTGGCCGGGCTGGCTCCCGCGGACGTCAACGAGAACCAGCACGTCTTGGGCGCCCTTCTCATCATGGCGATGGGCAACATCGGTCTTTTCCTGGCAGGGTCGGCATGGCAGAACACGTTCCTGCCCCATTGCGGTGGGGCACCAGCCTGCTGGGCGTCACCGCGATCACGGCTTTTGGGCTCTTCCTCTCCCACCACTACCTCGGTCTCGGCATGGGAGGTATGGAGCGAGTTGCCGCGCTTCCTCTCCTGTTCTGGGCGCTCGCTGTTGGCGTTCGTGGCCTCATCCGTCGGGCAGTTCGTCTGCAGGAGGCGATGCCGGCGGAGCGTCTCAGCCGCGCTGGTTGAGAGCTCTGGTCAGGTCCCTGTTGGCCTCCCTCGGCGCGCTGCTGTAGCGCGGGGCTCGCAGGATCGGTTCTGTGGAGTTCCCGATCAAGGTGGCGCTGGCCCAAGCGGTCCCGACCCTGCCCGACGGCCCTGGCTGGTGGTACGAGCCGAAGCTCGACGGCGGCGCTGGGTGGAGATGAGGCCTCAGTCGTCGGCGCCCGCCGGGGTGCGGGGGCGGGGCACAGCTGCGGGGCCGACACCGTCGAGACGCTTCCCTGTGACCAGGCGGAAGGTGTCGTGCGGGTTGGTGTTGGACCAGAGGAACGTGCCGCAACCCGCACGAGCCAACAGCCCTGAAGTGCGGCCCCACCGGCCGTTCGACCCCCGCGACAGACCCCGGGTGATCAGGCCCTTGACGCCGGCGCGGGCCCGTGCCCGGCTCCCTCGACTATCAAAGGCCGCACCTCGGTGGCCACAGGCAGAGGCAGACGGGTGAGCGCGGTCCGGTACTCGGCGACGATGCGCTCGACGACGGCGGTGGCGGGGAGAACCGCGTCGATCAGACCCGCGGATTGCCCTGCCTCGACCTTGCCCTCACGCACGCGGCCGTGCAGGGCGGCGTCCTTGAGACTGGCGGACTGGAACTCCTTGCGCCGTACGCCGAGTTCGGCGGCAGACTCCTCAAGACGCTGCATGCGGACGGTGAAGTCGTTCTCGACAGCGCGGATGAGGCCGAGGCCGTGTCCGACCGTGCGGGTGTCCTCCACCCCGGCAGCGAGGACCACCTCCTTGTACTCGGGATGCACGGTCGCTTCCTCGGTGGCGAGGAACCGTGTGCCGAACTGGGCGGCGCCCGCTCCCAGGGCCAGCATCGCGGCCAGCCCGGCACCGTCCGCCACACCACCGGAGGCGACCACCGGAAGGCCCTCGACGGCCGAGACCACAGCCCGCACGAGGACCTGCGTGGCCACCATCGCGGGCGGCGGGTGCCCGCCGGCCTCCCCGCCGACGACGACCAGACCGTCGACTCCCGCGTCGGCAGCCTTGCGGGCATGCTCGACGCCGGCCACGACGTGCAGACAGACGGTACCGACGTCGTGGAACCGTTCCAGGTAGCGGCGCGGTCCGCCCTGGGACGCGATCAGCACCGGTGGACGCCGCTCGAGGAGCAGATCGATGACGTCGTCGGCCCCCGCCCGGTAGAGCGGCAGATTGACCCCCCAGGGGTCGTCGGTTCCCGCGGCCATCTCGTCGAGCACGCGAGCGAGGTCGTCCAGACGCATGGGTCCCGCGGCGACGACGCCCAGCCCGCCGGCCCGGGTGACCGCGAGGGGCAGGGCCGAGCTGGACGAGGCCCAGGACATGCCCGCCTGGATCACCGGGAGACGGACGCCGAGCAGGCCGGTGACCGGGGTGGGGATACTGGTCATGCCGATACCTCGTGGTCCTGCTGGGCGAGAAGGGTGCGGCCGTGTGCGGCGAGCCGGTTCTTCTGGACCTTGGAGCTGGCGGTCATGCCGATGTCCTCGAAGCCGTCCACGATGCGCAGATACCGTGGAACCTTGAAGCCCGCCATGCGGGTACGCGCCCAGGCGATCAGCTCGTCCTCGGTGGTGCCCGGCTCGGTAAGGACGACGAACGCGAACGGCACCTCGACCAGCCGTTCGTCGGGAACACCGACCACGACGGCCTGCCGGATACGCGGATGGCGGTGGAGGGTGTCCTCCACGTCGGCCGGTGCGACGTTCTCGCCGCCGACCCGGATGATGTCCTTGGTCCGCCCCATGAAGTGCAGGCGTCCGGTGGCGTCGAGCGCTCCGACGTCGCCAGTGGCCAGCCAGCCGTCGGAGTCGATGACCGCCGCGGTCTCCTCGGGGGCGTCCAGGTAGCCCTGCATGACGTTCCATCCGCGTACCAGGATCGAGCCGGGCTCGTCCGGAGCGCAGTCCCGGGTGCCGTCCGCGGCGCGGATGCGGACCTCGACGCCGGGTTGCACCTGCATCGCGCCGGATGCCCTCACCTCGTCGTCCTCCCACCAGCAGGACTGGGAGACGTTCGGAGAGGCTTCCGACAGCCCGTATCCGGCGACGCACTCGGCCGCGCCCAGCTCATCGATCACCCTGCGGATGACGGTGGCGGAGGCCGCGACCCACGCGCCGCGCAGATGGAGCGTGCGGTGGGCGCGGTCGGGGTGGTTGAGCAGCATGAGGGCGATGGTGTCGTTGCCGGAGAAGTGGGTGCACCGTTCGCTCTCCAGCAGCCGCAGCGCCTCGGCCGGCTCGAACTTCGGCATCGTGACCAGGGTGGTGGCGTGCTGGATGGACGCCAGCACGGACAGGGTGCTCCCGGCGACGTGGAAGAAGGGCCGGGCGCTGTGGAAGCGGTCCCCGGGGCGCAGGCCGAGGCGGGCGCCGGAGAAGAACGCGTCGGCGCACATACTGCGCTGGGTGAGCAGTACGCCCTTGGGTCGGGAGGTCGTGCCGGAGGTGTATTGGACGAGCAGGATGTCGTCCGGGGTACCGGTCGCGGGGACCTGGCCGGTTGCTTCGGACAGGAACCGCGGCCATGGCGTCGCCCAGCCGGGCACCTCTTCCCCGCACACGACGACCCGTTTCAGGTCGGGCAGGCGGGCGCTGGTGGCGGTGCCGTCCGCGCCGAGGCCGAGAGCGCTCAGGATGGCGAGGAAGTCGACGCGCAGCACTCGGTCGGCGACGAACAGGGTGGAGACCTTGGCGTGGGTGAGGGTGTGCTCCACCTCGTCGGCGGTGTAACGGGTGTTGACGGGAACGGTCACCGCGCCGACCGATCCCAGGGCGACGAACAGGGCGACCCAGCGGGGGCCGTTGCCAAGACACAGCCCGACACGGTCGCCCGGGCCGATGCCGGCGGCGGCGAGAGCGGCCCGGATCCGGGTGACCTCGGCGGCGAGCGCACCGTAGGTGAGGCGTTCCTCGGCGGTGACCACGGCCTCCACGTCGGGGGCGAGAAGCGCGGCGCGCTCCAGTGCCTCGTGGGCGGTCAGGGGACATGTCTGCCTGAGGTTCATCGCTGCTCCACCTCGCTGGTCACGGAGTTGTCAAGGCCGCCGCGGGCGAACCGGTCGACGCCGTCGCGCCAGCCGCCGTCGGACAGGCACTGTTCGATGGCCGCCATCTCGATTCTGATGCCGCGGTCGAGATCGGTCTCGCCGCCGAGGTCGACGGCTCGCTTGGTCAGCGCGATGGCCAGCGGCGGCGCCTTCGCGATGGTGGCCGCGACATCCGCACCGGTCTGTGCCAGCAGGTCATCGGGTACGACGCGGGAGACGACGCCCAGGTCGAGGGCCTCGGCGGCGGCCATGGCACGTCCGGTGAAGAGGAGCTCCTTGGCGCGGCGCTTGCCGATGGCCCGTTGCAGGCGCTGGGTGGCGCCGACCGTGCCCCAGTGCGGTTCGGGGAAGCGGAACGTGGTGCTCTCCGCGGCGACGGCGAAGTCTGCGGCCAGGGTGATCTCACCACCGGATCCCACGACCGCACCGTGCAGGAGGGCGACGACCGGGTGGCGGCACTGTTCGATGGCCTCGTAGGCGGCGAAGGAGGCGAGCCGCCTGCGGCGGACCCAGGCGGCGTCCCGGCCGGACCGTTCCTTGAGGTCGGCCCCAGCACAGAAGGCGGGCCCCTGGGCGGACAGGAGTACCACGCGTACGTCATCGTCCGCGTCGAGTTCCTCGAAGACGGACCGCAGCTCCCGGCACATCGGCAGGTCGACGGCGTTACGGGCGCCGGGCCGGGCCAGTTCGACGCGGGCGATGCCGTCCGCGACCACGCAACTCACACGCGGTGCGTCGGATCGGGACGATTTGTCGGCCGTGGTCATCTCAGATCACTCCCGCGGCCCGCAGGCCCTCGATCTCGCGGTCGTCTAGTCCGGCGAACTGCGCGAGGACGGTTTCGGTGTCGGCGCCCAGCAGTGGTGGGGTGCCGGCGGGCACGGGCTCGCCGCCGGTCTCTCGCAGCGGCGTGCGCAGGGCTTTGAAGGTGCCTTCGGTGGGGTGCTCGAAGTCGGTGACCACGCCCCGTGCCTGTGCTTGAGGGGCCGTCAGGGCCTCGCGGACGCCGCGGATCTCCCCGGCCGGGACGTCGGCGGCGCGCAGTTCCTTCAGGAGCGGTTCGCGGTCCCGTCCGGCGATGGCCGTGCGCAGGGCGTCCATGACGCGGTCGCGCTGGGCGACACGTCCCGTGTTGTGCCGCAGGTCCGGGTCGGCTCCGAGTTCGGCCAGGCCGAGCACGGAGCACAGCGGCGACCAGTGCTGATCGCTTCCGCTGATGTGCAGCCATCCGCCGTCAGCGGTGCGGAAGGCCGCGGACGGGACACGCCCGGGGTGCTGGGTGCCGGTACGCACCGGGTCCTCGTCGAGGGCGAACAGCCGGGCCGCGTTGAGGGCGTGCAGACTGAGCTGTACGTCCATCATGGAGACGTCGAAGTGGCGGCCGCGTCCGGTGACGCCGCGGCCGGCCAGGCCGGTGAGGGCGGCGATGGCGATCCAGAGACCGGATGTCATGTCCGCCACCGGGATCCCCGTCTTGCTGGGCGGGCCGTCGGGCTCACCGGTCATTGCCATGACACCGGACAGCGCTTGGAAGACGGTGTCGTAGCCCTTGCGCAGGCGGTCGGGGCCGCTCTGTCCGAAACCGGTGGCGGAGATGTACACGAGCCCCGGATTGGCGGCGCTGAGATCGTCGTATCCCAGTCCCAGTCGCGCCATGGCACCGGGGAGGAAGTTCTCCACGACGATGTCGGCCCGGGCGGCAAGCCGGCGGGCGGCGTCACGGCCGCGGGGGTCCTTGAGGTCCAGGGTGACCGAGCGCTTGCCGCGGTTGAAGGCGAAGAAGTAGGCGCTCTCGCCGTGCGGCAGGCGGGGTTCGAAGCTGCGGGTCTCGTCGCCGCCGCCCGGGCGTTCGACCTTGATGACCGTGGCTCCCTGTTCGGCGAGGATCTGGGTGGCCATCGGGGCCGCGAGGACGCGAGAGAAGTCGAGGACGGTGATGCCGTCGAGTGGGCCGGGCGTGGTGCTCTCGTTCACCGGCGAAACCCCCGCATCAGCGCGTTGACGTCCTGGCCTGCCCGCATCGCCGCCTCGGTGGGCAGGTCCGCGACACGGTAGAACAGGTCCTTCGCCGCGCGGAGGGCGCGGGGCTCGACAGCGGCCCACTGCTGCGCCGTCCCGAGCGCGGACTCGACCACGTCGTCCGGATCCACGACGCGATTGGCCAGGCCGTGCTCCAGGGCCTCGGCGGCGGCCAGCAGCCGTCCCGTACTGACGAGCTCGAAGGCGAGCTTGCGGCCCAGATGCCGCTGGAGTCCGGTCATCACCAGGGCCGGAACGATGGAGTGCCGCAGTTCGGGATAGCCGAACTTCAGGTCCGTGCCCACGACCGTCATGTCGGCGCCTATGGCCAGTCCGGCGCCGCCGCCCACGGCGGCACCGCGCACGGCGGAGATGACCGGCGTACCCATCCGCTGCATCTGCGTCTGTACGTGGGCGGTCAGTGCCGCCCGTTCGAGGACGGCCTCCGGCTGATCGGGGGTGAGGGCCGAGAACTCCGAGAGGTCGGCGCCCGCGCAGAAGGCGCGCCCTGCGCCGGTGAGGACGACGGCGCGTACCTGGGTGTCGTCCTCGGCCGCGGTGAGCGCGGTGCTCAGGGCGCGGGTGAGCGCGGTGTCGAGGGCGTTGAGCTTGTCGGGGCGGTTGAGGGTGAGGACGCGGACGGGTCCTCGGTCCTCGACGAGCAGTACGTCGGTGGCGGCTGCGTCCGCGTCGGTCGGCTGCCCGCTGGTCGTGACAGTCACGGAAGGTTCTCCTCGGTCGGGCGGTGGGGGTCAGGCTGCGGCGGCGGAGCGCCGGAATCCGGCGCGGGCCACCATGCTGTGCAGGGGGCGGCCCAGTGCCTCCTCGCAGGCCCGGGATGCGGCGGCGAGCGCGTCCAGGTCGATACCGGTGTCCACGCCCATCGCGTCGAACAGGCACACCAGGTCCTCGGTGCAGACGTTTCCAGTGAGGCCGGCTCCGTAGCCGATCTTCGACGGATGGCCGCCGACGCCTCCGAAGGCGCTGTCGAAGTGGCGGCAGCCGGCCTCCAGGGCGGCGACCGCGTTGGCAATGGCCGTTCCGCGGGTGTTGTGGAAGTGGGAGATCACCGCAAGGCCGGGGTGGGCCCGGTCCAGGCGGTTGAAGAGGGCGGCGACGGCGGCGGGGGTGGCGACGCCCGTGGTGTCCCCCAGGGTGACGGCGTCCGCGCCGAGGTCGGCGAAGCGGGCGACGTCCTCGGCGACGCGTCCGGGATCGACGCGCCCCTCGAAGGGGCAGCCGAACGCGACGGACACCACGCCCACCAGCCGGAAGCGGCCGTCCGCCAGGGCGACCATCTCCTCGACACGCTCCCACTGCTGCGCCCGTGTGGTGCGCAGGTTCTTCTGCGTGTGGCTCTCACTGGCCGATACCAGCAGGCTCAGTTCCTCGGCGCCCACGCCGCGGTCGAGGTCGCTCATGGCCCGTTCGACCGCCCTTGGATTGGGGCACGTCGCCTTGAACGCCACGCCGGGTCGGTGGGTGACACCTGCCAGGACCTCACCGGCGTCGGCGAAGGCGGGCACCCACTTCGGATGGCTGTAACTGGTCGCCTCGATACGGCGGAAGCCCGCATCGGCAAATGTTTCCAGCAGGGCGATTTTTGTTGTGGTCGGCACGAACGTGGGTTCGTGTTGCAGCCCGTCCCGGGCGAAGCACTCACAGATGGTGACCGTGTCGGTCATCGAGCCACCTCCTCAGGATGACTCGACAACTACTACCCCCCAGCTGTTGATAACGTCAACACCTAATCTTCATCGAGGTGCTCCCGCTCCCGCCGCTCCAGGGACAGTGCCAGGTCGGCCAGCTTCTCCAGGGCGCGCCCCAGGACCTGCGCCTCCTCGTCGGAGAGCAGCGCAGCGAAAGCCGCGTCCCGCTCGTTCGCGGCCTCGATGAGGCCCCGGTAGACCTCGACCCCGGAATTAGTGAGGGCCAACTGTCGGCTGCGGCCCACCCCCTCGGTGCGGTTCACGAGGCCGCGTTCGACCAGGCCGCGGACGACGCGGCTCATCTGGGCCTTGTCCAGACCGGCCCGTCGGGCCAGCCGGTTGAGCGTCAGCGTCGGATCGGCCGCGATCAGGGCGAGGGTGCGCCACTCACCGAGACTCACGTCGAACTCGCGGCGGTACCTGAGCGCCGCACTGCGCGACAGGGCCGAGGACGTCCGCGAGAGCCGGTAAGACAGCAGCTCGGAGATCGGCGCAAGGTCTCGGCCGTCGTCACGTTTCACCATGGGCGGCATGGTATCTCTGCCGAGGGTGTTGACTTTATCAACTTGAGCGTCGGAAACTCGCCATGCCCGCCGCTCTTGGCGACATACCTCGACAAAGGAGTCGTACGTCGTGGCCGACCCCTCGACCTCCACCGCACCACAGGACGCAGTCGACGCCTCCGCAGTCGACCGCGCCGCGACCTATCGCACCATCGCCTGGCGCGTCATGCCGCTCCTGGTCATCTGTTACATCGTCAGCTTCATCGACCGCACCAACATCGGAATCGCCCAGCACGGGCTCGAGCGGGACCTCGGCTTCGGCTCCGCCGTCTACGGCCTCGGCGTGACCCTGTTCTTCGTCGGTTTCATCCTCTTCGAAGTACCGAGCAGCGCTCTACTGGCCCGGCTCGGGGCCCGCAAGACGCTCGTGCGCATCATGGTGTCCTGGGGCGTCGTCACCCTCGCAACCTCACTGGTCCACAACGAGATCACCTTCTACGTCGCGAGGTTCCTCCTCGGCGTCACGGAGGCCGGCTTCTTCCCCGGAGCCCTCTACTTCCTCTCGCGCTGGTTCCCCTCCGCACGGCGTACGCGCATGACCGCGGTGTTCTTCGCGGGCGTCCCCGTCTCCGGTGTCCTGGGCTCCCTCATGTCCGGCGCCATCATGAAGGCCTTCGACGGCGGCACGCGGATCGCGGACTGGCAGTGGCTGTTCATCATCGAGGGGATTCCCCCGATCCTGCTCGCCGGCGCCGTCCTGCTGTGGCTCGTCGACGAACCCGAGCAGGCACGCTGGCTGACTCCCGCCCAGCGGGCGGCCGTCCGTCTGGACCTGGACGCGGACCAGCAGCGCAAGAAGGCCGAGCAGACGGCCGGCAAGGGACACGGCGGGCTGCTGCTCGCCCTGAGAGACCCCAAGGTGTGGATCATCGGCCTCTGCGCCTGCGGGGCCTACACGCTCGCCAACGCCGTGTCGTTCTGGACGCCGCGGATCATTGCCGACGCGGGCGTCGGGGATGTCCTCGACCTGGGCTTTTTCTCCGCCCTGCCGCCCTTGTTCGGCATCGTCGTCATGCTGATCGTGGGACGGCACTCCGACCGCACCCTGGAACGCCGCTGGCACGCGGCCCTCAGCTGGACCGTCGCGGCCCTGGCCATGGTGGCGATCTCGGTGTCCGGAGACGATGTCGCCGTGGTCGTGGTGCTCCTGGCGATCCTGGCCGCGGCCCACTATTCGGGCCTCACCGTCTTCTACTCCATCCCCTCCATCTACCTGAGCGAACGCGCGGCGGCCACCGGAATCGCGCTCGTCACCTCGATGGGGTCCTTCGCGGCGGCCGCGTCGCCATCCCTGCTCGGATTCATCCAGGCCAGCACCGGCAGCCTGTCGCTCGGCCTGCAGATCAGCGCCGGGATTGTGCTGCTCGCCGTCGTCCTGCTGCTGGTCGGGGTCAAGGCGAAGGACTTGCGAGAACAACGCCCCTCCTGACGCGCCGGAAGCGAGCTGCCGGGCCGGACGAGGACGACGAGGACGCGGGGTGGCCGCGGGGGTCTCCGCCTCCTCACGTAAGCCGGTTGATGTGCTTGCCGCCGGCGCCTGTCGGGTTCCGCGCCTCCGGGTTTGGGGACCCGGAGGCGCGGCGGCCGGCCTGTGGCAGCCCACACGGCCACCATGTGATGTCGACGCCGTCGACGTGGTCCGCCTTGGCGCCGACGGAAGACCGGAAAGCCGCGGTCACCCCGCAGGAACTGTCGGCCGGGGCCTTGTCACGTTGGCTGGCATGCCTGCAATGCCGGTGATTTTTCGTGTTTCCGCAGGTCGGATGGGGTGCCGGGTAACTCTGAGTGCGTAGCGGACGTTACTCGGCGTGCGGGGCTGGTCGCGTTTCCTGACCTCGAAAGTGTTCTTGGTCGGCTTCTTGATGCGCTGGCACTGCCGGTTGCGAGCGAGCGTTTCTGATCACCAAGAGCCGCCTGGCCCGGCGAGGCGCACCGCCGTCGCCGTGATGGACAAAATGCTCGACGACGCCTTCGTACGGCGTGGCGCGCCTCTGGAGCACACCCTCGCCACGCTCGCCGAGCTGACTGCCAAATGGTCCCACCCGTACGGCGTGTCCGAACGGTTGCGTCGCAGGACTTCGAGGGAATTCTTCCGCCGTGTCCCCTGGGGCAATCCCATTTGAGCAACATCTGCGGTTGCCACTGCGAGTTACAGGTCAGAGGGCATGCTCACATGGTGTGCCCCGGAATGGACGGCGCGGTGAGGACGCCGGGATGCCGTGACCGAGGGGGTACCCGACCTGGCTCTTCGCCGCCGACGGTACCGAGCTCGCCCGCGGCTACTCCCGCGAAATCAACCTTCACGAGCCCGCAGAGAAAGACGCCCCCGGCAAGCTCCAGGGCGGCGAGACGCGCCTCGCCGACGCCACGATCTACTGCTCCCTCGAACCGTGTGCGAAGCGCACCTCCCGACCCTGCTCCTGCGCCCGGCTCATCCGCGAGACCAAGATCCGGCGCGTCTTCATCGCCCGGCGGGAGGCGGACACCTCGCCCCCGGCGCGACGCGCCGAACTCCTCGATAACGCTGGCATCACTGTCATCGAGCTGGCCGAATACACCGACGCCTGCCTCCGTCGTCAACGCCGTTGCGGTCCACCCCGGGGATGGCGGGCACAGGAAGTTTTGGCGACCCAGGTCGAGTTCCATGGCACAGTGCTGCTGATGCCGCGTGGAGACGCCGGTTGTGCGGGTGACAGCGGTAAAGGCGATTGTCGCCCCGTCGAGTTCGAGAGCGGCGAGGACGGTCAGGGTGCGCTGCCGTTCGTCAAGGCTGGCTCGGCGGCGTTCCCATCCGGTGCGGGCGGGTTCGGTGGCAGACTCCTTGAGGAGAGAAGGAGTTGCCATGGGGTTTGGCTTCCGGGTCGGTGTGCCGGGAATGAGTGTGCGGGTCTCAACACGAGGTGTACGTACGTCGGTCGGTCCCCGCGCGGCACGCATCAGCGTCGGCAGCGGAGGAGCCCGTATCTCGTCCGGCCTCGGCCCCTTCTACGCCTCCAGCTCGCTGCGCGGCGGAGGCAGCCGCCGCGGGACAAGTACTCGCCGCACGGCCTCGCGCCCCAGGTCCGTGGCGCCTTCGGCGGCGCAGCTCGACCGGGCACGTCGGCAGGCGGAGCGGGCACAGCAGGATGCCCAGCGGGATGCAGCTATTGCCCAGTTGACGGAGCTTCGTCGGCAGATGACCAGCGTGCATCTGCAGTCCTTCCCGATGGCGCGCCAGCCCGTCGTGCCTGGGCCTCCCCCGCTGGGCCTGCCCTGGGCGCAAGCCGAGGCTCAGGCGTTCCATCTGCAGGGAGTGGGCCGTTTCGCCCGTGCCGAACGCAGCGCGGCCAAGTCCCGTGCGGCCTTGGAGGCGCCCTCCTTTCTGGCCGCCGAACAGGCACGTCTGCATGCCGCGCACGCATCGCTGTGCGCCGAGGCGGAGCACTGGTGGCAGGCACTCGCGGCGAACGACGAGGAGACCGTCTGCGAGGCGGTGAACACCGCGTTCTCCGACAATCCGGCCGCTGGGTGCGCGGTCGGTGTCGACGGTTCGGTGCTGTCGGTCGTCATGCGCCAGCAGGATCTCGACGCGATGCCCACCCAGACTCCGGGCCTCACTCCCAGTGGGCGCCCCACCCTGAAGAACCTCACCAAACGAGACCGGACCCTGTGGTGGCTCACCTCCATGGGCTCCAACATCATCGCCACCCTCAAGGAAGGATTCGCCACCGCACCCGGCATCACTGCCGTCGATCTCGCTGTTCTCACCCGCCTCCCTGACACCCAGCTCCTCGGCTTCGTGGCCTACGGGCGCTGGACCAGCCAGGCCGTCGAGTCGGCACCCTGGCACGAACCCGAGGACGCCCTTCGGCTCCTGGACATCGGGCAGGACGTGGCGTGTTCGGTCACCACGACGGCCTCCGGGAATTTCTCCAGCACGGTCAAGCCGCTCGACATCAGCCGCACTACCGGACTCCAGGACCTCCTCGACCACGCCCAAGAGGACCCGGACACACCGGAAACTTCCCTGGCCGACCTGGACATCGGCCTCGGTGCCAACAGCACGCCAGGTGGTCGTACGCCGACCACGGGATCCGATCCGTACCGGATCCGCACCTTCGCGGAATGGCAGAGCGACATGGCAACCTCACCAATCTCACCCCATCCTCCGAACCCGGCCCCGCAACCACACCGCGAGCCGCCCACGTCTCTCACCCCCGGCCAGACAGTGGTGCTGCCGAAAGAGGCCTGGCAAGGAATGCTCATCGCGTTCACCTTCGCCGGAGCGGACGCCGACCTGACCCTCTTCCTGACGGGCACGGACGGCCGCGTGTCCGACGACCAGGACTTCGTCTTCTACAACCAGCCCTCTGCCGCCAACGGCGCGTCCCGCCTCCTGGGCAAGCAGGCCGAAGGTCCCCACGTCACCGAGAAGGCCGCCGTACACCTCACCGCCCTGCCCGAGCACGTCCAACGCGTCGTCGTCTCCATCAACATGGACGTGGACACCGGCCTGACCTGCGCCGCCCTCACCCACGCGGCGCTCTACATGGACTGTGGCACCGGCGCCGCCTGGACATTCCAGCCCCCAGCCGATCCCCACATCCGCGCCATGGCCATCGCCGAGCTCTACCGGCACCACTCAGACGGCCAACCCGTATGGAAACTACGGGCCATCGGCCAGGGATGGGCTGACGGCCTCGACGGACTCGCCCGCGCACACGGAGTCGATCGAGTAACCAACCCCGCTCGACCGTCGGGACGCCCGAAGCCGTCCTCCCCGACGCCCAAGCGAAGGATCGACGACACCCGGTAGGTCCTCACCGCGCCACCACTCCCTTGGCGAGATCACTCCCAGGCGCAGCCAGCGTCTTGGTGATCGGTGTGATGCCGCATCCAGACCACGACGTCGCAGACCCGCAGCACGCTGACCGTTTCGGGTAGTCCGGCAGCCTGCCGCAGGGTCAGCAGCTCGCGTTGGAGGGCGTAGTCGTCGGCGCGTAGGGCGCTGTGCAGGGCGTGCCAGAAGGAGCGTGGTTGGCCGACGGCGCAGCGTACGACGCGGTCGTAGACGGGCAGTAGTCGGGGTCGCTTGCGGGCGAGGAGCTTGCCGGCGGTGGCCCATCCGATGCCTGGCTGGTCACGGAGTAGGTGCCACGCTTTGTGTGCCGGTGAACCGGGAGCCAGGTCGGCTTCCGTGGCGTCGGCCATGTCTATGTCCCGGGGAATGGCACGAAGCAGTGTGGAAAGTTGTATCCCGGCGTAGCCTTCCAGAAGATCCAGTGCGGCAGCCGCGGGAACGGTGACTGACAGGGTTTGCACTGCGATGAGGTCCTCAGCAGTTACCGCGTCGGCGACTGCTGGGTGGTCACCTCCACCGCCCAGAGCCTCGAATCGGGCTCCCGTGAACGCAGCGGCCCCTGGGCTTCGGTCCAAGCCGAAGTAGCGGCGCAGGTCCGCGACGGAGCCCGCGTCGGTGACGAGGGCATGGAGCCGTTCCGCAAAAGGATGGGGAAGATCAGGTAAGGACACCAGCGGCTCCAGGTCAGGCAGGTTGACAGGCAGTACTCGGAGCCACTTCATCTCTTTCGCAACGGTCGCATTGGGTAAACGCTGCTTTTGGTCAGCAGCGAGGCGTCACCATGAGGGGATGACCGCGACGAACGGCATGCAGCGAGCACCAGCTATCAGCCTGTCCAAGGTGCAAGAACGTGCGCCCGACCTGGTCAGCCTGTACAAGGTCGCGGGCGACAGTATCCGCGGGCATGGGCTGGAGGGCGTGCGGGCCGCGGTGTACCTCGTGCTGGACCGGTCCGGGTCGATGCGGCCCTACTACCGGGACGGGACCATGCAGCATCTGGCCGAGCAGGTCCTGTCGCTGTCGGCTCATCTCGACGACGACGGGATCGTGCCCGTGGTGTTCTTCTCCACGGATGTCGACGGGTCCACTGACCTGACGCTCGGCGGGCACCGCGGCCGCATCAACAAGCTGCACGAGAACCTCGGTCATATGGGGCGCACGAACTACCACTGGGCCATGGACGAGGTCATCGACCACTACATGGAGTCCGGCAGCCGGTCACCGGCCCTGGTCATCTTCCAGACCGACGGCGGGCCCACCAGCAAGCTCGCCGCCGAACGCTACCTATGCAAGGCAGCACGACTCCCCCTGTTCTGGCAGTTCGTTGGCTTCGGTGACCCCGACAGTAACGAGTTCGCGTTCTTGCGGAGGCTGGATACCCTCGCCGTGCCGGCCTGCCGCGTCGTCGACAACGCCGGCTTCTTCCACGCCGACCGCACCCCGAAGGCCACTGGCGACCACCAGCTCTTCGACCGGCTGCTCCACGAATTCCCCGACTGGCTGGCCGCCGCCCACACCGCCCACATCGTGCAGTGAACGCTCAGGACGGCGCCAGCCCGTACCGGCTGGCCTCTGTTCACAGGCACACCAAAGAGCCCGTTAACGTGATTGCCCGTCCGGAAGATTTCAAGTCCAGTGAGACGGTCGTGACGCTATGAGGTTTGTGGTGCGGGTTCCCTGCGTTTGGCCGGGTCGTTGATCCAGGCCGTCTGGGGTATCTCGGGTGGTCTGGGGCGGCGGCCGAAGCGTTCGGGGTGGCGGGCGTATGCCTCGGCGAGGGTGACCGCGCGCTGGTCACGGACCTCCTCGGCGGTCCCGAAGTGGACGGAGGCGGGTGTGTGCCAGCCGATACCCGAGTGCCGGTGCTCATGGTTGTAATACGCGAAGAACGCGTCGAACCACTCGCGGGCGTGGGCCAGCGAATTGAACCGTTCGGGATAGTCCGACATGTACTTCGTGGTCTTGAACTGGGCCTCGCTGTAAGGGTTGTCGTTGGAGACCTTCGGCCTCGAGTGCGACCGCGTCACGCCCAGATCGATCAGTAGTTGGGAGACCTTCTTCGACGTCATCGAGGTGCCGCGGTCCGCGTGCACGGTCTGGGGCACGATGCCGTTGCGGGCGATGGTCTCGCGGATCAGCTCCTCGGCCCGCACAGCTGATTCGGCTCGCTCGACGGTGTGGCCGACGATGTACCGGCTGAAGATATCGATGATCACGTAGGCGTGATACCAGACGCCCTTGACCGGTCCGGCCGCCTTGGTGATGTCCCAGGTGAACACCTGCGACGGGCCGGTGGCGACCAGCTCGGGCACCGCCTTGGCGGGATGGGTGGCCTGCCGTCGGCGCTCACCGGACTGATCCTGCTCGCGCAGGATCCGGTACATCGTCGAGACGGAGCAGTGATAGCGCCCGGCATCCAGCTCGCGGGCCCAGATCTGCGCAGGCGCCAGCTCGGCGTACTCGTCGCCGTTCATCAACTCCAGTACCGCAGACCGCTCTTCGGCCGTCAGGGCCGACGGCTGCACCTGCGGGGTACGTGTTCTGCGCGGTGGTGCCGGCCGGAGCCGACGGTAATGCGTGGCGCGGGAGCGGCCGGTCAGCCGACAGGCGGCCGTGATGCCCAGCTGAACCTCGACGCCGGTGAACGCCTCGTCCACGACAGGGTCGGCGGCAGGCTTCAGTCCGCGCTCTCGGAGATCATTTCCAAGAGCGCGGAGGCTTTTCCCATCACCTCGAGTGCGGCCTTGTTCCGTGCCAGGTCCTTCTGCAACCGCTCTACCTGCTGTCGCAGCTTTTCGTTCTCCACCTCCGCGGCGGACTTCTTCGCCCGGGCGGGGCTGGTCCGGCGGTCGACCAGGTTTTCCAGGGCCCCGGCATCCCGGGCGGCCCGCCACTCCTTGACATGCGAGTGGTAGAGGCGTTCCCGGCGCAGGACCGCGCCCTTCTCGTTCCTGGGCGCGGCGTCGTACTCGGCGACGATCCGCATTTTGTACTCCGAGGTGAAGGTACGGCGCTTCGGCCTCGGTGCCGGGTCGGACCCGACGGGCTCTGTACTGGGCATAAGGGACGGTTCTCCTGTCGTGCCCTCTCAGGCTAACCCCGCAGAACGGGATGTCTCACCCAAGGCTGACAGAGAGGGGTTCGGCGAATGCCTGAACAGCGAACGACTCGTACAGCTCCTCCATGTGCCAGTCATGGTCAAGGACCGGATAGACAGCGGCCCGCTGCCCAGCGAGGCCGCTGTGGACCAATGCCTGCCCGGCCTGCCGAGCAGGCGCCAGGAGCGCGGGAGCACCCACGTGGAGGCCAGTTCGGCGAGCGCACCCCCCGGCTGAACAGCGGAACGGTACCTTCCGGCCTTCTCGTGGCAACGCTACGGCGTGAGCCAGCGCAAGCCGTACCCGAGCGACCTGTCCGACGCCCGATGGGCCCTGATCGAGCCGACCCTGACGGCATAGCGGAAAGTCCGGCTCGACCGTCGCCCCACCGGACAGCCGGCGAAAGTCGAACTCCGCGACGTGTTCAACGCGATCCTCTACGTAAACCGCACCGGAACCCTCTCTGTCAGCCTTGGGTGAGACATCCCGTTCTGCGGGGTTAGCCTGAGAGGGCACGACAGGAGAACCGTCCCTTATGCCCAGTACAGAGCCCGTCGGGTCCGACCCGGCACCGAGGCCGAAGCGCCGTACCTTCACCTCGGAGTACAAAATGCGGATCGTCGCCGAGTACGACGCCGCGCCCAGGAACGAGAAGGGCGCGGTCCTGCGCCGGGAACGCCTCTACCACTCGCATGTCAAGGAGTGGCGGGCCGCCCGGGATGCCGGGGCCCTGGAAAACCTGGTCGACCGCCGGACCAGCCCCGCCCGGGCGAAGAAGTCCGCCGCGGAGGTGGAGAACGAAAAGCTGCGACAGCAGGTAGAGCGGTTGCAGAAGGACCTGGCACGGAACAAGGCCGCACTCGAGGTGATGGGAAAAGCCTCCGCGCTCTTGGAAATGATCTCCGAGAGCGCGGACTGAAGCCTGCCGCCGACCCTGTCGTGGACGAGGCGTTCACCGGCGTCGAGGTTCAGCTGGGCATCACGGCCGCCTGTCGGCTGACCGGCCGCTCCCGCGCCACGCATTACCGTCGGCTCCGGCCGGCACCACCGCGCAGAACACGTACCCCGCAGGTGCAGCCGTCGGCCCTGACGGCCGAAGAGCGGTCTGCGGTACTGGAGTTGATGAACGGCGACGAGTACGCCGAGCTGGCGCCTGCGCAGATCTGGGCCCGCGAGCTGGATGCCGGGCGCTATCACTGCTCCGTCTCGACGATGTACCGGATCCTGCGCGAGCAGGATCAGTCCGGTGAGCGCCGACGGCAGGCCACCCATCCCGCCAAGGCGGTGCCCGAGCTGGTCGCCACCGGCCCGTCGCAGGTGTTCACCTGGGACATCACCAAGGCGGCCGGACCGGTCAAGGGCGTCTGGTATCACGCCTACGTGATCATCGATATCTTCAGCCGGTACATCGTCGGCCACACCGTCGAGCGAGCCGAATCAGCTGTGCGGGCCGAGGAGCTGATCCGCGAGACCATCGCCCGCAACGGCATCGTGCCCCAGACCGTGCACGCGGACCGCGGCACCTCGATGACGTCGAAGAAGGTCTCCCAACTACTGATCGATCTGGGCGTGACGCGGTCGCACTCGAGGCCGAAGGTCTCCAACGACAACCCTTACAGCGAGGCCCAGTTCAAGACCACGAAGTACATGTCGGACTATCCCGAACGGTTCAATTCGCTGGCCCACGCCCGCGAGTGGTTCGACGCGTTCTTCGCGTATTACAACCATGAGCACCGGCACTCGGGTATCGGCTGGCACACACCCGCCTCCGTCCACTTCGGGACCGCCGAGGAGGTCCGTGACCAGCGCGCGGTCACCCTCGCCGAGGCATACGCCCGCCACCCCGAACGCTTCGGCCGCCGCCCCAGACCACCCGAGATACCCCAGACGGCCTGGATCAACGACCCGGCCAAACGCAGGGAACCCGCACCACAAACCTCATAGCGTCACGACCGTCTCACTGGACTTGAAATCTTCCGGAATCCCCTGGAAATACGTCCCGCACGACTTCCCGAGCCACGGCACCGTCTACGCCTACTACGCAGCCTGGCGCGACGAGGGAATCTTCACCCAGCTCAATTACGACCTCACCGCACTGGCTCGCGTGAAGGAAGGCCGCAAGCCTGAACCCACAGGCTCCGTCATCGACACTCAGAGCATCAAAACCTCCACCAATGTGCCCGTGACCAGCCAGGGGACGGACGCCGCCAAGAAGATCGTCGGCCGGAAGCGAGCATCCTCACCGACACGATCGGCCTGAGCCTCGCCGTGACCGTCACCGCCGCCAGCCTCTCCGAAAACGTCCTGGGAATACGCCTCCTCGACCAGGCCAAGAAGACGTACCCGACCATCGCCAAGAGCTGGGTCGACACCGGCTTCAAGAAGGCCGTTGTCGAGCACGGCGCGGAACTCGAAATCGACGTCGAAATCGTCAACAGAAACCCCGGAGTTCGCGGCTTTCACGTCGTGAAAAGGCGCTGGGTAGTAGAGCGGAGCATCGGCTGGCTCATGATGCACCGACGCCTCGCCCGCGACTACGAGACCCTCACCACCAGCTCCGAAGCCATGATTCACGTCGCCTCGATCGACAACCTCACCAAGCGCATAACGGACGAGACCACACCAACCTGGCGAGGAACCTACTAGGGCATAAGCGGCAATTCGTCTACATCAAACGCCCTCTCAGAAGCCCGGTGGGGTCTCTGACCAGACGCAGACTGCTGGGACATCACCCGGGTTGCTGTATCGGTGCGGCACAGAGGAGTCGAAGCTGACGCAGTCGCCGGGTTGCAGGCGGTAGCGCACGCCGTCGACCCAGTAATCCAGCTCCCCGCTCAAAAGGAGACCGACCTCCTCGCCGCTATGGCTGTGCAGGTTGTCCCCGGAGGATGCTCCTGGGGCCACCTCCAGTGTCATCATTTCGAGCTTGCCACCGTGCTTGGGATTGAGAAGGGTGTACGTAACCCCTTCCACGCCCGCCCGAGTGAGCTCAACGCGTTGATCGGGACGCGTGAGCACACGGCGCTCGCGGTCGATCGCATGGAACAGCTGGCTGAGCGTCGTACCGAGGGCGTCGACGATCGTGCGCAGCGTATTGATCGTCGGGCTGTTCACGTCACGCTCAACGTTGCTGAGATAGCTGCGGGACAAGCCCGTCTTCTCCGCCAGCTTCTCCAGCGTGAAGCCCCGCTCCAGGCGCTCTCGGCGGAGGTGCTGGCCGATTCCGTCATTGCGCGGAGGCGCGGGTGATGCGGGCGCGTGATCGTCGGTGGACACAGGCTCTCCTCTAGTAAATGCAACGCGCCATCCAGCATAGTGTTTGCAACCTTCGTCGCATATAATCTATGCTCCGTCGCATATACATGCCACTCCCGCAATGCGTCTGCTTTCATCGCCAGGCCAGGACGGCAGCCATCGCCCTGTGAGCCGAGTACCGCACGACATCGCCGGCGATCCCGGCGATCTGGAGGACCAATGGATCACGGCACGCCACCAGGCAGAGGCCGAACTCGTGAGATGCCCGAGCTCCGGCTCAACCTGCGCGCGATGGAGCACAACGTCCAGCTGATGGCGGCCTGGTGCCGAGATCAAGGCGTCGCGCTGTGCCCGCACATCAAGACCACCATGACGCGCCCCATCGTCGAGCGGCAGATGGCTGCTGGCGCATGGGGCGTCACGGTGGCCACCGTGAGGCAGGCCGGCATAGCCCTGGACTGGGGCGTACGGCACATGATCATCGCCAACGAGGTGATCCACCGCCTTGACCTCACCCTCGTGCGGCAATGGCTCGACGAGACACCGGGGCTGGAGCTCTACTGCTTCGTGGACTCCATGGCCGGGCTGGACCTCGCCCGGTCGGCCATGGAAGGCGCGCCCAATCCCCTGCGCGTCCTCATCGACGTCGGTGCGGACGGAGGCCGGACCGGGGTGCGGGAGCCCGCCGCAGCGTATGAACTCGGCACGGCCGCCCAGGCGTCACCTGGACTCCTCCTGGCCGGCGTCGCGGGCTACGAGGGCGTCCGGCCCAACCTCCGGGACTCCGCCACACTGGCGGACGTCGACGCGCACTGCCAGGAAGCGATCGCGGTCTTCCGCAGCCTGACACCGCTGTTCCAGACCCCACAGCCCATCTTCAGCATGGGCGGCTCCGCCTTCCCCGACCGCGTCGTTGACGCCCTGTCAGAGCTCATGAAGCAACAACGTGCTCTGCCTATGTTGCCCGTCCTGCGATCGGGCTGCTACGTCACCCATGACCACGGCACGTACGAACACGTCTCCCCTCTGCCAGAGCTGAGCGCAGCACTGACCGTCCGGGCGGTCGTGCTCTCCACGCCAGAACCAGGACGGGTCATCGTCGGCGCCGGGAAACGTGAACTGCCCTACGACGCGGGGCTACCAGTGCTCATCAGCGCCTACGACGCACAAGGAGCGCCGCGACCGGCCGCCAAGGCCACGGCAGCCCACATCTACGACCACCACCTGATCCTCACGGACGCACGCGGTCTGCGGGTAGGCGACACCGTCGACCTCGGGATCTCCCACCCGTGCTCCGCCTTCGACCGGTGGCCCGACATTGCCGTGGTCGACGACGAAGGCCACAACCACGACGAGTGGCACCCCCAGTTCCGATGACCGTGATGACGAAGTCCCACTCCGCGGACTCACATCGTGAGCCCCAGCAGGGGCCCTTCAAGGGGATGCAGACATGCACAACACTGAGAAGAAGATCGAGTCGATGGGTCTGACTCTGCCGGCGGTCGCCGCACCGCTCGCCGCATACGTCCCGGCCATCCAGTCGGAACGCTACGTCCACACCTCCGGACAGCTCCCCCTGATCGACGGCAAGCTGCCGCTCACCGGCAAGGTCGGTGCCGAAATCTCCCCGGAGCAGGCCAAGGACCTGGCCCGTACCTGTGCGCTGAACACCCCAGCGGCGGTGAAGTCGGTCGCCGGTGATCTGGACCGCATCAAGCGCGCCGTCAAGGTCGTCGGATTCGTCGCCTCCGCACCGAACTTCACCGGCCAGCCCGGCGTCATCAACGGCGCCAGCGAGCTGCTCGGGGAAGTCCTCGACGACAAGGGCATCCATGCCCGCAGCGCCCTCGGAGTCACCGTCCTCCCACTGGACGCTCCGGTCGCGGTCGAGCTCCAGGTCGAGCTCATGGACTGACACCGCCAGCCAGGCGGCGGAGCTGTGCCGACCTGAACGCCCGCCAGGGAAAGCCCGAGCGGGCACCATGGCGAGGCAACCTCCGCCGTCTGACGCTTCCGCGGCGCGCGACGTGATCACGCCCAATTCTGCCGTGCGGGAGACGTGTCGCCCTCCCGCGATGACGCCAGGTCCGGAAGGCGATACCTCCGGTGCACATCGCAGACAATCCTGCCGTCCGCTGTCGCGGGCGTCACTTGCGGGGCCGCCGCAATGCCGTTGCTTGAGCGTTCAGCCAGTTCCCGGTAAGTATGTGACGGGATGGTTGCCCGCCCGTTGTACCGTCTGTGCATCCTTGGACCGGGGCATCGGATCGCGTGCGCCGAGGCTGCTCCCAGTTCGCCGGTCGCCACCGGACATGAGCCGACCACCCTCGCACGGCCAACGACGGCAATGACGGCCAGTCAGCTCAGCCGCGTCGGCGCGACAGCGCCGTCGTCGCCACTGAGTTGTGCACCGTGAAAGCAATCGTGCCCGGCAGAAAGCGGTCGTCCGACCACATCAACGGCCTGCCCGCCTGGTCCGTGGCCCGCCGCCGCTCCCGCATCAGCGGCGCGTCCGGAGCACAGCCGAGGAGGCGCGTGTCGTTGGCATCGGCGTAGACGAGGTCAATGGTGTGTTCCGTGTCCGCGAACACCACTCCCTCCTCCGCCAGTGGATCGGTGTGCGAGATCGCGTGGGGATCCAGGCGCTTGATCAGGGCGCCGATCCGCTCGGGGTAGAGAGTCCTCTCGACCATGATTGGAACACGCGACAGTGTCCGCAGCCGGAGCACCCGGTATATCTGCGACCCCGGAGCGAGGCTGAGCTGCTCGCATTCCAACGGTTCTGCGGGACGGCGTTCGATGTCGATCGTGCGGCTGCCCGGTTCCTCTCCGAGCGAGCGTGCCCATCGGGTGAAACTCAGCAACTCGAAAAAACTCTGCGTACGTGCGGTGCCGAGCACGACGCGGCGCGTGCCACGTCGGGAAGTGACCAGGCCGTTGGCGCGCAGCACGGCCAGTGCCTGACGGACGGTGCCGCGTGAGACGCCGTACTGCTGGGCGAGCTTCTCCTCGCTGGGCAGCCGGCCGTCCGACCCGTAGGTGCCGGCAACTATGGCCTCGCGCAGGTCAGCCGCCAGCCGCCGGTACCGGGCTCCGGTGGTGCCGCCCCCCGCGACCGCCATTCCGCTCTCCTTCTCCCTCAGCCGCCCATCGCCGCTGCTGTGGAACGTGAGCCTATCCGCTCCCGAACGTGGCTCACCGATCAGGCCCCTCCCGCCGCACAGCCCGCGATCTCTTCCCGAGAGGCTTCTCCGCGCGTTCGCCGGCGTTCATCATCCGTACACCGCCTCCCGAGGTAATGAGTCAAGTTGTACAGCCAACTTATTCCACTGGGAGATTCCATTGAGACTGCACCGCTTTCCCTCGGCAGGCCTTTTCTGTGTCCTTGCCGCGGCCGCGCTGGGACTCAGCGCATGCGGCCTGACCAGCGCAGATGGGGCAAGCAATAGCGGGAGCAAGGCCGCGACCGCCGTCTCGGCACAGGATGCCGGCGGTCTCGACACTCTCGTCGCAGCCGCGAAGAAGGAGGGCAAGTTGAACGCCATCGCCCTTCCTCGGGACTGGGCGAACTACGGCGAGATCATCGACACCTTCGAGAAGAAGTACGGGATCAAGGTCGAGGTCGAGAACCCCGACGCCTCCAGCCAGGACGAGATCGCCGCAGTCACCTCCCGCAAGGGACAGGACCGGTCTCCGGACGTCATCGACGTGGGCAGCGCCTTCGCCATCAGCGCGGCCCAGCAGAACCTGCTGGCGCAGTACCGCGTCTCAGCCTTCGACCAGATCCCGCAGGAGCAGAAGGACGCTCAGGCACGCTGGTACAACGACTTCGGCGGCTACGTCTCGATCGGTTGTGACGCGGCCCGCGTCAAGAAGTGCCCCAAGACCTTCGCCGACCTGCTCGATCCGCAGTACAAGGGCCAGATCGCGCTGACCGGCAATCCGACGAAGTCCGGCTCGGCCTTCGGTGCCGTATACGCGGCGGCACTCGCCAACAAGGGCTCCTTCGACGACATCAAGCCCGGCCTGGACTTCTTCGCCCGCCTGAAGAATTCCGGCAACTTCAACCCTGTCGAGTCGAGCCCTGCGACCATCCAGAAGGGTGAGACGCCGATCAGCATCAACTGGGACTACCTCAACGCCGGATACGTCGACGAACTCCGCGCCAAGGGCGTCGACTGGAAGGTGAGCGTCCCGGCCGACGGCGTGTACGCCCAGTACTACTCGCAGGCCATCGTGAAGTGGGCACCGCACCCGGCCGCTGCCCGCTTGTGGCAGGAGTTCCTCTACAGCCCCGAAGGCCAGAACCTGTGGGTCAAGGGCCACGCCCGCCCCGTGCTGATGCCCTCGATGCAGAAGGCCGGCACGCTCGACACCACCGTCGCCGCCAAGCTCCCGCAGGCACCCGGCGGCAAGACCGCCTTCCCGACGGAGGATCAGGTCAGCAAGGCCAAGCAGGACGTCGTCCAGGGCTGGGGCCGGGGCGCCGGCGTATGAGTACCCTCCAAACAGTCGCCAGAGGCGACAACCCGACCCGCTCCTCCGGAAGCAGTACTCGTGCGGGTGCCGCCCGGCGGTGGCGCCTTCCTCGCTCGGCAGGCTGGCTGGGTGCCGTGCCGCTGCTCCTCTTCGCCGCCTTGGTGTTCGGCCTGCCCGCCGGGACGATGGTGTTCGGCGCGCTCACGACGCCCGAAACTGTGCCCGGCGGGGCCCGCTTCACCGGCGCAAACATGAGCGCCTCACTGCACGGCCCCTACCTGACCGCGCTCATCGGAAGCGTCAAGCTCTCCGCCGTCTCCGCGCTGATCGCCGCGGTCGTCGGTCTGCCGGTCGCCCACGCGGTCGTGACCTCGCGATTCCGCGCGCTGCGCGAGGCGGTCCTGGCCGGGGCGGGCGTTCTGGCGAACTTCGGCGGTGTGCCACTCGCGTTCGCTTTCGTGGCGACGCTCGGCAACGCCGGGGTGCTGACGACCCGCTTCCACCTGCTCGGCCACGGCTGGAATCTGTACAGCTTCTGGGGCCTGACCCTGGTCTACCTCTACTTCCTGATTCCGCTCATGGTCCTCACGCTCGCCCCCGCTCTGGAGGGACTGCGGCGGCAGTGGCGCGAGGCCGCCCACAACAACGGCGCAAGCACCTTCCGGTACTGGATGCACGTCGCCCTGCCGATTCTCATGCCATCGCTGCTCGGCGGCTATGTCTTGCTGTTCGGCACCGCGTTCAGTGCGTACGCGACGGCCGCCGCGATGGTCGGCAGCTCGGTACCGCTGGTCACCATGCAGATCGCGGACGCGCTGTCCGGCAACGTCCTGGTCGGCCAGGACAACGTCGCCCTGGCGCTCGGCGTCGACATGGTGCTGGTCGCGGGGCTTGTCATGGCCGTCCAGGTGCCGTTGCAGCGTAGGAGCACACGATGGCTCGCTTGAACAGGACCGGATACGGGCGCAGCGCCGTACTGCTGCTCACCGGTGCGTACTTCCTCGTCCCAATCGCATGCGCCATCGCCTTCAGCATCGGAATCGGCGCCCCCCGCCAGGCCCTGAGCTTCGAGGCCTACACCGGCATCTTCGGTGCCGACGGCTTCACCGACAGCCTCACTCTGACCCTGAAACTGGCCGCGGCCACCATCGCGCTGGTTCTGGTGCTGCTGGTGCCCGCCTTGGTCACGGTGCGGCTGGCCGCGCCGCGTCTACGCACACTCGTCGAGATCGTGTGCATGCTGCCGCTGGTCGTACCCGCTGTCGCCCTGGTCGCCGGAATCAGCGCGGTGCTGCGCTGGGGACCGGACCACTTTGCCGGCACCCCGCTCTTCCAAGCCATGGTCGCGCTCCAGAACCCGCAGTTCCCCATGGTTCTGGTGCTCGCCTACACGCTGATGGCGCTGCCGCTGGCGTACCGCACACTCGACGCCGGGTTCGCCGCCATCGACCTGCGCGTGCTCGTCGAGGCTGCACGGTCCTGCGGGGCGCCGTGGCCGCGCACCCTCATCCATGTCGTGCTGCCCAACCTTCGCGGGGCCCTGCTCAACACGGCGTTCCTGACCCTCGCACTCGTCCTCGGCGAGTACACCGTCGCCGCGGTCCTCGGCTATCAGCCGTTCGCCGTGTGGATCGTCGCCACCAGCGGCTCGCAGGCGCAGATGTCGGTGGCCGTCTCGATGGTCGGCCTCCTCGTCACCTGGATGCTGCTGCTGATGATCAGCGCCGCCGGACGTACTCGCCGCCCCAAGGAGAACTCATGACCGACCTTCTCACCGATCCCGAAACCGTCAGGCCGACGCGGGCCGGTTCAACCGTGGAGTTCCGTGGGCTGCGCCGCACCTTCGGCACCACGACGGCGCTGGACGGACTGGACCTTGAAGTCCGCCCCGGCGAACTCCTGGCACTGCTCGGCCCGTCCGGCTGCGGAAAGACCACCGCCTTGCGCACGGTCGCCGGCTTCGAGCGGCCCGACACGGGCAAAGTGCTCGTGGACGGCGAGGACATCACGCATGTTCCCGCACACCGCCGCGAAGCGGGCATGGTGTTCCAGTCGTACAGCCTCTTTCCGCACATGACAGCCATCGACAACGTCGCCTTCGGGCTGCGGATGAGCGGGACGGGCAAAGCCGCGCGGCGGGCCCGCGCCGCGGAACTTCTGGAGCTGGTCGGGCTGGCGAACCACGCCGCCCGCTTCCCGCGCCAGCTCTCCGGAGGCCAGCAGCAGCGCATCGCGCTGGCCCGGGCTCTGGCACTGCGGCCACGCGTACTGCTGCTCGACGAACCGCTGTCCGCGCTCGACGCTCAGGTGCGGCTGACGCTGCGCGAGGAGATCCGTCGCCTCCAACAACAACTGGGCATCACGACGCTGTTCGTGACACACGACCAGGAGGAGGCCCTCTCCATGGCCGACCGGGTCGCCGTGATGCGCTCCGGGAGACTGGAGCAGTGCGCGCCTCCGGCAGAGCTGTACGAACGCCCTGCGACCGCGTTCGTCGCCAATTTCGTGGGGGTGATGAGCCGGATACCGGCCCGGCCGGGGGCGGACGGCACGACCGTGGGCGCGTTCGGCCGCACGCTACCGGTCCACGGGACGCTACCAGGCCCCGTCGGGACCGACGGTGGAAGTGGCGACGTGGACGTACTGGTACGCCCGGAAGCGATCGGGGTCACGGCGGATGGCGATGGCACGTCCCAGGTCGTGGGCGCGACATTCCTGGGCGCGACGACGAGGCTGACCGTACGGCTGGCCGGAGGCGCGGAGGTGATGGCGGACGTGGCGACTCACTCGACGGCCGGACTCCCCGTCGGTGCGAAGGTGACGCTGACCCTTCCGGACCGCCCGGTGCTGGTGGATCGCCACAGCTGGGGAAACGGCGGTCGCAATGGAAGCTGACGGCTCCGGCCGATTCTCGATCCGACCACGCCGTACGAAGCCGTCGTTTCAGACCGAACCAACCGACCTGTCCGGCCTTCGACGCAGAGAGCCTCCGCTTCCGCCCGTTCGCCACGCACCGGAGAAACTCCTCATGAACCATCGCAGGGCCACACCCGGCCTTCCCGCTGCCGTGCTGTTCGACATGGACGGCACACTCGTCGACACCGAGAGGCTGTGGTGGGCGGCCGTGGAACAGGTGGCAGACGGGATCGGGCGGCAGCTGACCGACGCCGACACGCATCATGTGCTGGGCCGGCCGGCCGCACACACCGCAGATCACCTGCACCGCACCGGCGGGCCGGCGGTCCCCGCCCCTGACGTGCTCGCCATCGAACTGGATGCGGCGTTCGCCGCCCGAGTCGCCTGCGAGGTCGTCCCGCGACCGGGCGCGCTGCGCCTGCTGGACGAACTGGCCGCGGCCGGGGTCCCCACGGCGATCGTCTCCGCGTCGCCGCGCCATGTCGTCGACCTCGTGCGCAAGGCCCTGGGCGAGGAGCGGTTCGCGTTGACAATCGCCGTCGAGGACACGGTCCACACCAAGCCGGCGCCTGATCCGTACCTCGCCGCGGCCGCAGCCCTCGGCGTCGATCCGCGCGCCTGCGTAGTCGTCGAAGACACGCCCACGGGTGTCGCCGCGGCCGAGGCCGCCGGGTGCATGGTGCTGGCCGTGCCCTCCACCGTACCGATCCCGTCCGCAGCACGGCGGACGGTCCTCGACTCCCTGGAGCGGGCCGATGTGACCATGCTCGTATCCCTGTTCACGTCCGCGGAAAGGAACTGACTCCATGGACGACATCCGCCACGTCGTGATCCTCATGCAGGAGAACCGCAGTTTCGACCACTACTTCGGCACGCTGAACGGCGTGCGCGGGTTCGACGACCGTCAGGCTCTGACGTTCCCGAACGGCGACAGCGTCTTCCGTCAGCCCGCCCTCTCCCGGACCGACGGCGGCTTCCTGCTGCCCTACCGGATGGACTCCACGAAGTTCAACGCGCAGAACGCCGACGGCCTGCCGCACGACTGGGAATCCGGTCACGATGCCAACAACAACGGCGCGATGAACCGCTGGACATCGGCCAAGGGTGAGCAGAGCATGGGCTACCTCACCCGTGAGGACATTCCCTACCAGTACGCGCTGGCCGACGCGTTCACACTCTGCGACGCCTACTTCTGCTCAATGGCCGGACCCACCAGTCCCAACCGCCTCTACCTGTGGACCGGCACCGTCGGCCCGGGCCGGGACGGCACGACCGGCCCGTGGATCGACAACACCCCGCTTCCCGACAACCCGGTCTGCGACTGGACCACCTACGCAGAACGCTTGTCGGCCGCCAACGTCACCTGGCGCGTTTACCACACTCCCGGACTGGACGAGCGCCACGGCAACTACGAGGACAACGCCCTGGAGTACTTCGCCCGGTTCCACACCTTCGACAAGGACGACCCGCGCTACATCAATGCGATGACGAAGTGGGACCTGTCGGCGTTCGACGCCCACTGCAAGGACGGCACGTTGCCGACAGTGTCCTGGCTGGTCTCTCCGTATCTGTTCTGCGAACACCCGACCGCCAGCCCCGCTTACGGCGCCCACTGGGTCAACACCGCCCTTCAGTCAGTCTTCGCCAACCCGGACGTGTGGCGGCACACCGTCTTCCTCGTCATGTACGACGAGAACGACGGCTACTTCGACCACATGGTGCCGCCGTCCCCGCCCGCCGCGACCCCCGAGGAGTTCGTGGACGGGCAGCCGATCGGGCTGGGCAACCGCGTACCCCTGTGGGTGATATCACCGTGGTCGCGCGGCAGCTGGGTCAATTCCCAGGTCTTCGACCACACCTCCGTCCTGCGCTTCCTGGAAGTCGTCACCGGCGTGCGGGAACCCAACATCTCGGAGTGGCGTCGCGCCGTATGCGGCGACCTCACCAGTTGCTTCGACTTCGCCCTGCCCGACTTCTCGATCCCCGCACTGCCGGACACCCGGGCGCTGGTGGAGCAGGCCGACGCGGCGATGGAACTGCCACCGGTGGAGCTCCCGGCACCGGGCACACAGGTCATGCCGACACAGGAACCGGGCGGTGCGCGTCCTCACCGGGCGCTGCCGTACCGCCCATGGGCCGACGTCGCTGTGGACCGCGCCACCGGCAAGGTCACCTGCACACTCGCCAACGAAGGAACGGTCTCCTTCCACTTCACGGTGTTCCCGAACATCGCGCGGCCGTTCGCCGGTACGCCGTTCACTGTCGCGCCGCGCAGCACTGCCACCTACGTGTGGGATGCCGTACGCACGGACGGGCGCTACGACTTCACCGTTCACGGCGCCGACGGCTTCGTCTGCCGATTCGCCGGAACGGTGACCGGAGTTGATCAGAACGACGCTGCCGCTCCTCGGGTGACAGGGGTCCTGCGGGGCGGCAAGCCGGAGAACGCCTCGGTCGAGTTGCTGCTGGCCAACGACGGTGGTTCGGAGGTGTGCTTCACCGTCGCCCCGAACGACTTCGGCGGCACGGAACACACGCAACTGCTCGGCCCGCGCGAGAAGGCGGTCCTGAACTGGCCCACGGACAGCGGGCGGTACGACATGACCGTCACGGCGGACGGAGGCACGGGCTTCGCCCGGCGGTACGCGGGGACAGTACACGCGGCCCCGAACACGATTACGGCTGATGTCTCGTGATCCGTTGATTCCAGCACGCTCTGCTCGTCCAGCAGGTTGCGTCCTCGGCAAGCACCGCCTGGCAGAGAGCCGCCGCACCCCGCCCCGCATCCGAGGAGCCGCCCCATCCGGCAGCACCGGTTCGAACACGCCGAGACGGGTACTGTGCTCGTATGTGACTCATGCACCACGGCACTCCTGCCGACCTGACGGACCCTGTGGTGCCCGCCCCTCCGACACCGCAGCGGCAGGCACCACAGCATACGAACCAAGCTGCCAGGGGCGCGGGCATCGTGCGGCATCGAGCGGGTCCCAACGGCCCTGCGGGCCGGCACGCTACCCGTCCTGGACGCCACAGGGCTGCCCATCGGCCCACCGGTCGCCCGTCCTGGCAAGGTGGTGTGCATCGGCCTCAACTACCGCGACCACGCCGAGGAGACCGGCGCCGCCGTACCGGAGCGTCCCGTGAGGAGCTGTGACGATGAGCGAACACATAACTGGTGACCGGTGGGGCCGCGATCGGTCAAGTGGCGTCACCACGTTCGGGCATGGGGCGACTGCTGAGCGCGCAGTGTGCGCCCCCTTCCAGTAGTTGTTCTACCTCGCGGTGGGCGGAGTCGACGATCGCGCGGACGCACTGCGCGGCGTCGTCCGGGCGTCCCTCGGCGATGGCCTCGGCCACCTCTGTATGGCGGCGTACTGCGTCCGTGTCCACGTGGTCCGGCATCAGAGGAAGGTCGCGGCGGGCAACAAGCAGTTCCTCGGTGACTTCGGAGAGCTGGGCGAACATGCCGTTTCCCGACGCGTTGAGCAGAGCTCGGTGAAAGGCCAGGTCTGCCGCTATGAAGCCCTGGGTGTCATCGGTATGGGCGATGCTCTCCATCGTCCGGGCGAGTTCGACGAGCGTATTGCGGGTGTCAGGCGAAGCGCCCACTGCCGCGAGGGCAGCGGCACACGGTTCCACGGCGGCCCGCAGTTCGGTGAGTTCGCGCAGCTGCGCGCTGCGGAAGGGGGAGGCCAACCGCCATCGGATGACCTGGGGGTCGTAGAGGTTCCATTCGGCCATCGGCCGCACGGTGATGCCCACACGGGGCCGGCTGGTGACGATCCGCTTCGACTCCAGGACCCGGACGGCCTCGCGTGCCACGGTTCGGGAGACTCCGTACCGGTCCTGTACGTCTTCGAGACGGAGAACCTGGCCAGCACGGATCTCCTGCGCGGCGAGGGATTCCCCGATCCGCTCGACCACCTGACCATGCAGCCCGTGCAGTTCCACGCTACTCCTTGTCAACGAGCCTCGGCGAGTGTGCGCAGGAGTGTGCTCACCCGTTCACCGGCGCTGCGGGCACCCCCCGATGTCAGGGCCGAGCCCATGCCGCAGGCCACTGCACCTGCGGCTATCCATTCCGGCGCGTTGTCGATTGTCACACCTCCCGTGGGTAGCACCGGCGCCTGGGGGAGCGCGGCACGCACATCGCGCAGCCAGGAGGGTGAGACGGCCGAGGCCGGGAAGAGCTTGAGCGCGTCAGCACCTTCTTCCAGGGCGCGCACCATATCGGTGGGTGTCGCGACGCCGGGGAAGACCGGGACTCCGTAGCGGTGGCCGGTGCGGATGACCTCCGGGTGGAGGCTCGGTGACACGAGGAAGCGGGCGCCCGCTTCGACGGCGGCGCGTGCGGCGGCCGTGTCGATGACGGTGCCCGCGCCGAGCAGCGCATCAGGGTGGGTCTCGGCGAGGCGGGCCAGGGCGGTGAGGGCACGTGGGGTGGTGAGGGCGATCTCTACGGCGTGCAGTCCGGCGTTCAGCACGGCTTCCGCTGCGGCGACGGCTTGCTTCGGTCCTGCGGTGCGGATGATGCCGAACACGCGCTGTGCGGTGACGGCCTGGGTGGTCTCCCATTGGTACATGATGTTCGTACTCTCCTGCTCCTGAAGTGGTGCGCCGCCGGTGGGTGGCGTCAGCGGATGACGGTTTCGCCGCTGGTGCTGGTGAGGGCAGCCAGGGCGCGGTCGAGGCCGACGCGGTCGGGCAGGCCGTCCGTGTCGGTTGGGCATTGGACTACCAGTGCCGCGACAGCGGCGGCTTGGCGCAGGCACTGATCCGGGCCGTGACCGTGCAGCAGGCCGGAGAGGAAGCCTGCGGCAAAGGCGTCTCCCGCTCCCACGGGGTCGGCGACCGGGACTTGGAAGGCGGGCTGGCGGCACGCTTTTGCTTCGCGCATGAGACAGGTCGCTGATTTGTCGCGGTGTTTGACGACGATCGTTCCAGGGCCCATCCCCAGAAGGGAGGCCGGGTCTGGAACGCCCAGTAGCTCCAGTTCGTCCTCGCCTGCCAGCACCACGTCCGCGTGGGCCAGCAGCGGACTGATGACCTCGCGCCAGCGGTCCGGTGAGCCGAGCTTGTGGCGGATGTTCGGATCGAACGAGAGGACCGCTCCGGCGGCTCGGGCCAGTTCGACCAGACGCCATGTCGCCCGGTTCGCCGAGGCCGACAGCATCGGGGTGATCCCGGTGATGTGTACCAGTCGTGCCCCCTCGAACATGTGGGGCTCCAGTTCGTGTGGCGACAGCCGGGACGCGGCCGAACCCGCACGCAGGTACTGCACGTCGATCGCGCGCGCAGGGTGACTGTCACGTATGAGGACCCCGGTCGGAGCCTCGGGGTCCGTCACCGCGTACGAGGTGTCCACGCCCTGCGCGCGCAGTTGGGCCAGCACGGCCCGCCCCGCCGGATCGTCACCGACGCGGCCGAGCCAGCGGACGCCATGTCCGAGCCGGGCCAGGCCCGCCGCCACATTGCTCTCGGCGCCCGCGATGGAGCGGCGGAACGAGAGCGCGTGTACCAGCGGCACCCCTGGTTCGGCCAGCATCAGGAGCATGGTCTCGCCGCACACGACGACTTCGGCGCTCATCGAGCAAGCTCCGGTACCAGGGTGGCGAACTCCGCGCAGAAGCGGTCGATCATTCTCAGCTCCTCCTCGTCCAGCAGGTATCCCGGCACCCGGCAGTGCGCGGACGCGAACCAGCCACGGCGCACGGAGATCTCCTTCTCCACGGCGATGATCAGCTCCACGTTCTGCATCCAGTACGAGAGGTAGGGCAGCATCCGGGTGTGCAGGGCGACGGCCTCGGCCTCGTCGCCGCGCTCCCAGCGCTCCCAGAGTTCGACGTACAGCTCGGTGAAGGAGCAGCCCGGCTGCACGCCGACCGCCCCGCGCCGCAGGGCGTCCGGCAGTTGCAGACCGGCGTAGCCGACCAGCGAGGGCAGCGGACGTGGCCCGGCGGCCAGAGCCGCGATCAGCCGGCCCGGCGGGGCGGACTCGACCTTGACCCAGCGCAGATTGGGGTGCTCGGCGGCCAGCCGGTGCAGGGTGGGTGCGTCCAGCGCCGTTCCGGTCTGCGCCGGGGCGTACTGCACCACAACGGGCAGTGGATCGACGGCGGTGAGTACCTCGCGCAGATGGGCCGTGACGGCATCCTTGGAGGGCGCGAGGAAGTGCGGCGGGAGCAGGTTGACGGCGTCGGCCCCGAGTTCGGCGGCCCGGAGCGCTTGGCGGACCGCGGACCGGGTGGCGTGGTCCGGCACGGAGACGATGGCGGCCACATCGTGGCGCTGCCGGGTCCGCCGCAGGAGAAGCCCAGTGAGCAGTGCCCTCTCCTCTGGGTCGAGTTTGTGGAACTCGCTCGCGAAGCCCGGGAACATCAGCGAACCGACCCTAGCCGCGAGTACCCGGTCCACCACCGTGGTGAACCCGTCGGGGTCGAGCTCTCCGTCATCGTGGAACGGGACTTCCAGGACGGGCGAGACGCCGCGGACCAGCGTGTCGAGATCCTTGTGGACAGGTGCGGACATGTCGATTCCTCAGAAGGCTTGGCGGGGCGGGGGCGAGTCGGTCGCGCCGACGAGAAAGTCGAGGTCGGCGCCGGTGTCGGCCTGGGTGACGTGTTCGGTGTAGAGGTAGGTCCAGCCACGGGTGACGGGCGGTTTCGGCCGCTGCCACGCGGAGCGCCGCCGGTCCATCTCGGTCTCGTCGATCAGCACGTCGAGCCGTCGGCCGGGGACGTCGAGCCTGACTTGGTCGCCGGTGCGGACGAACGCCAGCGGACCGCCGACCGCCGCCTCCGGCGCCACGTGCAGAACGCACGTTCCGAAGGCCGTTCCGGACATGCGGGCATCGGATACCCGCACCATGTCCCTGATCCCGGCGTCCAGCAGCCTCTTCGGCAGCGGCAGGTTGCCCACCTCGGGCATGCCCGGGTAACCGCGCGGGCCGGTGTTGCGCACGATGAGCACCGTCTCGGCGCGGACATCGAGTGAGGGGTCCTCGGCAACGGCGAGGTAGTCCTCGATGGAGTTGAAGACGAGAGCGGGGCCGGTGTGGTCCAGCAGGTGCGGCGCGGCGGCCGACAGCTTGATGACGGCACCGTCCGGGGCGAGGCTGCCGCGAACCACGGCCGTCCCCCGTCCCGCGGGCAGCACCGGGTTGTCGAAGGCCCGGATGACGTCGCGGTCGTACACCTGCGCACCCACGCAATTGGCCGTCAGGGAAAGGCCGGTGACCGTCACCGTGTCCTGGTGCAGAGCGTCCCGCAGGTCGTTGACGAGCGCCGGCAGTCCTCCGGCGTAGGCGAACTCCTCCATCAGGAAACGCCCGGAGGGCATCAGGTCGATGAGCAGGGGAAGTTCGGCGCCCAGGCGGTCGAAGTCGTCGAGTTCCAGGGGCACCCCCAGCCGTCCGGCCAGGGCGAGCAGGTGCACCACCGCGTTGGTGGACCCGCCGATCGCCGCGTTGATCCGGACCGCGTTCTCGAAGGCCGCCCGCGTCATGATGCGCCGCGGGGTGAGATCGCTCCCCGCGAGCGCCACGGCCCGTGCGCCGGTTTCTTCTGCCAGCGTGCCACGCCGGGCGTCCACGGCCGGCAGCCCGGAACCACCGGGCAGCATCATGCCCAGGGCCTCCGTCAGGCAGGCCATGGTGGAGGCCGTGCCCATGGTCATGCAGTGACCCGCGGAACGGTTCAGGGACGACTCGAACTCGGTGAACTCCTCCTGCGAGATCGTCCCGGCGCGCAACTCCTCCGTCATCCGCCAGATGTCGGTGCCGGATCCCACGTTCCGGCCCTTGAACCGGCCGTTGAGCATGGGGCCGCCTGTGAGGACGATGGCGGGTACGCCCGCGCTGGCCGCGCCCATCAGAGCCGCCGGCGTCGTCTTGTCGCACCCGGTGAGCAGCACGACGGCGTCGATCGGATTGGCCCGGATCTGCTCCTCGATCTCCATGGCGGCCAGGTTGCGGTAGAGCATCGACGTCGGCCGCAGGAACGGTTCGCCGAGAGACATCGCGGGAAATTCCAGGGGGAAGCCGCCCGCCTGCAGCACACCGCGCTTCACGGCGTCGGCGAGGATCTGCAGGTGTCCGTTGCACGGCGTCAGTTCGGAGAACGTATTGCAGATGCCGACGACCGGGCGGCCGTCGAAGTTGTGACCTCCGCGCCCCATGGCCCGCAGGTGGTGGCGGGCGATGAAACCGTTCTTACCCCCGTCGCCGAACCACGCACGGCTCCTGAGCCCCGCTCCGCCCGTGGCGGGATCTGCGGCTGACGGTGTCTCTGGCTCTGTCATGGGTGGCCCTCCGATGGGGGTGCGGCGACGAGGGGCTGACGCCCGAGACCGCGCTGTGACCGTGCAGGGGCTTGCCCTGCCGACGGATTTTAATGATGCTATCAAATGACGATCGCGTGTGGATGGGCCGGAAGAGGTCGGTCCCCGGCGCCGGAGGGGTAGTTCGTGGACGCAGGTCGATGGGCGGAGCAAGCCCTTCCGCGTGCGGCCGGCCGCTCAGCCGACGGAACGTGCCGACGCGACCCGTCACCACCCCACCCGTTCTCACCACTCGACCCCGGCAGCGCGATACGCGACGGTCGCGGCCGGCTCAGAAGGAGTTCCCCATGAATACTTCGTCCCGTCGGCGCATCGCCGTCGCCACCGGACTGCTGCTCACCCTCGCTCTCACCACGGCATGCTCCTCGGGCAAGGAGTCCTCGGGCGGCGACGCGGTCGGGAAGGCCGACGGCAAGATCTCCCTCACCTATCTGCAGAAGCAGGGCGATCAGGAGTACTTCGTGGGCGAGGCCGCCGGTGCCAAGGCGAAGGCCGAGGAACTCGGCATCGATCTCAAGGTGGTCAATCTGGGCAATGACGCCAACAAGACGGTCAGTGAGGTGCAGTCCGCCGTCGCGCAGAAGACCAAGGGCATCATCATCGTCGTCCCCGACCCGGCCGTGGGGCCGCAGGTTGTCCAGACCGCGAAGGACGGCAACGTCGCCCTGCTCACCTCGGACGACCAGATCTGCACCAACGGCCCTGCCCCGGCCTCCTGCGGCAAGGACGGCCTGGTTCCCCGGATCGGGTTCAGCGGCGCGCAGATGGGCGGCGAGGTCGGAAAGCGTGCCGCCTCCGAGTACGAGAAGGCCGGCTGGAAGGCCGCCGACACACGGGTCATCTCGGCCTGGAAGCAGGACGTCACCGTCTGCGGCGACCGGGTCAACGCCGCCAGGAAGGCCTTCGACGCCGCGGTGCCCGGCGTGAAGACCATCAACGTGGCCACCGACAACACCCCCACCGGTGCCCAGGACAAGATCGCCGCGACGATCACCGCGAACTCCAAGGTGAAGAACTGGGTCGTCTGGGGCTGCAACGACGAGAACGCCATGGGCGGTGTGACCGCCCTGCAGAACGCTGGCATCGGCCCCGACCACGTCATCGGCGTCGGCCTCGGCGCCTACCTCGCCTGCAAGGAGTGGCAGTCCGACAAGAAGAGCGGCATGAAGGCGGCCCTCTTCATCAACGGCAAGGATGTCGGCGCCCTGGCCGTCCAGACCATGTACGACAAGCTCAAGAACGGCAAGGCCTTCCCGCAGGAGGCCTTCGCCCCCACCACGATGGTCGACGCCTCCTCCTGGAAGGACTCCGGCCTCACCTGCAGCTGAACCGTTCCGGCCCGCGGCTGCCCCCGCCGCTGACGCCGCGGGCCGACGGCAGTCCCGCAGACCGGCCCCACACCCATGACCACACCGCGCGCCATGCCTTCGAGGTGAACCGAAACATGACCAGAGCCTCCCAACCGCCCCCCGGCCGGGGCCCTTCCACGACACAGCCCACCACAGCACCGGCGTCCCCGTCCCTCGGCATCGCGGACGTCACCAAACGGTTCGGAGCGGTGCGGGCGCTCGGCGGCGTCACGCTCGACTTCCCGCGCGGGCAGGTCACCGCGCTCATGGGCGAGAACGGAGCGGGCAAGTCGACCCTGCTCAAGATCCTCACCGGGGACCACCAGCCGACCGAGGGAAACGTCGTCCTCGGCGACGAAGCGGTGGTGCTCGACTCCCCGGCCAGGGCGCGGGCGGCGGGCATCCGGATCATTCCGCAGGAACCCGAGATCATCCCGCACATCTCGGTCGCGGAGAACGTCTACGCCGGCGCGCTGCCGCGCAAGGCCGGCAGACGATTCGACCGAGCCGAACTGCGCCGCCGGATCGATGCGGACCTGGCCCGGCTCGGCTTCGCCGACGTGCTGGACCCGGACCTCCTCGGCTCACAGCTGACCCCGGCCCAACGCCAACTGGTCGAGATCATGCGCGCCCTCACCGGCAGCACGACCGCGAAGCTGATCGCCTTCGACGAACCCACCTCCTCCCTGGCCGAGCACGAGGTGGAGGCCCTGTTCGCCCTGATCCGGAGGCTGCGCGACGAGGGCATCGCGATCGTCTACGTCTCGCACCGCATGCAGGAGATCTTCCAGCTCGCCGACCGTATCGCCGTGCTGCGCGACGGCACCTTGGTCGGCGTGCAGGAGGCGAGCACGACGAACGAAGCGGCCCTCGTACGCCTGATGGTGGGGCGCGACCTGTCCGCCATGTTCGTACGACAGCGCGTGGAAACCGACCGCCTCGTTCTCGACGTCAGGAACCTCACCACCGACGACGTGCACGACATCTCGCTCCAGGTCCATGCCGGCGAAGTCGTCGGCCTGGCCGGCCTGATCGGAGCAGGGCGTTCCGAACTGGCCCTGGCTCTGGCCGGCGATCAGCCCGTCCACAGCGGCAACGCCACCGTTGACGGCGTCCCCCTGCCAAGCGGCCGGCCCGGCGCGGTGATCCGGGCCGGCCTGGGGCTCGCGCCGGAGGAACGCAAGGCACAGGCGCTGTTCCTGCAGCAGTCCGTCCGGGCCAACATCTCGCTGGTGGTCCTCGACCGGCTGCGACGCTTCCGCTTCGTACGCCGCACCGCCGAGCGGGAGCTCGCCCAGCACTACACCGACCGGCTCAGAGTGCGTACACCCTCGGCCGATCACGAAGTACGCAAGCTGTCCGGCGGCAACCAGCAGAAGGTCGTCCTCGCCCGGTGGCTGGCGCACAAACCCAAGGTGCTGATCCTCGACGAGCCGACCCGCGGCATCGACGTCGGCGCCAAGGCCGAGATCTACCAGATCATCGCCGACCTCGCCGCCGAGGGCGTCGCCGTCCTCGTCATCTCCTCGGAGCTGCCCGAGCTCCTCGGTCTCGCCGACCGTGTGGTCGTCATGCAGCAAGGACGCATCACCGGCGAACTCAGCCACGACGAAGCCACCGAAGAATCCATCCTCGCCCTCGCGATGGCCCACGACATCATCGGCGTCAGCACCCCCGGAGCCACCTCATGACCCTCACCAGCCCTCCCTCCCCGGCCGTCAAGGGGCCGTCGGAGGTTCCTGCCGCCTTCCGGCCGAAGCTGCTCGCCCGTATCAGCGGACAAAACATCAGCCTCGTCGGTGCGCTCGTCGTCGTCCTCGTGCTGTTCGGGGCGCTCAACGACAACTACCTCAGCATGTCGAACATGCAGGTGATCGCCGAGGCGGCCACCATCACGGGCCTGCTCGCCATCGTGCAGACCGTGGTGATCATCTGCGGAGGGCTCGATATCTCCGTCGGCTCGCAGGCCGGTGTGGCCTCCGTGGTCAGCGCGATGGTCTTCACCAGTACCGGAACCAACGCCTTTCTCGGCATGGCGGCCGCCGTCGCGGTCGGCCTGCTCATCGGCGCCCTGAACGGTCTGGTCATCGTGTACGGCCGGGTCAATCCCACCATCGCCACCCTGGCCGGTCTCGCCGCCTACAAGGGCCTCGCCCAACTCCTGTCCGACGGACGGGCCCAGGGGTACGTCCTCAACGACGACATCTTCATCTTCCTCGGCCGCGGGAAGATCGCCGGTCTGCCCGTCATGGTCTGGATCCTCGTCGTCGTCGCCCTGGCCGTTCATCTCCTGCTCCGCTACACCGACATCGGCCGCAACATCTACGCCATCGGCGGCAACGACACCGCCGCCCGCCTCGCCGGCATCAACATCAACAAGTACCTGATCTTCGTCTACGCGCTGATCGGCGTCGTCGCCGCCATCGCCGGCATCCTTCTCACTGCCCGCACCGGGTCCGGCCAGCCCACGTCCGGCAGCGAGGGCCTCGAACTCAAGGCGATCACCGCCGCGGCACTCGGCGGCGCGGCACTCAAGGGCGGCAAGGGAGGCATCGGCGGCACCCTCCTGGCCGTCGCCCTCCTCGGGGCCCTGGAGAACGGACTCACCGTCCAGGGCATCAACTCCTTCTGGCAGAACGTCGCCCAGGGAGCCCTCCTGGTCATCGCCGTCGTCATCCAGCAACGCCGCAGCGGCGAACGCGCGGTGGGGCTTCCCGGCTGACCAACCCGGCGAAGCCGCGCCGGCCGCCCGCCCCCCAGGATTCACCTCGGTCCTCGCGAAGGGAGGAGGAAGCCCCGGAGATTCCACGCCCCACACTCGTCCAGTTACTTAGCAGCCTAGTTGCCAAGAAGGGTTTGACGTGACGTTCTCTCACCGCCGCACACCTTCGGACCGCACGGACACCGCAGCGCAGACCGGTGCCCTCACTCGTCGCAATGCGCTGAAGGGCCTGGCGGCAGCGGGATTCCTCGCCGTCGCAGGTGACGTCTTCCTTGCCGCACCCGCCCATGCCGCCACGGCGCCGCCCGTGATCCCGCCCCTGCCCGAGACGGTCTCCGGAGTACGCACTCCGCGCGTTCCCGTCACCTCCGGATGGCGCTGGACGTCCAGTCCTCCGGCATCGTTCTGGACGTCCGGGACCGACACCTCCTCGTGGCACCCGCTCGACGTACCGGGGGAGCCCGCGCTCCAGATCGAACCCGTACCCTCGGACACCGAATGCGCGTACACGGTCGAGGTCGCCGTCCCGGCGGACTTCGCGGGCAAGCGCGTCATGCTCCGTTTCGACGGCGTCTACAGCTATGCCCGGCTGTGGGTCAACGGGACGGCCGTACGCACCCACGACGGCGGCTTCACCACGTGGTACGCCGACATCACCTCCCTGGTGACACCGGGCCGCAAGGCCGTGGTCACGCTCGGCGTCACCGACCGGCCGACCAGCATCGCCGGCCAGTCCGACTACGCCCACCACAACATCGGCGGCATCCTGCGCGAGGTCACCCTGGTGGCCCTCCCCGCCTCGCATCTCACCAGGCTGCATGCGGACACGACCTTCGACAGCGCGTACAAGGATGCGACGCTCACGGTGACCGCGGCCGCCGCCATCCAGCCCGGGCAGAGCGGAACGGTGAAAGTCACCCTCACCGACCCGGCGGGGCGGTCGGTGGCGATCGCACCCTCGAAGATCACTCTGACCGCCACGGATACCCAGCGGCAGGCGGTGATTCCGGTCAGGTCCCCGCTCAAATGGGACGCGGAACACCCGCACCTGTACACCTTGAAGGCGACGTTCACCGCCGGAGGCGTCTCACAGACGGTGACCCGGGCGGTCGGATTCCGCCAGGTCAAGGTCGAGGGCAACCAACTGATCGTCAACGGCAGGCCCGTGCACCTGCTGGGCGTCTGCCATCACAGCATCACGGAGAAGCAGGGCCGTTCGACCACCCCGGACATGGAGGAGCGGGCCGCCCGGCTCTACAAGGAGGCGAACTGCAACTTCATCCGGACCTCGCACTACCCGCCGACGCCGGCCCTGCTCGACTGGGCCGACCGCCTCGGGCTCTACGTCGAGGTCGAGGCGCCCGTCTGCTTCCAGCAGAGCACGGTCGACGACCCCGCCTATACCGAGCAGTACATGACGCAGTTCGCCGAGATGATCGAACGTGACCGCAGCCACGCCAGCGTGATCGAGTGGTCCGTCGGCAACGAGAGCGGCATGGGGCGCAACTTCGCCTCGGAGAACACCTACGCCCACGAGACGGACCCCTCACGCCCGACGCTCTTCGAGGACATGCAGCAGCACAACGGGGGTGACCAGACCGACATCTACAGCGGTCACTACCCCAGCCTCCAGAACGCCAACGGCAACGCGGGCCAGCCCATCCAGTACGGCGAGTTCGCCCATGTGCCGTGCTACAACGTGGGGACCCTGAAGGAAGACCCCGGGGTGCGTGACTACTGGGGCCACAGCATCGCGAAGCTGGCCGCCAAGTTCCGTGCCACGGACGGGGTCGTGGGCGGCGCCATCTGGGCTGCCATCGACGAGGTGTTCCATCTGCCGGACGGGCCGGTGGGATATGGCGAATGGGGCATCATCGACCTCTGGCGGCGCCGCAAGCCCGAGTTCTGGCTCACCAAGAAGGCCTACTCTCCGGTCCAGATCGCGGACGGGGTACTCACCGGTCTGACCCGCGGAAGGCCGATACGGGTCCCCGTCATGAACTGGCACGACCACAGCAACCTCGGCGAACTGACGGTGAGCTGGCGGGTCGGCAACCGGTCGGGCACCCTCCGCGGGGTCGACATCGCGCCCCGGAAGAGCGGCACGCTGACCGTTCCGGCCGGTGCCTGGTCCCCGGGCGACACCCTGCGGCTCACCTTCCGGCGCGGCACGGCGCTCGTGGACGACTACCGCTTCTCGCTCAACGCCCGGGCGAAGCCGTCGTTCCCGTCCGACCACGGCACAGTGCCCACGGTCGGCGAGAGCGCGGACACGATCACGGTCACGGGTGTCGACGCTCCGTTCACGGTGGTGTTCGACAAGCACACCGCACGGCTCACCGAAGCGACCGCTGACGGAACCGTGGTCCTCACCGGGGGGCCGGAGCTGGTGATCTCCCGTACGGTACCCGGTCAGTGGGTGGGGGAGTCGGCGAGCGTGGCCACCGCCGACGGTCAGGTGACCGTCACCCTGACGGGGAGGTTCGGCACCATCGGCACCACGATCAGGATGGCTGTGAGCCCCCGTGGCCTGCTGACCACGACCTACACGATCGCCAACCCGCCCTCCGGCCAGGTCAGCGACGTCGGCGTACGGTACGTCCTCGCCGACGGCACGGACACCCTCAGCTGGCAGCGGGACGCCCAGTGGACGGTGTACCCCGATGACCACATCGGCCGGGCCTCCGGCACCGCGACCCGCGGCCGGTCCGCCGGTGCCGACGGATACCGCACGAAGCCGGACTGGTCGTGGTCCCAGGACACCCACAGCTACTTCCTGTTCGGCAAGGACAGCGCCGCACACTGGACCAATGACTTCCGCAGCACCAAGGCGCAGGTCAGGGTAGCCAGGGCCACCACGGGGAAGGCAGGCCCGGGAGTGCAGGTCGAGTCGGACGGCGACGACTCGGTCCGGCTCGCACCGATGGAGCCGGCCCTGATCGACGACGCCTCCACGGACATCGTCTACACCGGCGCCTGGACCCACGCGGACGCGAGCGCGGGCTACACCGCCGGAGACCTGTTCGGCACGGAGTCCTTCACCGACGCGGCGGGAGCGACGGCGGAACTGACGTTCACGGGTACCGCGGTCGGCCTCTACTCCGCCCGGGCCGACAACCTCGGCATCGTGAAGATCTCGGTGGACGGTGGGCCCGCGGAGACCGTCGACCTCTACGGACCGGGCAAGGTTCCGGCCCAGCTCGTCTTCCGGAGCGCATCATTGGCGTACGGCCGGCACACCGTCAGGGTGGAGTGCACCGGCACCAGGAACGCCGCGTCCAAGGGTGCGTTCGCGCTCATTGACGCGTTCCAGGTGGTGGACCCGGTCATCGACAACGCTTCGGAGAAGGTCGTCTACAAGGGGTCATGGACCCATGCGGACTCGACCGGGACAAGGTCGGACGACGACCTCGGCAGCACCGAATCCTTCAGCAGAAGCGCGGGTGACACGGCGACCGTCAGGTTCTGGGGCACGGGCGTCCGCGTCGTCTGTCCCAAGGGACCGAACCAGGGCATCGCGGAGATCTCCGTCGACGGCGGTCCCGCCACCGAGGTGGACCTCTACGCACCGGGCAAGCCGTTCCAGCAACGGGCGTTCGAGCGCACCGGTCTGACCGAGGGCGAGCACATCGTCCGCGTGCGGGTGACCGGCCGCAGGAACGCCGCTGCCACGGATGCCCATGTGGTCCTCGACGCGTTCGAGACGCTGACGAGCGACCTGTTCCCGCACCGGGCTCCCGGAGTCGCCCTGATCGTCAGCGCCCGCATCAACTACCCGGACCTGGCCTGGGGCAACTACATCGATCCCGCGATCACGCTGCCGGCCGGCTGGAGCGGCACGGCACGGGTGCGACTGCTGCCCTGACAGCTGTCCGGGCGGCGCCAACCGTCCCGGACCACCGCCCGGGTCGCAACCGACCCGGGTGAGCGGTCCGGGACGCCTCACAGTCCGAGGTCGTGACCGGTCTCCGCGAGGTGGGCGGTCATGGCCTCGGCCGCACGGTCCCCCTCGCCGGCGGCGATCGCGTCGGCGATGCGCCGGTGCGCCTCGACCGTGGCCTCCTGCCCCGCGCCCCGGCGCTCCCGGCCGTGGTAGCTCGCCCTGCGGGAGTCGAGCAGGATCCCGTTCATCGCCGTGAGGACGAAGGAGAAGAGGCCGGATGCCGCCAGTTCCGCCACGGCCTGATGGAAGGCGAGGTCCGCGGCGATGAACGCCTCCCGGTCACCGGCCGCGCCACCCATCGCGTCCAGTGCGCGAACTACGTCCGTCATGGAGCCCTCACCCGTGGCGACCCGCACCGCGGCGCGCCGTGCGAGCTCCGCCTCGATCACGCGCCGGGTGTCGAGCAGGTCCACCATGTCCATCGAGTTCTGGCTGAGGCGGAAGTCGATGATCTGCTCCAGGACAGCGGGAGCGGGGACCGCCACACGTGCACGCCTGCCCTGGCTGGAGACGAGGACACCGCGGGCGACCAGGGTGCGGATCGCCTCACGCACGGCAAGACGGTTGACGCCGTGCCGCTCGGCGAGTTCACCCTCGGCCGGGATCTCGTCACCCGCGCGCAGACCGCGCAGCGTGATCTCGCCGATGATCTCCTGCGCCACGTGGTGGCTCAGTGTCGTCCGCCCGATCGTCATGCGCTCACTCTCTCACCTTCCGGAAACACGGTCCGGGCCGTCTTCCGATTCCGAACCCCTGATCTCTTGGCAGCTTAGCTGCTAAGTTCGGTCGTGCCCGCATCCGAGCGACACGCCGAACGAGGCCCCGCGGCGGGGAATCGCCCGGCCGCCCTGCGGGCTTCGTGACCCACCTCGACGGCACCGCGCGCCACGCGCGGAACGGAGGACCGACATGACTGATCTGACCGGCGAAGTAGTACTGGTGACCGGTGCTGCCCGAGGCATCGGTGCGGCCGTCGCCACCATGGCGGCGGCGGCCGGCGCACGGGTGGGAGTGCTGGACATCGACGGCGGGGGCGCGCGGGAGACCGCGGCCCTCATCGGTCCGGCAGCGGCCTGGGCGGCATGCGACATCACCTGCGAGGACCAGGTCCATGACGCGGTGACCGCACTGCGTGAGGAACTGGGCCCGGCTACGGGCCTGGTCAACAACGCGGGACGGAACTCCTACGCCGACGTGGTCACCATGACCACCCAGCAGTGGGACGAGGTGTTCGGGGTCGACCTCAAGGGGGCGTGGCTCATGGCCAGGGCCGTCCTGCCCGCCATGACGGCTCAGGGACGGGGCGCGATCGTGAACATCGCCTCTATGCACGCCACGATGACCTGCCCCGGCATGTTTCCCTACGCCTCGGCCAAGGCCGGCCTGGTCGGCCTGACCCGCAGCATGGCCCTCGAGGTGGGACCGAGGGGAGTCCGGGTCAACGCGGTCAGCCCCGGCTACATCGAGACCGATCTGCTGGCCGAGTACTTCGACCAGGAGAAGCCCGAGGTGCGCCGGGAGGCGGTGGCCAAACACATCCTCGGCCGGCTCGGCACCCCCGACCAGGTCGCCTCCGTGGTCGCCTTCCTCCTGTCCGACGCCGCGGGCTTCGTCACCGGTGCCGACTGGGCCGTCGACGGAGGCGTGTCCGCCCGGTTCGCCTGAGAAGCGGATGCCGGATCCCGCCGCGGTGCGGTGGCGCTCAGAGCATGGCGGTGCGGGAGCTGCGGGTGTTGGTGACCGTCACGGTCGCGGTGTCCGAGCGGTAGCGGTCCTCGGACCATTCGACGGGGGTGCCTTGGGAGTCCGTCGTCAGGCGCCGCTCCCTGAGCAGCGGGAAGCCCTTGGGGACGTCCAGCAGCTTCGCGTCCAGGGCGTTGGCGGGTACGGCGTCGAACGTGTGCCGGGCCGAGTGCAGATCCACTCCCTGCTCGGTCAGTAGGGCGTAGATGGAACCGGCGTCCAGATCTGCGGAGATCAGCGGGCGGCCCACCGACTCGACGTACGTCATGCGTTCCAGCATCGCGGGGCGTCCATCGAGCAGGCGCAGCCTGACGAGCTGGACCGCGAGGTCATCCGGGTTGATCTGCAGGGCCGCGGCGATCTCCGGTTCGGGGCGGCGCAGCGCGATCTCCTGCAGCTTCTGACCCGGGGAGTAGCCGGTCAGTTCCGCACGGCGAGTGAAGGACAGGAACGACTCGAACGGCTGGGTGGGAACAGTGTCCAGCACCACCGCCCGCTTGCCCTGCCCGCCACCGATGACCCCCTCGTCACGCAAGGTGGCGAGGGCCTGCCGGACCGGTCCTCGCGACGCCGAGAACTCCTCGCAGAGCTGGGACTCGGACGGCAACGACCCACCGACCGCGAGGTTCCCGGAACGAATCCGATGACGGAGTTCGGCTGCGATGGTCCGGTGCAGAGGGGTGGCCATAGACTTGACCTTACAGGTCTCGCTCACCTTCCTCCGGTCCCCGGTCAGCCGGCCGTGCGGGTCCTCCCGGCGCTGCCACCTCGGGCGCTTCCAGGTGATTTGGACCGGACTGCCCGCCAGCCACGCATGGTTCGACCGGTCGTATGGCCGACCGCGGACCTCGGGTACGACCACCTGGGCGTCGTCGGCGAACAGCCTCTGCATCCTCTGTTCACCCAGAGTTTCGCTCCAGCCTCGAAAAGATGTCTATATAGGTTGCTTACTCGCTTACAAGTAATCGTGACGGATTGGGTTGACGCGATGCCTGGGACCATCTCCGACGAACTTCTCGACGTCCGCTACGCCCGCTGGGACGGGGTCGACCGGCCGTTCACGCTGGTGTCCACCACCACCCCCAGGTCGCCGGGCGATGGCGAGGTGCTGGTGCGCATCGACCTGGCCACGGTGTGCGGCAGCGACCTGCACACCGTGAACGGCAAGCGGCCGTCCCCAGTTCCGGCGCTGCTGGGGCACGAACAGGTGGGCACCGTGCTGGCGGTGGGTCCGGGGGCGCCGTCGTGTGTGGACGGCACTCCAGTGGTGCCGGGGCTGCGGGTGGTGTGGTCGGTCACCGCCTCCTGCGGGGCCTGCCCGCGCTGCCTGCGCGGCCACCCGCAGAAGTGCCGGGAGCTGCGCAAGTACGGGCACGAACCGCTGGACGAACAGGCCCCCCTGACGGGCGGGTTCGCCACTCACTGCGTACTGCTGCCGGGGACCGCCGTCGTCGCGGTACCCGAGGGACTGCCGGACGCGGTCGCCGCCCCGGCGTCTTGCGCGACCGCCACCGTGGCCGCGGTCATCGCCGCCGCCGGCCCCCTGGAGGGGCGCGAGGTGCTGGTCACCGGCGCGGGCATGCTCGGCCTGACGGCGGTGGCGATGGCCGCCCTCGGGGGCGCCCGCGTGACCGCCGTCGATCCGTCCCCGGCCCGGCGGGCGCGCGCCGGACAGTTCGGGGCCGCCCGGGTGCTGGACGTGAACGACCCGACGGGCCCGGCCGACATCGCCCTGGAACTGTCGGGCCGCACGGACGCGGTCCGGGCGTGTCTGTCCGCCCTCGACATCGGCGGGATCGCCGTGCTGGCCGGCTCGGTCTCCCCGGCGGACGCCGTCCCCGTCGACCCCGAGTGGCTGGTGCGGGGCCTGCGCACGGTCACCGGTGTGCACAACTACCGGCCCGCCGACCTCCATACGGCCGTCGCGTTCCTCGCGGCCCGCCACACCGCCCACCCCTTCGCCGACCTGGTGGAAGGGGCTCATTGCCTGGGAGATCTCGGCACGGCCGTGTGCGCTGCGCAGGGAGCGGATGCCCCACGCCAGGCCGTTCTGCCGGGCCTGGGCTGAACCAGCCCTCACCCGCGACCGCCGGACACGGAACGCGTCATCCCGGCGCGGGTGAACATCGCGCAGCACGTCGAAGGTCTGCGTGAACTCCGAATGACTTGTCGATACAAGCTATTGCCGCCCGCTGCTCGCTCTGCCAGCGTCTGCGGCACAGGCCCCGAAACGGGCACCCACCGCTCGGTCTCCGTATCCGCAGAAGGCGGACCGGACGCCGCGTTCCGAAGGAGAGACACATGCCAGACAACGGTCTGGACAGACGGAAGGTACTGACGGGCGGTGTCGCCGCAGCTCTCACGGTCGGTGTCGCCGGACCGGCGTCCGCCGCGGACGGCGCGCCGCGCGCCGCGGACGACACCGCCCTGCTGCGCGCCGCCGTCCTGGAGTACGAGGACCCCTGGACGAAGGTCCTGGGGCTGGCCGAACTGCTGCGGAAGGCGGGCTTCGAGGTCGTGCCGCTCGACCTGACGCTGGCGGCCGACGAGCAGCCGCAGCAGGTCGACCTGATCGCGTTCGGCACCTTCACGAACAACAGCGACGACTATCTCGACTACGTCGCCGACCAGGCCGACTCCCTGCGCCGGTTCGTCGCCGACCGCCGGGTCGTGCTGGATCTGGCGCAGTCCGACCAGTACGGCGCCGCAGTGGCCTATCTGCCGAGCGGTCTGTCCGCCGTGCGCACCGATGCCGACTACGACACGATCCACCCGGTCGACGCGGGCCACCCGCTCGTCAAGGGATTGCGCGTCAGCAACGGCCGACTGTTCACCGGCCGGAACGCCAGTCCGCGGGTGAGTTACGAGACGGTTCAGCGGTGGAGTTCGATGCGGGTGCTGATGGCCTGCTCCGCCTCCGGGTTCCCGCCCGCGCTGCTGGAGGGCCAGTTCGGGGCCGGCCGGTTCCTCGTCACCAGCCTGACCGTGGACAAGATCCGCAACAGTGCGGGTGCGGTGGTGCAGCCGGCCGAGGCGGTGGCGGACAGTGAGGCGTTCTTCGCCGCGCTGGCCGGCTACGTCGCGTCGGTGCGCACCGGTACGGCGCCCGCCGTGGTGCCGACGCCGATGCCGCCCGAGCAGCCGGTCGGGCCGATGGTCGGCCACACCGAACCCGGCAACGCCCGGATCTGGGCCCGCCCCGGCCTCGACCCCTCGCTCTACTCCCGCTGGAACTGCGCCTACCGCGAGCTGGGCGGGAAGGTGAACAGGACCTGGCGCACCGTCACCACCAGCGTCGAACCCGGCAACGACGACACGCTGATCGCCCAGCTGCGGGGCCTGGCTCCGGACACGGCGTATGAGTTCGCCCTCACCCCGGTCAAGGAAGCGGCCGGCTTCACGCCGATGACCGGATCCTTCACCACCTCGCCCGACCCGGACAAGCCGTCCGTGGTCACCATGGGGATGGGCTCGTGCGGCCCGTCGGTCCCCGACCACGTATGGACGGCGATCATGGACGAGGGCTGCGACAGCTTCGTGATGCTCGGCGACACTCCGTACGTCGACAGTTCCGACCTCGAGGTTGCCCGCCGGAAGCACCGTACGTTCCTGGTGCAGCCAGAGATCTCCCGGCTGGTCTCCTCCATGCCGGTCTGGGCCACCTGGGACGACCACGACTTCGGCGGCAACGACTTCCACGGCGACTACAAGAGCAAACGCCAGAACCGCACCGCTTTCGTCAACTATCGCGCCAACCCCACCTTCGGGCAGACTACGGACGGGAAGATCCTCCGGCAGCGGACGGACGGAGAGGGTGTCTATACATCCTTCCGCCGGGGCCCGATCGAGGTCTTCCTGCTGGACCCGCGCTGGTTCAGCCGTACCGCGCCGAGCTGGGCCGACAGCACCCAGGTGACCTGCCTGGGCACGGTGCAGTGGGACTGGCTCCGTACGCAGCTGCGCAGGAGCACGGCCCCGTTCAAGGCCATCGCCACCGGCATGATCTGGGACGACAAGCAGAACGCCGAGAAGGACGACTGGGCCACCTACTCCTACGAGCGGGACGCGATCTACGACTTCATCGCCGCGGAGGAGATCCCGGGCTGCTTCCTGGTCGGCGGAGACATCCACGTCTCCCGTGCCCTGAGCTACGGCCCCCGTGTCGGCTACGACCTGTGGCAGTTCATCGTGAGTCCGCTGCACGACAGCACCATCCCGAGCCTCAACGTGCCCAGCCCCTACCTGGTGCACAGTGCCGTCGAGCCGCACGTCTTCCTCAAACTGGTCGCCGATACGACGCTCGAAATGCCGACCCTCACGGCGACCTGGATCAACCGCGACGGCGAGCGCCTCTTCGAGGTGACCCGCACCGCGGCCGAACTCGGTCACACCTCCTACCCGAGGCGTCCCGCGCACACCCACCACGGCCGGGACGAGAAGCACTCCGGCGACGGTCGCTGACACAGTCACCACTGCCCCCGCCCCCGTCCCTCCCGGCCCTCCGCCAGGAGGCCGGACAACCCCCTGCCGACTCACAGATGAACAGTTGGCAACCTGTCGATACAAGTGTTGACCGGGGTGGCTGTGCCTGACACGTTGGCCACAGCCGCCCCGGCGAGCGACTCCCCCACCCCGTACACACACCGCGTCCTTCCCCCGTGCTGCCCTCGAACCCGGAGTTCACCGTGCCCGTCCGCCCTTTCACCCTTGCCACCTCGCTCGCCGTTGTCGCCGCGCTGACCCTGACCGCCTGCGGCGGCAGTTCGGACGCGGCCGAGTCCGCCACCTGCCCCGGGGGCAAGATCCGCTTCGGTGTGGAGCCCTTCGAGGACCCCGCCAAGCTCACCCCGGCCGCCAAGGTCCTCGCCGACGCCCTCGGTGAAAGCCTGGACTGCGAGGTGGAGCTGACCGTCACCGAGGACTACTCCGCCGAGGTCCTCGCCATGGAGAACGGCAAGCTCGACATCGCCATGTTCGGCCCCCTCGGCTATGTCTTCGCCAGCGGGCGGGCCAAGGCCGAGGCCATCGCCTCGTTCGGTGACGGCAAGGGCCAGGTGTCCGGCTACACCGCCGGCATCTGGGTGCCGAAGGACTCCGGCATCACGTCGGTCGGGGACCTCAAGGGGCACTCCCTCGCGCTGGCGTCCGTCGGATCGACATCGGGCGACGCCCTGCCGCGCAAGGCGATGCTCGACGCCAGCCTGAAGAAGGACGACGTCAAGGTCAACTACGCGGGAGGCCACCCGGAGGCGCTGCTCGCCCTTGCCAAGGGCACGGTCGATGCCGCCGAGATCAACTCCCAGCAGCTGGCGAGCGCCACCGCCTCCGGCATCTTCGACCCGGCCGGGTTCCGCAAGGTGTGGGGCTCCGACCCGATCCCGAACGACCCGATCACCGTCCGCGGCGGCCTCGACGCAGAGTTCAAGAAGGCGGTCACCGACGCCCTGCTGAAGCTGCCGCCGGACAAGGTCGGCAAGATCGGCGCCCTCCTCGACGTCGACCCGCCGGCGCCCCTGGTCGCCGTGGACAAGTCCACGTACCAGCCGCTGTTCGACCTCGCCGCGACGCTGCACCTGACCGAGAAGGACGTCTGATGCTCGCACTGTCCGGGGTCACCGTGCGGTACGGAGACCGGCAGGTGCTACACGGGGTGGACGTGGACGTTGCCCGCGGAGAACTGCTCGCCGTGCTCGGGGCCAACGGCTCCGGCAAGTCGACCCTGCTGCGGGCCGCCGCCGGGCTGGAGCCGATGGCGGCGGGCAGCGTACACATCGACGGCAATGCCTGCGGACCGCTGGACATCGCCGTGGTCTTCCAGCACATCCACCTCGTGCGCCGGCGCAGCGTCCTGGAGAACGTGTGCGCCGGCGCCCTCGGCCGGCTGCCGCTGCGGCACTCGCTGGTTCCCGCCCTGTTCCCACGCGCGCTGCGGGAGGAGGCGATGGCCTGCCTGGACCGGGTCGGTCTCGCCGACCGTGCGCACGAACGCGCGGGCCGCCTCTCCGGCGGCCAGCAGCAGCGCGTCGCCGTGGCCCGTGCCCTGTGCCAGCGCCCCCGCGTCCTGCTGGCCGACGAACCGGTGTCCGCACTGGACCCGGCCGCTTCCGAGCAGGTACTCGCGCTGCTGGCCGAGCTCGCCCACGACGCGGGCCTGGCCGTCCTTGCCGTCCTGCACCAGCCCTCGCTCGCCGCCCGCCACGCCGACCGCATGGTCGGCCTGCTACGCGGCCGGGTGATCCTGGACGGCCCACCCGGCCAGAACGTCGACACCCTGTACCAGTCCGCGCTTGTGGAGGCCGTGTCGTGATCGATCTCAACGAGGTACGGAGACTTCCCGTCCCGGCGAAGCCCGCCCGGCCACGCGCCACGGCGGTGGGGGCCGCGGTAACCGCCGTGCTGGTCACCGCCCATGTCGTCGCGTGGAACACCACTGACATGTCCTTCGGCGCACTGACCGAGGGCTGGGGCGGCATCGTCGACTTCCTGGGCGACGCGATTCCGCCCGATCTGAGCTGGGAGGTCCTGGAACCCAGCCTGAACGGCGCCCTGGTCACGCTATGGATCGGGCTGCTCGGCACGACCCTGTCCATGCCGTTCTCGCTTCTCCTGGCTCTGCTCGCGGCACGCGGGACCGCCCCCTCGACGGCGGTCTACCAGGCCGCGCGCTCCCTGCTGTCGTTCCTGCGTGCCGTACCCGACGTGGTCTTCGCCCTGATCTTCGTCACCGCTGTCGGACTCGGGCCCTTCCCCGGCGTACTGGCGTTGCTTCTCCACAACGTCGGTGTGATGGGCAAGCTGTGGGCGGAGGCGCTGGAGGACGCCGACCCCGGTCCGGTGCAGGCCCTGCAATCGGCGGGCGCGGGCCGCATCCAGGTAGCGGCGCACGCCCTGCTGCCGACCGTGACACCCCAGCTGATCGGACTGCTGCTGTACCGGCTCGACGTCAATGTGCGCGCGTCCCTGGTACTCGGCCTCGTCGGCGCGGGTGGGATCGGCTTCTTGATCAACCAGTCGATCAAACTGTTCCAGTTCGACGAGATGCTGACCCACATCATGGTGGTGCTGGTCCTGATCGTCGCTGTCGACCGGCTGTCGGCATGGGTGCGGCTGCGCCTGGCCTGACCGCCGGCAACCGCAGCCGCGGCGCCCGGGCCCGCGGTCCGGGCACGGTCGTCGAGTTTCGGTACGTGGCTCAGCCTTCGGTCTCACGGGCGAGCTGGCGCCGGAGGCTGAGGGCCAGATGCTCCGTCATGGCCTCGGCCGCGCGGTCGGCCTTCCTGCGGAGCACGGCCCGTACGATCCGCTCGTGCTCGGCCAGCGTCGGGTCCTCGGCGACCTTCATGTTGCTGAGCCGGAAGACATGCAGGTGTAAGTGGAGCCGTTCGACCGCATCGGCGAGCAGGGTCGATGCGACGCGGACGCGGTCGCATCGTGGAAGCGCTGGTCCAGGGCGGCGAAGTCGCGGTAGTCCGCGTAGCGGCCCGTCGGCCCAGGCACCGTCCGCATCTCCTCCACGATCCGCTCGATCGCGTCCAGTTGCTCCTCGGTGGCATGCGTCGCGGCCAGGGCCGCGGCCCGGGGCTCCAGCAGCAGACGCATCTCGAAGAGCTCCTCGAGCCCGTGCCGCGTCAGCAACTCGGTCGCGCGGTAGCCCGACAGGGACCGCTTCACCACCAGTCCGTCCGCCTCGAGGCGGGCCAGAGCCTCACGCACAGGTGTCGGCGACGCTTCCAGGCTCGGGTCTGTACGGTAACCGGCCCTGTCCCGTAGTCGGTGGTGACCGTACGTCACTGTGTGTCAGGCTGGGGCGTGCTTGAGGTCAATGCCCTTGTGGGTGTGGTGTTTTCGGGTCTGTCTGCCCTGGTCATCGAGGGTGTGGCGGATGAGGGTGAGCTGGTCCGGGTGGTGGCGCGTACCCGTGATGATCCGGTGCCGTGTCCGGTGTGCGGGACGCCGACCGGGCGGGTGCACGGCTTTCACGGCCGGACGGTGGCGGACGTGGCGGTGGACGGCAGGCGGGTGGTGGTGTCGGTGAGGGTGCGGCGCCTGGTGTGCCCGGTGCTGGGCTGTCCGCGGCAGACGTTTCGTGAGCAGGTGCCCGGCCTGCTGGGGCGCTACCAGCGCCGGACGAACCGGCTCACCGACCAACTCGGCAGCGTAGTCAAGGAGTTAGCGGGCCGGGCGGGCGCCCGCCTCTCCCGGGCTCTGGCCACCGCGGTGTCGCGCTCGACCGCCCTGCGGATGCTCATGCGACTGCCGCTGCCTCCGCGCCGGGTGCCGCGGGTGCTGGGCGTGGACGACTTCGCGCTCAAGCGCCGCCACCGGTACGCCACCATCGTGATCAACGCCGAGACCGGCGAGCGGATCGACGTACTCCCCGACCGCAGCGCGGACACCCTTGAGGCGTGGCTGCGCGAGCATCCCGGCGCTGAGATCGTCTGCCGGGACGGCTCAGGCGCCTACGGCGAGGCCATACGCCGGGCCCTGCCCGCCGCGGTGCAGGTCAGCGACCGGTGGCAGTGCGCCATGAGGCGCCTTGTCGTATCCCCGACTCAGTCGGGAAGAATTCGGAAGGAAATTCTTGGGTCTGATGGCTTACCTAATCCGGAAACGGTGAGGGGACCGCAGCATGCCAGGAAAGCGACGGCCGGGCTCAGGCATTGGAGACGGGGCGTCGTGGGACCCGCGTGATATGGCGAAAGCTGGATTGCCTGAATCCCAATCCCCAGAAGATTGAAGGTCGAATCCACCGGAAAAATGCCTGAAACCGGTGCCGCGCCCTGCGACGGCTTTGTGCCATGGCCGACGCAACCTCCGGAGCGCGGAGCGATGCCCAGTGAGGGCATTCAAGGGGATGAATGGGGCGCCTACCTCACGCTATTACGTACGACAAGGACGAACATGGGATCGCCTAAGGGGTGAGATCTTCCTATGGCGACGGAGGTCCCGTAGTAGTCGCCGGAGTCACGACCGGCCAAGGAGGACGGGAAAGCCGTCCGCATCGGGCGAAGGGGGCCAGGTGATCGGACACTCAAGGATCGGGAGGTATGCGTAATGCAGAGCGCCGAAACGGTGCTGGGTGTCCTCCGTGAACGCGGCAGGCGTGGCCTGCCGTGCAGCGAATTGTATCGACAGCTCTTCAATCCGCAGTTGTATCTGCTGGCCTACGGCCGTCTGTACTCCAACAAGGGGTCAATGACACCGGGGGTCAACGGGGAGACCGTGGACGGCATGTCGCTGGGAAAAATCGAGCACGTCATCGACGCGCTGCGTCACGAACGCTACCGGTGGAGCCCAGCCAGAAGGGTCTATATCCCAAAGGGGCGGGGCAGCACGAAGCTGCGCCCGCTCGGCCTGCCGCCCTGGAGTGACAAACTCGTCGGCGAGGTGATCCGTCTGCTGCTTGAGGCGTATTACGAGCCGACGTTCTCCAACTCCTCGCACGGTTTCCGTCCCCGCCGGGGCTGTCACACCGCACTACGTGATGTGGCCAATACCTGGACGGGCACAGTTTGGTTTGTCGAGGGCGACATCGCCCAGTGCTTCGATCGCCTTGACCATTCGGTCATGCTCCGAATCCTGGGTGAAAGAATCCAAGACAACCGGTTCCTGCGGCTGATGGGCAACATGCTCAAGGCCGGATACATGGAGGACTGGGTCTGGAACGCTACGCACAGCGGGAGTCCGCAAGGCGGTGTAGTTTCACCGATCCTGTCAAATATCTATCTGCACAAGATGGATGAGTACGTCGAGAATATTCTGATCCCGGAATACACCCGGGGAAGAGTCAGGCAGCCGAACCGTGCCTTTCATCGGGTGTGGGCGGCCATAAGACGCGCAGGCAAGCGCGATGACCGCACCGAGGTGCGGGAGCTGCGCAAGCAACTTCGCAGTGTGCCCAGCATGGATACTCATGATCCTGGCTACCGGCGACTGCGATATACGCGTTACGCCGACGACACCCTGCTCGGGTTCGCCGGACCGAAGGCAGAAGCCGAGGAAATCAAAGAGCGGCTGGCACAATTCATCCGTGACGAACTCAGGTTGGAACTGTCGCCGGAGAAGACCCTCATCACGCACGCCCGCACCCAGGCGGCGAGGTTCCTCGGCTACGAAATCACCGTGCACCACAACGACCGCAAGATCACCGGCGGACGTCGTTCCGTCAATGGGGTCATCAGATTGCGCGTCCCTCGTTCGGTGGTATCTGCCAAGCAAGCCCAGTACATGAAGCGCGGCAAACCCGCGCGTCGGCCGGAACTGCTGAACCAGGACGATCACGTCATCCTCAGCACCTACGGGTCGGAGTACCGCGGCATCGTCCAGTACTACCTGCTGGCCGGCGACGTCTTTCGACTCGCCCGGCTGCAATGGGTCATGGAGACCTCGATGCTGATGACGCTCGCCAACAAGCACCGCTCGTCGGTGTCGAAGATGGCCCGCAAGTACGCGGCCACCATCGAGACCCCGCACGGACTGCGCAAGTGCTTCGAAGCCCGCGTCGAACGCACCGGCAGGAAGCCACTGGTCGGACGGTTCGGAGGGATCCCGCTGCGACGGGACAAGAAGACGGTGATCAATGACCGTCGGCTGGCCCCGGTCAACACCAAACGCAAGGAGCTGGTCACCCGGCTCCTCGCCGGACGGTGCGAGTCCTGCGGGCAGATCAACGAGGTGGAAGTCCACCACGTCGCCAAGCTCGCAGACCTCGGACGATCAGGAACCCGGCCACCGTGGGCAGATCTCATGGCCGCACGACATCGCAAAGCCCTTGTGGTCTGCGGAAGTTGTCACGCGGACATCCACGGCAAGAAGCCCGCCCCAGCACTCACGGAGTAGTCACTGGAAAGCGACGTGCGGTGAAAGTCGCATGCGTCGTTTGGGCTGGGGGCCGTGGGAAAAGGACCTGCTCAGCAGGCACCTCGCCGACGGCCCACCAGTACCCTGTGGCGGAACCTGTGCGACAAAGTCCTGGCCGAGGTCCGCGCCCACGCTCCCTGCTGGGCCGCCGTCAACCCGCCCCGGCCCGGCGGCGTCCGCGAGCAGACCACCCGCGAGCGCTGGCACAAAGTCCACGACCTCCTCGGCTCAGGCGTCGGCCTGCTCGACTGCTCCCGCAGACTGAACCTCGCCGTCTTCGCGGCCGACCTGCCGGGCGAGGACGTCGCGGTACGGGGGACGGCGGCGAGGACCAGGCGCTCAGCGCCCCTCGGTGGGCGGGCGTCGCTGGTCCCGCCGAGGGGCGCGCACCGTTCCGAGCGGGCTGTCCCGGGCGTTTGGATCGTGTGGGCGGCGCTCGGCAGGAGGCGGGTCGGTCCCCGCAGATGGTCATCGTGCCCGGACGGTCCTGGTGCTGCCCGCTCGGGTCCTCGGGGCGGCCGGTCCAGGCCGCGGCGGGCAGGGGGTGCCCGCCGGTATTGGTCGCCGTCCGGCCTGGACGAACCCTGCTATGCGCGGTCACGTTCGTCGTACAGTCACCGTCCATGTGGCCTCCTTGGAACGTATGGCAGGCCACATGTCAAGCAGCGACTTGCCGATACTTCCCGGCGCCCCACTGCCACAGTGGGTGAGTAGACGTCAGAAGATCACCTGCAAGGGCTAACTGTCACTCAACCTCGCACGTTTCAGGTGGTGTTGACGGTTACTCAGTTCCTCTCCAAAGCGGCGTAAGGGGGCTCTGCATACCCGATCAGCCCCACGAAGCCGGGGGTCCCGATTTGCTCGATATGACAGGAATAGGGGGTGTTAGTACGTTCAATCACGTACCGGCTGTGACAGCGGGACTGTCTCTGAGTCCGAGAAGGAGAACAAGCGACATGATCATGACCCGTTCCCACGCGATCGCCACGGCCGTCGCGGTCGCCGCGGCACTGACCGCGACCGGCATCACCTACGCCTCCGCCGTCCCCGCCCCCCAGGCCCAGGCCCAGGTGGCCCCGGCCTCCGTCCTCGCCCAGGCCCCCATGGGCGGGGAGGGCGGCAACACGGGCAAGGGCAACGAAGGCAGGGGCAACGAAGGCAACGAGCGCCGGGGCAACGAGCGTGAGGGCAGGCGCCATTACGAGGGCAGGATCCACATCAACGAGCGCGAGTTCTCCGGCCGCCCCGACGGCTGCATCACCGTCGTCAGCGGCCTGGGCGCCAAGAGCTTCAACATCCGCAACGACAGCCGCAACGAGGTCGAGGTCTTCCGCGGAGCCGTGTGCGACAACGGCGCCCCCATCGCCACCGTCGGCCCCCGCAGCTCCGCCAACAACGTCCGCCCGGGCAAGGACGAGGACGAGGACTTCGAGAAGGGCGAGCACCACGAGAAGAAGCACCACGAGAAGATGAATGACGGCGTGAAGGTCAAGAACGGAGTCGTCGCCAGCTTCCGCGTCGTCAAGCGCCACCACGGCGAGGGCGGCGAATTCGGCGAGGGCGGCGATTTCGGCGATTACTAAACCAGCAACCGCCTGATGCGCATGCTGGAGAACTCCGGCCCGCCGTAACCGGGCCCGGGCCCTTGGGCCAGGCGCACAACACAGAATCCCGGCCCGCCGTAACCGGGCCGGGATTCTCGTCCGGCCCAAGGATATCCCTTCCCGGAACATCCGGCTCGGGACCGCGAAGGTGCCTGAAGGCGTCGACGAGGGCGGTGTACAGCCGTACGGGCACGGCACCGATCCACGCGCAGCACCTCAGCGAGCCCGGGCTTGCCGACCTCCACATCACCGCACCCGACGAAGCAACCGCCCACACCGTCACGACCGCACTCGAACAGCAGTGGGCCACAACAGGAATCGGGCCCGTACAAAAAGCGCCCCGTGAACCAGGAGCCGAAGCACACATGCACGCGGACACCCGACGGCTCACGGGTCCGGACCCCGGCACGGCCGGTGGGTTGTCACCGGGGCCCGGGTGCTGCGGCTACTGCGGCTGCGGCTGCGGCTGCGGCTGCGGCTGCCAAAGCTGCTGGATCTCTCGGGGCGTCCCGGCGACTCGCACCGTCCCGGACATGCCCCTCAAGCGGGGGTTGGTGCAATCCAACGCCGTTTTTCGGAACCGAAGTTACTGAGACGAAAACCCGGACATTCACAGGATCAATTCAGGATCGAATCGGTCCTGGTTCCATCGGTGTCAGCAGGAAACACCGCAACCGACAGCCGCTGAAGATCTCAATGCGTTCGCGTCGCGCCGCCCGTTCCGCCCGTCTCGTCCTGGCCGCCGCGGCCGTGACTGCCCTCGCCACCACCACCGCCTGCGACCCCGACGACGACACGGACACCGGCAGCTGCACGGCCCCTCCACCGCCATCGCCTCCGCCGGCAGTGGCGGGAGCGACAACTCCTGCACCGACAGCCCCTCCACCAGCGGCTCCAACTCCAGCGGCTCCACCGACAAGGCCGACTCCGGCGACGGCAGGAAGAGCAGCTACGGGCGGTCCCGCGGCACCAACGACCTGGACTTCACGGTCACCTCGAAGTCCCAGGCCGGCAGCTACTGCCTTGTCACCGCCAAGACCAAGGCCGACATCACCTGCCACCTGGGGTGCCGTTCGCGTGGCTGACCGCCGATGAGGCGTACGGGCAGGTCAAGGGCTTGCGCTACTGGCTTGAACAGCGCGAGGTGTTCCACGTGCTCGCAACCCGCCGCACCGACACCGTCGTCACCTCCTCACGCACGACCATCCCGTGGACGAACTGGTCGCCGGTCTGCCCCGACAGGCGTGGAAGCGCCGTTCATGCGGGCGGGGCGCCCACGGCGAGCGCGTCTACGACTGGGCCCGGGCGCCGATCCGTCCATGGCGTGAGGAAGGTGTCGAGCAGTGGGTCCTGGCCCGCCGCAGCATCACCGATCCCACCGAGATCGCCTACTACGTGTGCTTCGCACCCGCAGGCACCGCCCTGAACACTGACCGTGGGCGGCCGCCGGTGGACGATCGAGGAGTGTTTCCAGACCGCAAAGAACGAATGCGGCCTCGACCACTACCAGGTCCGGCTTTGCCCTCTGGCCCGTCGCCGAGATCGAGTCGTTCGGCTACCTGCCACTCAGCGGTGAGCTCGCCCCCGCCGAAGTCGGGACAGCGGTGATGCGCATCGTCGGCTGCAACGACATCGACCCTGAACTCGACGACCGGCCGCCCCGGCACGCCGACCCGCCCGGATCGTTCCTACACGGACTGCTGACCTTCGACAGCCTCTTCGCGGCCGGTGGCACGCGAGTCACGGACAGCTCCTCAGGCATCACCTTCCTGCCCGGCTGCTGCAATGGCCTGGAGGACTGGCGTGCCTGGCACGAGGTCGTCGACGGCAGCGGCCACGCCTCCTTCGGCCACGACCCCGATCCGTTCGCCGAGCGCCTCGCCGACACCGTCCGATTGACCGTCGACGCCGAGCAGGACGACAGCCCGGTGATCGAGCTCTCCATCACGGAGTTCCGCCGACTGCTCGACGGTGCCGAGCATGACCTGACCAACTTCCTTGCATTAGCCGCTGACTGGGTGTCGCAGTACCTGCCGGACCACTTCACCCCCGTCACCGCCGCGCTCGCGCGCGCACTCGCCCTGCCCGCGTCGTCCGTGCCGCCAAAGCCATGGGTTGACGGCACTGTTCCGCCGATCAACTGATGGCCGTATGCCTCCGGCACAGTCGTCGTGTGCGACGCGGTCAGCATGTCGCGCGCAGAAGAAATGCAACGCCGTGATCGCTCCCGAGCGAGCCGGTTGCGCGTAGTTGTACACCGGCCGTCCCGCGCCGTGATGCCGCAGGTCAAGAGCACAGGCTGCACTACACCCGGCTCGTGTAGGGCGAAGACCTCGGACGATGGGTCACGGCGCAGCGGCTGCCCGCGCCGCAGTCACGCCCGTCCCCGCAGGTGCCTGCGTACGCGCCCGTCATGTCCGAGGCACCCGTGCGCTCCGTGATCTCGACAGCAGGCGTGCGAGCACCCCGTTTCCGGTGGGGTGCTCTTCCTCATTTCCCGACGATGGCCCCCGTCAGGGGCTTGGCGTTGCGGGCTCGTATCCCTAAGTTATGACCAGAACATGAGTCCCGCTCACATTTAAGGATCTATGCGATGACCACGGTTCAACCTCCGTACCGCAGACTCAGATCCCTCACGGTGGTATCCCTGCTCCTCGCCGTGATGACCCTGGCACTCGGCCCGATGCCCAGCTCCGCGGCGGAGCCCAACTGGTGGGATCCGACCGCCCGGCCCGCACCCGACGCGCAGATCGGCGTCACGGGCGAGCCCTTCAAGGGCGCCGACGCCCAGGGGCGTGTAAGGGGCTTCGTCGACGCCCACGACCACATCATGTCCAACGAGGGCTTCGGCGGCCGGCTGATCTGCGGCAAGCCGTTCTCGGAGCAGGGCGTCGCCGACGCGCTCAAGGACTGCCCCGAGCACTACCCCGACGGCACGGGCGCCGTCTTCGACTTCATCACCAAGGGCGACGGGAAGCACGACCCCAACGGGTGGCCCACGTTCAAGGACTGGCCCGCCCACGACTCGCTGACCCACCAACAGAACTACTACGCCTGGATCGAGCGGGCCTGGCGCGGCGGCCAGCGGGTGCTGGTCAACGACCTGGTCACCAACGGCGTGATCTGCTCGGTCTACTTCTTCAAGGACCGCAGCTGCGACGAGATGACCGCCATCCGTCTTGAGGCGCAGAAGACGTACGACATGCAGGCCTTCATCGACAAGATGTACGGCGGCCCGGGCAAGGGCTGGTTCCGGATCGTCACCGACAGCGCGCAGGCCCGCGAGGTCATCAAGCAGGGCAAGCTGGCCGTCGTCCTGGGGGTCGAGACCTCCGAGCCGTTCGGCTGCAAGCAGATCCTGGACGTCGCGCAGTGCAGCAAGGAGGACATCGACCGCGGCCTGGACGAGCTGCACCAACTGGGCGTGCGCAGCATGTTCCTGTGTCACAAGTTCGACAACGCCCTGTGCGGGGTGCGCTACGACTCCGGCGCCCTCGGTACGGCCATCAACGTGGGCCAGTTCCTGTCGACCGGCACCTTCTGGAAGACGGAGACCTGCCGCGGCCCGCAGCACGACAACCCCATCGGCAACGCGAAGGCACCCGGGGCGGAGAAGCAGCTGCCGGCGGGGGTGGCCGTCCCCTCGTACGCCTCGGACGCGCAGTGCAACACTCGCGGGCTGACCGGCCTGGGTGCGTACGCGGTGCGCGGCATGATGGAACGTCACATGATGCTGGAGCTCGACCACATGAGTGTCAAGGCAGCGGATCAGGCCTTCGACATCCTGGAGTCCGAGTCGTACCCGGGCGCCATCTCCTCGCACAGCTGGATGGACCTGGGCTGGACCGAGCGGCTCTACAAGCTCGGCGGGTTCGCCGCCCAGTACATGAGCGGCTCCGAGGCGTTCAGCGCGGAGGCCGAGCGCACGGACGCGCTGCGCGAGAAGTACAAGGTCGGCTACGGCTACGGCACCGACATGAACGGTGTCGGCGGCTGGCCCGCCCCGCGGGGCGGGGACACCCCGAACCCGGTCAAGTACCCCTTCCGCAGCACGGACGGCGGCTCGGTGATCGACAAGCAGACCGCCGGCGAACGCACATGGGACTTCAACACCGATGGCGCCGCGCACTACGGCATGGTCCCGGACTGGATCGAGGACATCCGGATCGTCGGCGGCCAGGGGGTCGTGGACGACCTCTTCTCGGGCGCCGAGTCCTACCTCCGTACCTGGGGCAACACCGAGCAGCACACGTCCGGGGCGAACCTGGCCTCGGGCGCCACCGCCTCGGCGTCCTCGTCGGAATGGTGGAACCCGTTCGTCAGCTTCGCGCCCGGCAAGGCCGTGGACGGCGACAACGGCACCCGCTGGGCCAGCGAGTGGAACAACGACCAGTGGCTGCGGATCGACCTCGGATCCTCGAAGCCGGTCGAGCGTGTCACCCTCGACTGGGAGGCGGCGTACGCGAAGTCGTACCGCGTCGAGCTGTCGGATGACGGCACGGCCTGGAAGACGGTCTGGTCCACGACCGCCGGTGACGGTGGCCTGGACACGGCGCGTTTCGCCGGAACTCCGGCGCGCTACATACGGATCAAGGGGCTGGAGCGCGGCACCCAGTGGGGCTACTCACTTCGCGAGGTCGGCGTCTACGCCAACTGACGCACCCGTGAGGCGGTGTCCAGGGCCGGGGCCGGCCGAATCAGCTCTCCTGATCCGGCCGGCCCCGGCTGACTTTCCGGCGCGTTCGCCGACCGAGCCGCGCAGAGCGCAGGGAACCACACGCCGCGAAATTCGATAGCCCCCGTCAGGGGCTTGGCGTTGCGGGCTCGCATGCCTAACGTATGAGCAGAACATGAGCCCTACTCACGTTTGAGGATTTTCGTGATCACTCACCACTCCGAAGCCCGCCTCTGGCTCCTGAGCACCCCTGGCACCTCGTACGCCTTCCGGCTGGACGCCGACGACGTCCCCCGGCACGTGCACTGGGGCCGGCCGCTGACCCCGGAGCAGGCCGTCGTGATCGCGGCCGACCTGCCCGACGAGGACCCCGGCGGCGACGACCCTGGGGGTGAGGAGTACGTGGTCGAGGGCGGCCTGCGGTTCGGGGCGCCGTCGCTGACCGTCCGGTTCGACGACGGTGTCCGTGGCTTCGAGTGGCGGTTCCTCTCGCACACGGTCGAGGACGACCTGCTCACGCTCTCCTTCACCGACCGTGTCCGCTCCCTCGGTCTCGACCTGCACTACCGGCTCCGGGACGGCCATGACCAGATCGAGCGCTGGGCCGTCCTCACCGCTGACGAGCCGGTTGACGTCCTGCGGTTCGACTCCGCCGCCTGGACGCTGCCCGCCCGCGACGACTACCGGGTCAGTCATGTGGTGGGGGAATGGGGCCGGGAGTTCCAACTCCGGCGCGACCGGGTGCCCGTCGGGGAGACCGTGTTCACCAGCCGCCTCGGCATCACGGGACAGCACGCCGGGCCGTGGCTGATGCTCGACGCGCAGGACGCCGCCGAGGAGCACGGCGAGGTCTGGAGCGCGGCCCTGGCCTGGAGCGGCAGTCGCCGGATCACCCTGCGCCGCGACACCTACGGCCGCGCCTCCTGGACGGGCGGGTTCGGCCACGAGGGCCTGGTCTGGAAGCTGACCGCCGGCGAGCGTCTGGAGACCCCGGTCTTCACCGGGCTGTATGCCCCCGACGGCTTCGGTGGCACCAGCCGCCGCTGGCACGCCTACGTCGAACGCGAGGTGCTGCCCGCCCATCGCGCCGAACGCCCTTTGATCTTCAACTCGTGGGAGGCGACCGAGTTCGACATCAGCGAGAAGCAGCAGACCGAGCTGGCCGGCCTGGCCGCGGGTCTCGGCGTCGAGGTCTTCGTCGTGGACGACGCCTGGTTCGGCGCCCGCACCAGCGACATGGCCGGGCTCGGCGACTGGCGGCCCAACCCCGACCGCTTCCCGTATGGTCTGGGCCCGCTCGCCGACCACGTCCGCACGCTGGGCATGGGCTTCGGCCTGTGGGTCGAGCCCGAGGCGGTCAACCCCGACAGCGACCTCTACCGTGCGCACCCCGACTGGATCCTCTGCCAGGACGGCCGTACCCGCACCCGGCGCCGCCACCAGCATGTGCTGAACTTCGCCCGCCGCGACGTCCGGGAATGGGCGGTCGACTGGCTGGTCAGGACCGTCACCGAGCTGGACGTGGTCTTCCTCAAATGGGACATGAACCGGCCCTTCAGCGAGGCAGGGCAGCCTGGGGCCGCCGACCCCGACCGGGTCTGGATCGAGCACACGCGCGGCGTCTACGAGGTGATGGACCGGCTGCGTACCGCCCGTCCCGGCCTGTACCTGGAATCGTGCGCGGGCGGCGGCGGCCGGGCCGACCTGGGCGTGCTGGCCCGCGCCGACCAGGTCTGGACGTCGGACAACACCGACGCCGCCGACCGGGTCGCGATCCAGCACGGCCACGGCCAGCTGCTGCCCGCCCGGACCATGGGCGCCTGGGTCACCGACAGCCCGCACAGCTTCAGCGCCCGCCCGACCTCGGTCCGGTACCGCTTCCATGTCTCGATGGCGGGGGCGCTGGGCATCGGCGGCGACCTGCGGAACTGGAGCGAGGAGGATCTGGCCTGGGCCCGCATGCTGGTCGAGCAGTACAAGCGGATCCGGCCCGTGGTGCACGGCGGCGTCCAGTACCGCCTGGAGCACGACGCCGTGCAGTACCTCACCGAGGACGAGGTCGTCGTCTTCCAGTTCCAGCCGTCCGCGCTGACCCGCTCGGTCGCCCGCACCCGGCTGAAGGGCCTCGCCCCCGACGCCCGCTACCGGGATGAGGCCACCGGCGCCGTCCACGAGGGCGACGTCCTGCTCAGCCACGGTCTCCCGCCACTGCTGTCCTTCGACTGGACGAGCGAGCTCGTCCACTTCAAGAGAGTGTCCCGATGAGCCTTGCCCCCGAGCTGCCCGATCACCCCGAGCGCAGCCGGCTGTCCGAGCGTCCCGAGGCCCTCGCCGAGCCCGTCCGCCGGGTCGGCCCCGGCTGGGTCGCCCTGTACGTCCTGGCCAATGTCGGGGTGTTCGTCCCGATGCAGGTACCGACGACGTTCCTGATGCCCGAGCAGATCGCCCAGATCGACCCGGCGGGGAAGGTCGGCAGCTACGCCTGGGTCAGCATGATGGGCGCGATCTCGGGCATCGTCATCGCACCGCTGGCCGGCACGCTCAGCGACCGCACCACCAGCCGGTTCGGCCGCCGCCGGCCGTGGCTGCTCGTGGGCTCGCTCGTCTGCATGGCGACGCTGGTCTTCACCGGCCTCCAGACGACGGTCGTCGGGGTCGCGCTCGGCTCCCTCGTGCTGTCCGCCTCGTTCATGATCATCGGCGCCGGACTCTCCCCGGTGGTGCCCGACCAGGTCCCGGTCGCCCAGCGCGGCGCCGTGCTGGGCTGGGCCATGGTCCCGCAGGCGGGCGCCCTGATCGCGGGCGGGCTGCTGATCGGTCTGGTCACGGGCTTCGCCTCGCAGTACCTGCTGATGGCCGCACTGCCGCTCCTGATCCTGCTGTTCGCGACCACCATGAAGGATCCGCCGCTGCCCCGCCGGCTCCGCGAGCCGTTCTCGCTGCGCACCTTCCTGGACGGCTACCGGATCAGCCCGCGCGCGCACCCCGACTTCGTCTGGGCGTTGAGCTCCCGCTTCATCATGGGTCTCGGCTACGGCATGGGCACGCTCTACCTGCCGTACTTCCTGGACGACGTACTGCACTACGAGAAGTTGTTCCCCGGCCAGTCCACCGAGGACGGTCTGCTCATCGTGATCGGCATCAATTGCCTGGCCACGATCTCTACGGTCGTCCTCAGCGGCTGGCTCTCCGACAAGCTGGGCAAGCGGCGCATGCTGGTCTTCCTCGGCGGCGTCACGATGGCCGTCGCCGCGGTCCCGCTCGCGCTGTCGCCCACGTGGACCATGACGCTGGTCGCGGCCGTCATCCTGGGCCTGGGCTACGGCGTGTATCTGGCCGTCGACACCGCCCTGGTCACCGAGGTGCTCCCCGCCTCGGCGGACCGCGGCAAGGACATGGCCCTGGCCAACCTGATGACCTCCCTGCCCTACGTCCTCGTCCCCCCGATCGCCTCGGTCGTGCTCGGCGCTCCGGGAGGCTACAGCTCGCTGTTCCTCTGCTCGGCGGCCATGTCCGCGCTGGGCGCGGTATTGGTCTGGAAGGTCAAGGCCGTCCGCTAGGGCCGGTCACCGGCGTCGATCGTTCAGATAGCTGTTGAGGACTCGTTTGCACTCAGCGATCAGCTGGGCGTCGCCCAGCGGATCGATACGGAAGGCGAGTTGCAGCACGCTGTCGGCGCACTCCAGGGCCACCCGCACCGCGATCTCGAATTCGGCGTCGTCCTGGACCCCTATCAGGGAGGCGGTCAGTGAGCGCAGCCTTCCGGCGACCGCGGTGTTGTTGTCCAGGGTCGGCTCCAGGATGTGGTCCTGTCCCACCGCGCCGAAGTCGACCACGCCGAAACCGGTGATCGTCCGGCGCATGGTGACGAACTCGTCGACGGTCACATCCACGATGCCCGAGATGCCCTCGGGCTCCTCTTGCTCCAGCCGGTCCGCGACCCGCCCCAGGAAGGACTCCAGATTGCGGGCGGCGAGCGCACCGATCAACCCCTCCCTGTCGGAGAAGAACTGGTAAAGGGTGCCGATGGGCACTTCGGCCCTGCGGGCCACCTCCTTGGTGGTCAGCCCTGCATAGCCGACCTCGTCCAGGAGTTCGGCGCAAGCGTCCAGCAGCCGTTCGAAGCGTTCGGCGCTGCGCTTCTGGACCGGCAGCCGGCGCAGCGTCCCTGCGGTGCGATCTTGATTCACGCTTCCATCATCCCATCGAGCGGGTTAACGTGAGTCCTGCTCATGTTTCAGGAGGTTAGACGTGACACTGGACCATCTCCCCGCGGACTTCATCTGGGGCGCCTCGACGGCCTCGTATCAGATCGAGGGCGCCACCAGGGAGGACGGCCGCGGACCCTCGGTATGGGACACCTTCACCGCGCGGCCAGGCACAATCCGCGACGGGCACACCGGTGACGTGGCCTGCGACCACTACCACCGGTACGAGGAGGACATCGCGCTGATGGCCGAGGCGGGCCTCACCGGCTACCGCTTCTCCATCGCCTGGCCCCGGATCCAGCCGACCGGCACAGGCGAGGTCAATCCCCGGGGTCTGGACTTCTATGACCGGCTGGTCGACGGCCTGCTCGCACGCGGCATCGAACCTGTCCCGACCCTGTTCCACTGGGACCTCCCGCAGGGCCTGGAGGACAGCGGCGGCTGGCTGAACCGCGACACCGCGCACCGCTTCGCCACGTACGCCGCCATCATGGCCGACAGACTGGGCGACCGCGTCCAGAAGTGGATCACACTCAACGAGCCGTTCATCCACATGGTCTGGGGCTACGGTCTCGGCACTCACGCACCGGGCCGCACCCTGTTCCTGGACTGTCTGCCGGTCGCCCACCATCAACTGCTCGGCCATGGCCTTGCGCTGAGGGAGCTGCGGGCGCGCGGCCTCCAGGTGGTGATCGCCAACAACTGCACCCCGGTCTGGCCCGCTTCGGACTCCCCCGCCGACCACGCCGCCGCGCGAGCCTATGACAACCTGCACAACCGCCTGTTCAACGACCCGATCCTCACGGGCACCTACCCGGACCTGTCGGACTTCGGCGCGGACACGACCCTCGGCGGCTCCGTGCGGGACGGCGATCTCGAACTGATCTCGGCCCCCTTGAGCGCGCTCGGCATCAACTACTACAACCCGACCCGGATCCAGGCGCCGGCGTCCGAGGGACTGCCGTTCGAAGAGGCCCCCATCGAGGGCTACCGCCGCACCTCCTTCGACTGGCCCGTCGTCCCCGACGGCCTACGGGAACTGCTCGTCGGCCTCAAGGAGCGCTACCCGGCACTCCCGCCGGTCTACATCACGGAGAACGGCTGCTCGACCGAGGACGTCGTCAACGCGGACGGCACCGTCCTCGACCTCGACCGCATCGACTACTTGGACACCCACCTCCAGGCCGTCAACACCGCCGTGGCCCAGGGCGCGGACGTGCGCGGCTACTTCACCTGGACCCTGATGGACAACTTCGAATGGGCCGAGGGCTTCCACCAGCGCTTCGGTCTCGTCCACGTCGACCACGACACCCAGGTCCGCACCCCGAAGGCGTCCTTCGCGTGGTACCGCGACCTCATCCGCGCTCAGCGCGGTTGAGCCGCCCGCCGGGATCGCGTCGCGGATTGCGTACTCGCGGGGTGATGAGCTCCGGCACGTTACGCTGACGCCTCATCATGCTCCGGGTGTGTGCCCCTCCGTCCACCGGGCGGAGGGGCACGGGTCTCACACGGTTGCGATGCCCGGGTCACTCACGCCGACCTGACCGTTCTCAACGTGCCCGGCCAGGCGCCGCAGGTATCCGGCGTTGCCCTCGACCACGACCGTCAGGTCGTACCAGCGCTTGGTGGCGCGCAGGTCGATGCTCTGCACGACGGTGGCGCCGGCGCGGACCATGTAGGTGTGGCGCCCGCCGCCGTACGCGTTGGTCACGGTGAGGTGCGCGTCGGCGGTCGACGGGTTGGTCAGGGTGAGCTTCAGGTTGCCGGCGTCGTGGCGTGCCGTCACCTCCGGCTCGGCGGCTTTGTTGTTGCCCTTGAAGGTGCGCAGGAAGCCGTTCGGACCGTGGGCCGTGAGGTCGTAACCGCCGCCGGAGTACGCCGAGTTCCAACTGTCGGAAACGGGCTTCCCGGCTGCCGCCGTGTACGTCCACGGGCCGTCGGTGCGCTTCTGCGAGCGCACCTGGAAGGCGGCGCCCACCTGGTCTCCCGCGCTGAACGTCAGCTTGTACTTGCCGGTCGCGAGGTCCGCGGCCCCGTCGACATAGGGAGCGTAGGAGAGCGGGCGGCTCGGCCGCGCCCCGGCCTCCTGCCTGGGCAGCGTGCCCTGGGCGGGCGGCTTCGGTACGTAGCTCTTGTGGCGGTCGCGGTCCGGCGGAGCGTAGCCCGCGGTGTCCGGCAGGTCAGCCGGGTCCGTGATCTTGAGGGAGAAGTCGAAGGCGGATGTGAGGTCACCGCAGATGGCGCGCCGCCATGGCGAGATGTTGGTTTCCTTCACTCCGAACCGGTTCTCCATGAAGCGCAGGATCGAGGTGTGGTCGAAGGTCTCGGAGCAGACGTATCCGCCGGTGGACCATGGCGAGACCACGATCATGGGGACGCGCTGTCCGAGGCCGTAGGGGCCTGCGGCGTATCCGATGCTGCCCTTGTAGTGGTCGAGTGTGGCGTCGACGCTGGACAGGCCCTGGGCTGCGGAGGCTGGCGGATAGGGCGGCACGACGTGGTCGAAGTAGCCGTCGTTCTCGTCGTATGTAATGAAAAGGGCGGTCTTGCTCCATACGTCAGGGTTCGAGGTGAGTGCGTCAAGTACGTGCGAGATGTACCAAGCTCCGAAGTTCGCCGGCCAGTTGGGGTGTTCGGAGAACGCTTCGGGTGCGGCGATCCAGGAGATCTCCGGCAGCCTGCCGGCCTTGACGTCGGCTTTGAGGATGTCGAAGTATCCGTCTCCCGCCTTGGCGTTCGTGCCGGTGCGGGCCTTTTCGTACAGGGGGTCGCCGGGCTTGGCGTTGCGGTAGTTGTTGAAGTACAGCAGGGAGTTGTCGCCGTAGTTGCCGCGGTACGCGTCGTCGGTCCAGCCCCAGCCGCCGGCCGCGTCGAGACCGTCGCCGATGTCCTGGTACACCTTCCAGGAGATGCCTGCCTGCTCCAGGCGTTCGGCGTACGTCGTCCAGCCGTAACCTGCTTCCTGGTTGCCGAGGACCGGGCCGCCGCCGGTGCCGTCGTTGCCGACGTGGCCGGAGAGCATGTAGTAGCGGTTCGGGTCGGTCGCACCCATGAACGAGCAGTGGTAGTCGTCGCAGACGGTGAACTTGTCGGCGAGGGCGTAGTGGAACGGGATGTCGTCCCGTGTCAGGTGCGCCATGGTGCCGGCACCCTTGGCGAGTATCCACTTGTCGTACTTGCCGTTGTTGAACGCGGTGTGGCCGCCGGCCCAGTCGTGATCGAGGCCCGCGATGAACTGCATGCCGAGGTCGTCGGCGTCCGGGTGGTACGGCAGGGTTTCTATGCCGACGATTGCCTGGTTCCATACCGGTTTGCCGCTGGGCAGTGTCACCGGGCGGGGGTCTCCGAAGCCCCGGACGCCCTTCATCGACCCGAAGTAATGGTCGAAGGAACGGTTCTCCTGCATGAGGACGACGATGTGTTCGATGTCCTGGACGGTTCCGCTGCGGCGCGCCGCGGGGATGGCGGCTGCGCGGTCGATGGAGCCGGACAGGGCGGCGAACCCCGTGGTGGCTCCGGCGATTTGAAGGAAGCGACGCCGATTGATTTCGGTCATGGCTGTGGGGATCCTCCTGTTGCTTCGGTGATGTCCGTCCACGAAGAGGGGCAGACGGAGTATTCAAGAGGACCCGGGCTTGAGGAAAGTGGGCTGAGGTGACGGTCGTGCAAAATGTGGACGGATGGTGTGCGGGACGTCGGCCCGTCGCCGCACGTCGTGTCACAAGTCCCGTTCCACTGCCCTCGGATCGTGTGCCGTTCAGAAATGCGTCGCTGCAGGTCATAGGGGGTCTGGTGGCGCTCAGGGTCACGTGGGACGATGCCGCGGGTAATTGTCTCGCTGGTCTGTCGGGTGACGAGGAAGCTGTTGTCGGTCCCGGTGTTGCTGCTGCGTCGGCAGGTGGCCAAGGACGCCGAACTTCTTGTCCTGCGGCACGAGAACGCGGTGCTGCGCAGGCAACTTGCAGGTCCGGTGCGCTACGAGCCGGCGGACCGGCTGTGGTTCGCAGCGTTGTCCTCGCCGATACCCCGGCGTCGTCGGGCGCAGGTGTTCCCGGTGACTCCGGGCACCGTGCTGGCGTGGCATCGAAGGCTCGTGGCGCGCCGGTGGGACTACAGCAAGCGCCGGAGCAGGCCCGGCCGGCCACCGACCACGAAGGCGATCAAAGAGCTGGTGCTGCGGCTGGCCGCAGAGAATCCGCGTTGGGGGTGTTGCAGGATCCAAGGCGAGCTCGCGCGGCTCGGGCATCGGGTCGGAGCCTCCACGGTCTGGGAGATCTTGACTGTTGCCGGAGTAGGCCCTGCTCCCCGTAGAGGTGGGCCGACGTGGCGAGAGTTCCTGACGGCGCAGACCGACGGCGTCATCGCCCGCGACTTACTGCACATCGACCTGGTTGATCGTCGCCGGGTCTACGCACTGGTCTTCCTCGAGCACGGCACGCGCCGCCTGCACATCGCTGGTATGACCGCGCATCCGACCGCGCAGTGGACGGTCCGGCAAGCCCGCAGCCTCGCCGTCGACCTGGGCCTGCGCTTGGAGTCGCTGCGCTTCTTGGTCCGCGACCGGGACCGCAAGTACACCGAGTCCTTCGACGCGGTCTTCGCGTCCGAGGGCATCGAGACCCTGAAGACGGCGCCGCGGGCCCCACGGATGAACGCGCACTGCGAAAGGGTCATCGGGACACTCCGGCGCGAGGCCCTTGACCACCTGCTGATCCTGAACGAAGCCCACGCTCGACGCGTGCTCGACGTCTACGCCTTCCACTACAACGGCCATCGCCCCACCAGGCCCGGGGACAACTTCCTCCCCTCGCCCAGGAGCACCCGGCGCCCTCGACCGACTTGACCGCGCACCGACTCCTCCGCACCCGAGTACTCGGCGGCGCCATCAACGAGTACAGGTACGCGGCTTGACCAGCAGCGATGAGTTTCTGAACGGCACACGGCCGGCCCAGGCCGCGACGGGCAGGCCGTGCCCGCCGGCATTGGTCACCGTCCGGCCTGGACGAACCCTGCCCTGCGCGATCACGTTCGTCGGCCAGCCACCGTTCATGCGACCCCCTGGAGCCTACGACAGGCCACATGTCAAGCAGCGACTTGCCGACACTTCCCAGCGCCCCACCGCCACAGCGGGTGAGTAGACGTCAGAAGATCACCTGCAAGGGCTAATGGACTTTCAATCTCCCGCACTTCACTTGATTTTGACGGTCAGTCAGACGCCACCTAGAGGAGTTCTGCATACCCGATCAGCCCCACAAACCAGGGCTCCCGATTTGCTCGATATGACAGCAATAGGGGGTGTTAGTACGTTCAATCGCACCGGCTGTCACAGCGGGACTGTCTCTGAGGTCCAAGAAGGAGAACAAACGACATGATCATGACCCGTTCCCACGCGATCGCCACGGCCGTCGCGACCGCCGCAGTACTGACCGCGACCGGCATCACCTACGCCACCGCCGTCCCCGCCCCCCAGGCCCAGGCCCAGGCCCAGGTGGCCGCGGACACCATCCCCGCCCAGACACTCATGGGCGGGGAAGGCGGCAACAACGGCAAGGGCAACGAAGGCAACGAGCGCCGGGGCAACGAGCGCGGAGGCAACGAGCGCGAGGGCAGGCGCCATTACGAGGGCCGGATCCACATCAACGAGCGCGAATACTCCGGCCGCCCCGACGGCTGCATCACCGTCGTCAGCGGCCTGGGTGCCAAGAGCTTCAACATCCGCAACGAAAGCCGCAACGAAGTCGAGGTCTTCCGCGGAGCCGTGTGCGACAACGGCGCCCCCATCGCCACCGTCGGCCCCCGCAGCTCCGCCAACAACGTCCGCCCGGGCAAGGACGAGGACGAGAACTTCGAGAAGGGCGAGGACCACGGGAAGAAGCACCACGAGGAGATGAATGGCGGTGTGAAGGTCAAGAACGGAGTCATCGCCAGCTTCCGCGTTGTCAAGCGCCACCACGGTGAGAGGGGCGAGGGCGGCGAGGGCGGCGACTTCGGCGACTTCGGCGACTACTAAACCCAGCAACCGCCTGATACGCATGCCGCAGAACCCCGGCCCGCCGTAATCGGGCCGGGGCCCTCCGGCCAGGCACACAACACAGAATCCCGGCCCGTCGTAACCGGGCCGGGATTCCCGTCCGGCCCCCGACCCAACGATATCCCTACTCGGAACATCCAGCCCGGGACCGCAAAGGCGCACAGAAGCGTCGACGAGGACGGTGCACAGCCGAACCGGCATGCAACCGATCCACTCACAGCACCTCAGCAAACCCGGACTCGTCGCCCTCGACATCACCACAGCCGACGAAGTCGACGGACGATGCGGGAGCGGGCCGAATACCCCGGCCCGCTCCCGGCAAGGTCAGTCGGAGGCCTGAGTGCCCGTCACCTTCAGGTGTCGGACGCGGCCCTCGTTGTCGAAGGATCCGAAGCCCACCCGGCCCGAGGCGAAGACCGGGTCGGTGGCCGTGATCAGCGGGTTGTGGCTGCCGTCCAGGTAGACGGCGGTCTCACCGGTGTCGGCGCAGTGGGTGAGGCGCACCTTGTGCCATCCGTCGTCCTTGATCGCCGGAGGTGCGCCGTAGGTTCCGTTCCACTGGTCGTCAATGCGCAGCCGGTCGGCGTCGTTGACTGTGAACAAACCGTTGTGCGGGTAGATGGTGTTGTCGCTCGACAGGTGTGCGTACTGGAATCGGGTGTCCGACTGATAGTCCCAGATGAGGATGACGTCACGGTTGGTGATCTCGACGGGGGTATCGATCCGGACCTCCGCCTCGATGGTGACGGAGGAGTAGCGCGGGCCCGCGGTCAGGACGGCGTACTCGAAGGGGCGGCGCGGTCCCGGGCGGGAGACGCCCGGCTCGGCCAGGATCGTCTCGCGTTCGGTGTACGCCCACTTGGCCGGGGTGACCGGCGCCCAGTTGTCGGGCCCGGTGGTGTGGGTGGTGGGGGTGTTGCCGATCTCGCAGTCGGCGAAGGTGCGGGTCCCGGTCACCTTCCAGACCTTGCCGTTGGCCTTCGAGACGATGTACAGGCCGCCGCTGCGGTCGGAGCCGAAGCGCAGGTCGACACGTTGGTCACCGGCGAGGTCGCGCATGGTGACCGTCTTCCCGGCGGACTTGTCGAACAGCATCAGCTGCTCGAGCGGCGCGAGGTCGGCGCCGCGGTGCATGTCGCGGGTGTTCGCGGCCAGGATCCGGCCGTCCACGAGGTCACCGAAAATGTACTTTCCACGCAGCGCCGGCGCGTCCTTGCCGCGGTAGACGAAGCCTCCGGCAATGGCGCGGCCCACATCGGTCTGGCAGTTCCAGCCGGGTCCCGGGTCGTGGTCGTAGGCGGCGACCGGGTAGGTGTAGCCGTACTGGGCGTCGTCGGCCGGAAGGGGAAGGATGCGGGCACACGGGTCTGTGGTCTTCTTGTCGAATGCGAAGGCGCCCTCGCGCTCGCTCCAGCCGAAGTTGTCCCCGGCCTTGACCTCGTACACCGACTCGATGGCGTGCTCGCCTATGTGGCCGAGATACATACGGTGGCTGCCGCCCTCGTCCCAGCTGAAGCGGTGCGGGTCCCGCATGCCAATGGCGTAGATCTCACCGAGCGCACCGGGCTCACCGACGAACGGGTTGGACGCGGGGATGCCGTACCGGCCGTTGCCGCTGTCACGGCCCGCGGGGTCGATCCGCAGAAGTTTGCCGTGCGGGAGCGTCAGATTCTGCGGTTCGCTGTTGCCGACGCCTTGGCCTCCGTCGCCCACCGCGAGGTAGAGGAGGCCGTAGTCCTCGTCGTGAGGCTTTGCCGTCGGGTTGAAGTCGATCTGCTGAATGCCGTGGACCTGGCCGGTGAAGCCGATACGCAGCACCTCGCGATGGGTGCCGTGGAAGACGGCCGCGGAGGGGTCGTCTGCGGTCCACTCGGTGATGATGCCGTGATAGGTAAGGGTGCCGGCCTGCCGGTAGTCGGGGGTCTCGGTGACCTGCGAGGCGAGCTCGGTGTGGATGGTGTAGAAGCGCCCGTTCGTTCCGAACTCCGGGTGGAATGCGGCGTAACCGAAGCCCTGGCCGAGGCCGCGGCCCGAGAAGAAGTGCGGGAATGCAGCCTTGACGTCCAGGTACGGGTGCGGGGTGCCTCCGGAAGTGCGCGTCGCGGTGCCGGGGTCGGTGAGGTACAGGGTGCCGTTGAGGTCGGGAGTCGCCATCCGGCCGGAGCCGTCGGGGAGTTCATTGATGGTATTGATCCGGGCGTGGCGCATCAGGCGCGGATCCGTCGGCTCCGGCACCGGTTCCGACTTGGGGAACTGTGCGAACTCCTGCAGGACGAGCCCCGTCCTGGACTGGACGGGCTTCTGCGGAATGGGGTCGGTCAGGGCGGCTGTCGCCGCGGCGGGCTCGTCGGCATGGGAAGGCGCGGCGAGACCGCCCAGGGCGAGGGCCGCGCTGACGGCCACGGCCGCCCAGTGCCTTCGGTATGTACGTCGTGACTCCATGCGGGTCCCTTCGGGCTGGCGTGATAAGTAAGGGAAAGACGATCCGGGGGCGAGAAGGGTCAGTGGCCCCGCGTCATGCGCTGGTACTCCGCCGCCACCGCTCCGGCCGGCACCGGGCGGTCCAGGAACAGGAGGTCGTCCATGCGGCAGTCGCAGGCGTTGCTCTCCCGGGTGTTCTGGGGGAAGCTGCCGCCGATCTTGATGCCGCGGGGATCGGTGGGCGAGGCGCGGTGGGGCGCGGGCGTGGTGGCGAGTTCCCAGGGGTCGCCCGGCGTGACGTAGAAGCCGTCCAGGGGCTTGCCGTCGCGGTAGAGGGCGAGTGTGCCGTCGCGGAAGTCGAACGTCGCGGCCAGGTGGACCCATTCACCGCGGGGCAGCAGTTCTTCCCAGGGGGCGCCGGCGGCGAACGTCTGGGAGGCGCCGCTGTCCAGGCGTCTGCCCAGCGCGACCAGCTTCAACTCACCATTGACCTGGATGAGTTCCAGCAGCGCACGCACCGCGTGGCCGTCAGATGTTCCGGACAGTATGCCGGCCAGCCCGATCGCGTTGTAACGGTCGCCGGGGTCGGCCGTGTTGGAGTTGAGGGCGGGATTGTCGCCCGTCATCTTGAACCAGCCCATGACAGTGGCGCCCCGGGCACTGTTGAACGCCCCGAGCGACGGCATGCCTTCGGCGTCCCAGGCCCCGGCCTTCCAGTCGTCGTTGCCCGCGGTGGCCGGGTTCTGCTGGCGCACCTGCAGGGCGGGCGAAGAACCCGGGTACGCCTCGTCGGCCACGCGCATCGCGGAACCGCCGTTGATCAGGCTGAGCGTGGTGCCGGAGCGTCCGATGTCCTGCTCGCGACCGGGGTCGGCGGGGTCCGGGTGCCCGAAGTCGTACGCCACCACGGCCTGGGCTCGCAGCGGAGTATGGGCGGTTGAGGGGCGGGCCGCCTGGGCCGGAAACGTGGCGGCGGCAAGCGAGGCGGTCGCGGCGAGCGCGGCGACGGCCAGTGAGTAGCGTCTGGTGCGGGGCGGTGTCATTCAGCCTCCCAGCGGCAGCGAAGGGGCAGTCGACCGGGGGTTCCCGATCGACAGAAAGCGCTTTCGTTCGCGTTCTGGAACCATGTAACTCCCTCGCGACGCCCCTGGCAATGGGCGTGTACTCGCCAAATTAAGGGAACCAATGCGGCGGCGGCACGGACTCCTCGCTGACAAGGACGCAGCCCGTGAGCGGCCCTTCAAGGCACAGATACCAAGCAGCTCACGGCGGTTTACGGACGACTCGCCCCGAGTCCGGGCGGGTACGGCGGGTGGGTAAAGCGGTCTGGCGGGTGACCGCGCAGGCGCCGGTCCACCCGCTGGACAGCATCGCCCCGGCCGCAAGTCGTCACTACAGCCGCCAGTTGATGCGGAAGGCACATAAGACGGTGTATCGCGCCATGCAGGGATGAGAATGCTCGGCCCGAGAAGTTACCGGAAGGTCTTTGACGTTGTTCGCGACTCTGGTGCGCAATTCTCTGCGGCTGCTTGACCGGTAGGTGATGATCGTTCCTGCGGTCGTTACGTGTCGTCCGGCCGTGGAGGGTGGGTTGTGATGTCGTTGCGGCCGATGGGGCTGCCGCCGGTGCCGGAGCAGACGGTGCGGGTCGCGCGGGCGGCGTTCCCGCAGGGGAGTTTGGCGATCCGGGTGCGGGACCGGCTCGGGGAGGTCTTCACCGATGAGCCGTTCGCCGAGGCGTTCGGGGTGCGTGGGGCGCCGGGTCTGTCGCCGGGGATGCTGTCGCTGGTCACGGTGTTGCAGTTCGCGGAGAATTTGACTGATCGGCAGGCCGCGGCGATGGCGATACGGGCCATCGACTGGAAGTACGCCCTCGGCCTGGAGCTGACGGACACCGGCTTCGACCACAGTGTGCTGCCCCGGTTCCGGGCCCGCCTGGTCGGCAACGGCATGGAGCGTGTCGTCTTCGACCGGCTCCTTGAGTACTGCGTGGACGCCGGGCTGGTGGCCGCGGGAGGAAAGCAGCGCACCGATTCCACCCATGTGGTCAGCGCGGTACGGGACTTGAACCGGTTGGAGCTGGCCGGGGAGAGCGTGCGGGCTGCGCTGGAGGCGCTGTCGGTCGCGGCACCGGACTGGCTGGCCCGGGCCGTGGACGTGCCGGAGTTCGCCCACCGCTACGGACCTCGGGTCGACAGCTGGAAACTGCCCGGCTCCAAGGTCAAGCGCGACCAGTTGTCCCAGGTCTACGGACAGGACGCGTTGCGGCTGTGCCGGGCCGTCTGGTCGCCCGACGCGCCGGCCTGGCTGCGGGAGATCGGGGCCGTGGACATCATGCGCCAAGTCCTCGTGCAGACCTACACCGTCCGCACCAGCAGCCGGGGCAAGGAGGTGGTCAGCAAGCGGGAAGCCGACGAGGACGGTGTCCCGCCCGGCCATCTCCGCCTCGCCTCGCCCTACGACACCGACGCCCGCTGGTCCGCCAAGGGCGACGACCTGTTCTGGCTCGGCTACAAGGTCCATCTCACCGAGAGCTGCGACAACACTCCCCCCGAAGCCGAAGCCGAAGCCGAAGTCCGGGGACGGCCGAACCTGATCACGGATGTGACCACCACCCTGTCGACGGTGCCGGACGTGAAGGCCACCGCGCCGATCCAGCAACAACTCGCCGACCGCGGCCTGCCGCCCGCCGAGCACTACCTGGACTCCGGTTACCCCTCCGCCGAACTGATCGAGACCGCCCGCAGCCGCGGAACCGTCATGGTCACTCCCGTCCTCCTCGACCGATCCGCCCAGGCCAAGAGCCACGCCGGCTACGACAAGAGCGCCTTCCGGATCGACTGGAAAGCCCGACGGGTCCGCTGCCCCCAGGGCAACACCAGCACCGGATGGCACCCGGTGCGACAACGCGAACGAGACGCCATCGTCGTCGAGTTCGCTAAGCCTCGATCCGCCGAGCGGCTCGTGTCCTGTGGATGAGGAAACGAGAAGAGGTGCCTGCTGACCTGCGATGATGGGAGTTCTGACGCTTCCAGCACGCACAATCAGCAAGGCACCTCGTAGATGCAAGTTTCCCACACTCCGGCAGCGGTCTCCGCTGCGTTCGATGACCCGAATCTGGTCGCGTATGCGGGGCTGGTTCCGGTGATGCGGCTGGCCGAGCGGTGCGGCCTGTCGGACCTGGTGGCTGCGAAGGTGAAGCTGACCGGAGCGAGGAACGGTGCGGGGGCTGCGGCGGATGCCAAGGTCACCGGCATCGTGGCCGGGATGGTCGCGGGTGCGGACAGCATCGACGACCTGGACGTGCTGCGGCATGGCGCGATGCCGGCCCTGTTCGGCGGTATTCGCGCCCCGTCCACGCTGGGCACGTTCCTGCGTGCGTTCACCCACGGCCATGCGCTTCAACTTCACTCCGTGCACCGGACGTTTCTTGCCGCGCTGGCCGCGCACACTCCGCTGCTGCCCGGTGCGGACAAGCTGGCGTTCATCGACGTCGACAGCACCCATAAGCGGGTCTACGGGCGGGCCAAGCAGGGCGCCGAGTACGGCCGGTTCAAGGGCATTCGTACTCTGCACCCCCTGCTGGCCACGGTCTGCACCCCGTACTCCCGGCCGGTGATCGCCACGGTGCGGATGCGCCGCGGGAAGGCCGCCGACTCCCGGGGCGCCCCGAAGTTCGTGGCCGAGGCCCTGTCCACCGCCGCCGAGGCCGGCTGCACCGGCACCCGGATCCTGCGCGCGGACTCGCAGTTCTACAACGCCGCGGTGATCGCCGCCTGCCGCCGGGCCGGAGCGCACTTCTCCATCACCACCGGCATGAACCCCTCCATCAAACGGGCCGTCCACAGCATTCCCGAGGATGCCTGGCAGCAGATCAGTTACCCGACCGCGGTGCCCGACCCCGAAACCGGTGAGCTCATCTCGGACGCCGAAGTTGCCGAGATACCCCAGTACACCGCCTTCACGAGCCGGGAGAAGAGCGAGCGGGTCACTGCCCGGCTGATCGTGCGCCGGGTCCGTGACCTGGCCAAACCCGCCGTCATCGATGAACAGGGCGAACTGTTCCCCGTCTGGCGCTACCACCCCTTCTTCACCGACCGGCCCACCGAAACCCTGCAGACCGAGCGGGAACACCGCCACCACGCCGTAATCGAGCAGGTCATCGCCGACAGCAAAGCCGGCGCCCTGGCCCACCTGCCCTCCGGACACTTCCACGCCAACGCGGCCTGGCTGACCCTGTGGGCGATGACCTACAACCTGCTGCGGGCTGCCGGTGCACTGACCTCGCCCTTCCATACCAAGGCCACCACCGCCACCCTCCGCGCCCACCTGGTCCAGGTCCCGGCCCGGATCGCCCGCTCCGCACGACGCATCACCCTGCACCTGCCACACAACTGGCCCTGGCAACACGCCTGGACACACCTCTTCGACACCGTCCACGGACCACCCGGCTGACACGAACAGCCCCTGATCACCCCGCCCACCAGGGCCCGACCGGAACCGAACCCGTGGAAAAGCTGGGCAGACCAGCGGACACAACCTGCCCTCACCCGACCACCCGACCCAAAGCCGATCAAAAGACCACTCTCAAACCACCTCGGCGGATCGAGGCTAAGACGGACTGCCAAGCATGCCCCGTCCGACCCGAGTGCACCTCGGCCCGGCGCGGCAACCGCATGCTCACCCTCTACCCCGAGCACCTGCACACCGTCCTCGCCGCCGCCCGCGCCGAACAGAAGACCAAGACCTGGAAGGACAAGTACGCCCTGCGGGCCGGAGTGGAAGGAACCATCAACCGTGCGACACGAGGGCGCACGATACGAGTGAACACACCGAGTGGAGGTTCGATGTTGAAGGTGTAGTTCCGGGCCAGTGTCCAGGGTCTGTCCCCACCCTGACGTGCGTTGCGGGTAACCGCGGGGTGCGGAGCTCAGGGGGTCAAGCCCAAGGGTGCCCGTGCCATCCGGGGACCACAGGCGAAGGGGAAGACTGGACGGGCGAACGACGAGTGAACCCCTGGTTGATGTCTCGTCAGGTATCAGCTCCGGATGATGGATCGCTCTGCCGGAGTCCAGGAACCGGCCGTTGAGAGGCGGCAAGCGGCGACTGTAAGAGGTGAGTTGCAGTCGTAGGACACCGCTGTTCCCGGGGCATAGGGGGCGCCCACCCCAGTCGGATCTCGTACGTGTGCAACGCGGAAACCCCGTCGGGGTCCGGGGCCGGTTATCCGGTGCCCGGTTGGCCGACCGCGAGGAGAGCTCAACTCCCCGGCGGGAACAGGAGGACCCAAGAAGCGAACGCCGGCGGCCGAAAGGCAGCGGGAAAGCGGGACACGATGACCGGCCCCTCCGCCGGTCGTCTCGTATAACCGGCCGGATACGGGCAGCTGCCCGGACCCGAAAGGGTGCTGACGTGGGTCTGGTGGGCCTGTGAAGTGACGATGACCGAAGGCGATGGAACCGAGGGACAAGTTGGACACCAAGGCGGTGAAGGAGGCCGGGATGGCAGATGCCGCTCCGGCTGTGATCGCGGTGGTGAACGGACCCGAGGACGATGTCACCGACTGGCTGTCGATCGACTGGCAGCGGGTGGATGACGACGTACGGCGGCTGCGGCAGAGGATCTTCACGGCGTCACAGGCAGGGGACCTGAAGAGGGTCCGCAATTTGCAGAAGCTGATGCTCCGTTCCCGCGCCAACGCACTGCATGCGGTGCGGCGGGTGACGGAGGTCAACGCTGGCCGCGAGACGGCGGGCGTCGACGGCAAGGTGGTGCTGACCGCGCCCGGCAAGGCCGAGGTGGCCGACTGGGTGCAGCACCGCTCCGAGTCGTGGACGGCCCGGCCCGTCAGACGGGTGTATGTGCCGAAGCCCGACGGGCGTCGGCGTCCGCTCGGCATTCCCGTGATCTTGGACCGCTGTCTTCAGGCTGTGGTCCTTGGTGCTCTGGAGCCCGAGTGGGAGGCACGGTTCGAGCCGAGGTCCTACGGATTCAGGCCCGGCCGTGGCTGTCATGACGCGATCGAGTCCATCTTTCTGACCTGCCGGGGCCCCAACCCTGGTCGGCCATGGGTACTTGACGCGGACCTGGCGGCGGCATTCGACCGGATCGACCATGATCACTTGCTCCGGCGGCTCGGCACGTTTCCCGCGCGGGAACTGGTCGCGCAGTGGCTGCGGGCCGGTGTGGTCGAGGACGGTCGGCTCACCGAGACCGGGGAGGGAACTCCCCAGGGCGGTGTGATCACGCCCCCAACGCAATGGGTAACTCGGGCATGAGTCACCCTCCGTAGCGTCTTGATCTTGATGCTGGTCGTCGGCGGTGCGCTCACGCACGGGTATGCGGTGCCGGATGGTGATCTTCTCGGGGCCGACGAGGACGTCCTTGACGAGGAGCCTCAGGACGCGCTGGCGCTCGGGGACCTCGGCTGTCCCAGCGTTCTCGCGGAGCTGGGCGAGGAAGCCTTCGAGGTCGTCAGCGAGCTTGAGGTAGGCGTCGCGGTCGGCGAGCTGGGCTTCCAGCGCGTCGAGTTGGCCACGCAGGTTACTCTCCCGGGCCCGCAGGCCGGGCATCCGGGCCCGCAGTTCATCGATGGTGACGAGCTGTTCCTGGAACGCCTCGATCATGCGCGTGATCGCTGCGGTGGCCTTGGCCAGGGCCAGTTCGAGACGGCTGCGCTGGCGGGTGGCGGGGTCGGAGGTGCGGGCACGGTCCAGCCGCTTGTCGATCTCGGACCGGATCAGGTGCGGGTCGGCGATCATGCCGATGATGTGGTCCCAGACGACGGTGTCGAGGTAGTCGGCGCGGACGGGCTTGTTGGTGCAGACCCGGCCGCCCGCGTAGCGGTAGTCGTCGGAGCCCAGGCACCGGTAGTAGTAGATCTTCTTGCCGGAGGAAGTAGTGGTCGAGGTGCGGTAGTAGCCGTATCCGCAGCTCACACAGGCCGACAGCCCCTGAAGCAGGGAGGGGACCTTGCTGTTGCGCGAAGCGAAGCGCTTGTTGTCGGCGAGCCGCTGGGCGGCGCGTTCGAAGGTGGCCGGGGTGACGAGCGCGGGAACGGGGATGGTGATCCACTCCTCGCGGGGGCGGTCGGCGGTCTTGACGGCGCGCGGAGTGCTGCGGCCCTCCAGGCGGGCCCGGCGGTTCAGGCCCGGGGACTCGTGGAGGATCTGGGTCTTGCCGAAGGCTGCCTGCCCTTGGTAGGCGGGGTTTTTGAGCATGCCCCAGACCACGCTGCGGTCCCAGCGGGTCTTGCCGGTGCGGGTGGGAGTGCCGCTGTCGGTGAGCCAGCGGGTCAGGTCCGCGATGGAGACCCCGTCGTCGGTATAGCGGCGGAACAGCTCGACCACCAGCGCCGCCTCGGACTCGACGATCTCGTAGGTGGCCCCGCACTCGGGGGTCTTGCGCAGGTAGCGGTAGCCGAACGGGGCTCCGCCCAGCACGTTCACCGCCCCCGAGCGGGCCCGGTAGGTCTTCCCGCGCCGGTAGCGTTCCATCAGCTGGGCCTTCTCGTACTCGGCGAACATGCCCTGGAACTGGACCATCAGCTGGTCCTCGGGGCTGTCGCCGCGTGGGCCGCGGACGAACTCCACCCGGGTGCCTGCCCGGGCGAACTCCTCGACCAGCAGGGCCTGGTAAGCGAACTTGCGGGCGAGGCGGTCGGGCGCATAGCACAGCACCACATCCACGCCGACCTGGGCGACCAGGTCGCGCAGCCGCTCCAGCGCGGGCCGCACCAGGGTCGCCCCGGAGTGCCCCTCGTCCTCGAACACCCACTCCTCGGGCAGCTCAAGACGCTGTTCTGCGACGTGCGCGCGCAGGGCCGCGGTCTGCGAGCTGATCGTCTGGTCCTTCTTCTGCCGGGCCGAGGACACCCGGGCGTAGATCGCCACGCTGGTCATCGCTCACTCCTGCCTGCTCCAGGCGATCCCGTATCCGGGCCCGCCGCTGCGGAACCAACGCCGCATAGGCCGCGGACAAGTCCGCCGCCGCATGACGGTCGAAGACCGCCTCCACCTCCACCGGCCGGCCGCTCACCTGCCCGGCCGCCCCTCCGGGGCACCCCGCTCAAGGAATTCGGCCAGGGCCTGGGCCACCACCGCGGAGATCGCCCGGTCGCTCTCGTGGGCACGGGCGCGGATCTGTCCTGCCAGCGATTCCGGCAGCTTGACAGTGAACACCACGCTCGACTCGGGGACTTCGAGATGTCCAGCGGCCATGGCCTGCTCCAGATACCGGCGTGCCTGACGCACCGACACCCCGTACCTACTCGCCAACGTGCGGGCGGCTGCGGCCACGGGCGCACCCGCCCCGACCAGATCCGCGGCGGCGTTGACCCGCCGGGCGTACTCGACGCTATCGACACGATCACCACGCACCATGTCACAAACCTACTACCCATTGTGACGCTCCTTACCCTCCGCGCGAGGAAGGAGTTCCAAGCGCCGGTAGCCGAGCGTCACCTCGAAGCAGAAGTTGCCCATTGCGTTGGGGGCGTGATCAGCCCCGCGCTGATGAACGTGGCTCTGCACGGAATGGAGGAGGCCGCCGGGGTGCGGTATCACGCGAGCGGCATCCACGCCGGGAGCGTGATGCGCAAGAGCCCCGTGCTGGTGAGGTACGCAGACGATCTGGTGGCGATGTGCCACAGCCGTGAGCAGGCCGAGGAGGTCAAGCAGCGGCTCGCCGCCTGGCTGGAACCCAGAGGGCTCGCCTTCAACGAGGACAAGACGCGCATCGTGCGCCTCACCGAGGGCTTCTGCTTCCTGGGCTTCCACGTCCGGCTGTATCGCAACCGGAAACTGCTGATCAAACCCAGCAAGGCGTCCGTGAAACGGATCCGGAAACGGCTCGCCGCCGAGATGTGGGACCTGCGCGGGTCCAATGCCGAGGCGGTGATCAGGACCCTCAACCCGATCATCCGGGGCTGGTCCGCCTACTTCCGGATCGGGGTGTCCAGCAGGGTCTTCAGCTCGCTGGACTTCTACGTGTGGCAGCTCGCCTACAAGTGGGCCAAGCACGAACACGCGAACAAGCCAAAGGACTGGATCGTGCACCGCTACTTCGGAGAGTTCAACCCCCGCCGGGGTGACCGGTGGGTCTTCGGAGACCGCGGCAGCGGACGGTTCCTCACCAAGTTCGCGTGGACGAAGATCGTCCGGCACCAGCTCGTCAAGTTCGGGGCGTCTCCGGATGACCCGGCACTGACCGAGTACTGGGCCCGGCGGCGGCGCAAGGACGTGATCCCGCTGATCGACAAGGCCGACTGGCACCTGCTCAACCGCCAGAACGGCCGCTGTCCGCTCTGCGGGGCTCTTCTGCTGCACGCTGACCATCCGCCGTCCAGCCCCATCGCGTGGGAGCAGTGGCTGCGGGCGACCCGCAAAGCGATCAGCCGCAAGGCGATCGTCATCACCGGGCCGGGCACACCGGACGCCCCACCCGCCCAACTCCTGCACGCCCACTGCCGACAACGGCTTGTCACCGCCACCGGCAAGGGGCCCAGCCTTCTGCCCGCCCGTGAGCCATAGGGCCTGCTTGAGCCGTGTGCGGGGCCAACCCGCCCGCACGGTTCTCAGGGGGCGGCGGCGCGGCAACGCGCCGCCGCTACCCGACAGGCACTCGACATCACCGGCATCCGCCGGGCCCGCTACCGCGGGCTGCCGAAAGTCCGCCTCCAGCACGCCTTCTCCGCCACCGCGATCAACGTCGTCCGCCTAGACGCCCACTGGACCGAGCATCCACTGGACCGCAGCCGCACCAGCAACCTCACCCGCCTCAGCTACCGACTCACAGCCTGACCACCCACCCGGAATTGCGCACCAGAGTCGTTCGCCCGCCCGGCAAGCCGGTCACAGCGAAGTTCGGCGGTGCCGCCTCGATCAAGACGGAGTTCGCCCCGCCGGGCAGGCGCAGCCTGTACGGGGCCTGGCAGTCCTTCACGGTGGCGCTCGGTCTGCTCGCCGGAGCGGGCGTGGCGGCGCTGCTGGCAAGCGTGCTGACCGAGCCCGAGCTCAACGGGTCGGGCTGGCGGCTGCCGTTCCCGCTGACCCTGCCCCTGGGACTCGCCGCCCTGCGGCTGCGGCTGAAGCTGGAGGAGTCCCCTTCCTTCCGGCGGACTCGGACCCGGACCTCGGATGCAGGAGGCCACCCGCAAGCGGTGCCGCCCGCTCCCGCCTCCGCACGTGAGGTGGCCATGGCCATCGCGCTCGGTGCCGGCCGGCTCATGGGCTGGTCGGCGGCCAACTACACCTTTCTGGTCGTCATGCCGTCCTACCTGCAGAGCACGCTGAACGCGACGTTCCGACAGGTCCTGGTCGCCACGGTCCTCGCCAACTGGGCTTCGCGGCCTCCATCATCCCGGCGGGCTCCCTGAGCGACCGGATCGGCCGACGCCCGGTGATGGTGGCCGGGGCGGTGCTCGTGGCCGTCCTCGCGTTCCCCCTGCTGCACGTGTTGCAGAGTGATGCTGCCTCGACGACCGCCAAGAGTCTCGCGGTCTTCGCCGCCGGCGCCATCGTCGGCCTGATGGCGGGACCAGGGCCCGCGATGCTCGCCGAGATGTTCCCCACCAGTGTCCGCTACACCGGCCTGGGTCTGGCGTACTCGCTGTCCAACGCGGTCTTCTCCGGATGCGCGGGACTGATCATCACCGAAGCGATCCAGCGGACCGGCAACGTCGACATCCCCGCGCACTACGTGGTCGTGACCTGTGCTGTCAGCACGCGCGCCCTGCGCGGCGACAACCACCGTCGCGCGTTGCGCGACTGACAGCCCGACGGGCCGGGAGAGAGGTGTGAGGATGCGGGTCATCGGGCTGATGTCGGGGACTTCCCACGACGCGGTCGACGCCGCCGCGGCCGACCTGACGCTCCAGGATGACAGTCTGCTGCTGACGCCCCTTGGGATGGTGAGCGACCCCTACCCGGCAGAGCTGCGGAACGCCCTGACCGCCGCGCTGCCGCCCGCGGCGACCACGATGAAGGACGTGTGCCTGCTCGACACCCGGATCGGCCAGGTCTTCGCCGCACTGGCCGCCCGGGCCGACCGGGAGTTGTGCGACGGTCGCGCCGACCTCGTCGCCTCGCATGGCCAGACCGTCTACCACTGGGCCGAGCAGGGCCGGGTGCACGGCACGCTGCAGATAGGCTCGCCCGCCTGGATCGCCGAAGCCACCGGCTGCCCAGTGGTCTCCGACCTGCGCTCCCGCGACGTCGCGGCCGGCGGCCAGGGAGCACCTCTGGTGAGCATCGTCGACGTCATGTGGCTGCACGGGCGGCCCAGCAGACCCGCCGCCTTGAATCTCGGCGGCATTGCCAACCTCACGGTGGCCGCCGGAACGGGTGACCCGGTCGCCTTCGACACCGGCCCCGGCCAACGCCCTCGTCGACGCGGCGGTGCACGCCCTCACCAACGGCCGGCTGGACTACGACCAGGACGGGGCGCTGGCCGCGCGAGGCAGCATCGACGCCGACCTGCTGCAGCGGCTCCTCGACGAGCCGTACTACGCGAAACCGCCGCCCACGACGACCGGCAAGGAGTTGTTCCACTGGCCCTAGAAACCTTCTTGTCGAGCTTGGATTCTCAGGGGGCGCTCCATGACGTTGAGGCAGGAAGCGAAGGTATGCGGTCCTGGTCGGCGACTTCAACACCCGTCGCGAAGGGGCATTCTGCCCGTCGCACTCCCCGGAGTTCCGCGGTTCGTCGGCATGTACGGGGTCGTTGAGCGGGTTCTGCGCAGGTCACCGTGGTGCGGGGGAATGCGCCGACCGTGAAAGGTGTGAGCTTACGCATGTTCCACAGCTGCGCCACGGACTCGGGCAAGTCCAAGTCCTGCGCCACCTGACCGATCGAGCGGGCGGTGTCTGCCTTCTCACGCGGATGGATGGCGCTTCCGGCCGCCGGCCCTGGTGGCCGGGCGGTCCGGGGCCTGTCCGGCGGATCTTGCCGGACAGGCCCCTGGTCCCGAGGAGGGCTCAGCGCTTGAGCATGAAGGTGAAGTCGCCGGAGAGCTTGCCGCTCAGCCGGACTGTCGAAACGAGTTTCCCCTCCGTGATCAGTCTCTCGACCTCGGCCCGCGAAAGACCGCAACCTTCAGCGATCAGTCGCACTGGCCGGACGGGTATCCGCGCCGCAAAGCGGACCGAGACGTCGATCACCTCGCGGTCCAGGTGATCCGATCCGCCGGTGTCCAGGCGCCAGGTGTTGTCCCAGTCGAGGGCGATGCGATTACGGCGCCGCACGAGCGGATCCTGGAGCAGCTCAGCTGTCAGGCCAGGGTCGTTGTCATGCAGCCGGTCCAGCAGCTCAGGTCGTACGGAGCGCACATTCATCCGCTCCAGGACCGTGAGCTTTGCAGTTTCCCCGCAAGCGGTACAGAGCGCGTGGAGCCAGGCGTCGATGAGCTTGTGGTTTGCGTTGACGCGGAATTTACCGCTTGCCCGGAAGCGCTCGGACGCGCACGTGTGGCAACGGCGGAGAACGAGCGGCAGGCAGGTGGGCACGACCACCCAGTTTTTGAGCACAGAAGTACACCGGTTTCAGTGAGAAGTCCGCAGCAAAAAGGAGCGCGGCGCACATGCGCGACGCGCGACGATTCAGCGCTCGGGAGGTCTCACAGGGTGTACAACGGCATGTCCTTGCCCAGACGACTTGGTTCGGCAGCACGGTAATGACTCACAGCAGCGCTGCTCCACTGGTTTTCCAGCGCCTCACCGCCAGGTTCTGTCCGGCGGATCAAGGACGAAGCCAGAGCCGGATCGCGGCGACGGTGACGGTGCCGTCAAAGACGTAGGCCCGCTTGTCGTACCTCGTGGCCACGGCCCGAAAGTTCTTGAGCCTGTTGATCGTCCGCTCGGCCTTGCTCCTACGCTTGTAGTGAAGCTTCCCCTTGATCGTGGACACCTGGAGACTGTGCGCGGTGATGAAAACGGCCCGCTCCACGTACTACGCATGGGTAGCCGAACGGGAAGCCCGCGAAACGCGGCAACGGGCGGATGAGGCCCTGGCCCACGAGATCACGGTGATCCGTGTCGGGCGAGCGCCGGCCGCGCTGTGGGGGGCGCCGGACGGCCGAACGCCCTTCGGACACCGACCACATGCGACGACCCTGCCCTCGGGCACGCCCGGGCTCCGTCCCTTTACGCGCTCCCGTGAGCCGCCGTGATCGGCCCCGGTCGGGACACCTGCGGCCACACCAGCAACACGTCGCTCATACCACTCTGTTGACGCGTGCCAATGATGATCATAGGCTGCCTCGCCATCGGCTCCGGAGCGCACCCGGAATCCAGATTCCGTCCGTCTGCGCGCGGCCGCCCCTCGTCGCCCCGTCGACGACGGGTCCGGGGTCGCTGTCCGACTGCACCACCTGCACCGCCCGGTACCGACAAATCCAGGAGGAGCAAGTGAGAAGACGTCGCGCGGCCGCCTGGGCCGCCTCAGCCGTCATCACCACCTTCGCGTTGACCGGCACGCTCGCCGGATCAGCCGCCGCAGAGCCCGGCGCGACATCCGGGTCCGCCACCGCAGCGCAGGCCCGGCCGGAGGTGATGGCCACCACGACCGGCCCCGTCACGCACGAGGAGAACGACCGCGTACCGAAGGGCTCGCTCTGGACGCAGCACTATTTCCCTTCCTCGGACGGCAGCGGGGTCGAGCTGCACGCCGACGTGCTGCGCCCCGCAGACCTGCCGGCGGATGCGAAGACGCCGGTGATCCTGTCGGTGGGCCCGTACTTCTCCCACGCGGGGGAGACTGCTCCCGCGGGATGGGACCGGGTCGGGCCATCGGCGCGCTTTCAGGATTTCATCGACAGCGCGCGGCTCATGGAGCGTGGATACACCTTCGTGATGGTGGACCTGCGCGGCTTCGGCGGCAGCACCGGGTGCCTGGACTTTCTCGGCCCGGGGGAACAGGCTGACATCAAGGCGGCCGTCGAGTGGGCAGCGAGCCAGCCGTGGTCCACTGGCAAGGTCGGCATGTACGGCAAGTCGTACGACGCCAACACCGGGCTGGCGGCCAATACCCTCAAGCTCAAGCCTCTGCGGGCGATCGTTTCCCAAGAGCCGACGTGGAACAGGTACAACTACCTGTACAGCAACGGGGTGCCGCGTTCCAACGTGACCAGCACCCCGCGGAGTTACTACTCGATCGCGACCATGGCGCCGCTGGCCGATGACAGCGACCACTACAAGGCGAACGCGGGGTACGAGAAGAACCACCCCGAGTGCGAGAGTTACAACCTCACCAACACCCAGAACCCCGACCCGAAGTCGCCGTTCTGGCGTGCCCGCGATTTCGCCTCCCGCGCCGCCGGATCCCAGACGCCGCTGTTCGTCACGTCGGGCTTCATCGAGGACAACACCAAGCCCGAGGAGATGCAGAAGTACCTGGCCAACCATCAGGGTCCGCAACGCGGTTGGATCGGCCAGTGGGAACACGTGCGCGGTAACGAAACCAATGCCATGGGCCAGCTCAAGATGGGACGGGCGGGCTGGTTCGACGAGGTGATGCGGTTCTACGACCAGTACCTCCGCGGCATCGGACCGTCGGTGACCGACCCGGCGTTCTCCCTCGAGGACAGCCTCGGCCACTGGCGCGCCCAGCCGACCTGGCCGGTGACCAACGATGCGTACAAGGTGCGGCTGGCGCCCGGGCAGTACGTCGACGACGGCGGCAAGGCGCAGAAGGCCGCCCTGTCGATGACGGCGCCGGAGTCTCAGGGCTGGGACATCGAGTACGCGCCGCAGGTCGGCTCGCCGACGACTGACCAGACGAGTGCGCTCAGCGCCGACGCACCCGCCAACAGCTATTGGACCTGGTCCACGCCCGCCGCTGAGCAGGTGCGGATCACGGGCAGCCCGGAGATCACGCTGAAGACCAGGGGGCAGGGCAACGTCTGGGCACGGCTGTGGGACGTCGCTCCGGACGGCAAGGCGACGATGTTCAACGAGAACGTCGCACTGCTGGAGAGCAGCGGATCAACCTCCTTCGTCCTGAAGGCGACGGACTGGACTTTCGAGCAAGGCCACCAGCTGGGGGTCCAGATCGGAACCATCACCTCAAACGGCTGGCGGAGCATTCCCTCGGGTGAGACGATCACGGTCTCCGACGCGCGGCTCGCCCTCGAGGTGCAGGACCCGCGGTTCGACTCGCCGACCCAGGGTGACCGCTCGCCGTACCTGGACACGTACGTGAGGGCGAACACCACCACGCTGAAGAAGGTCGGCACCCCCACCTTCCCGCTGAGCATCTCGAAGAACGGATGACCTAGCGGCTGCCCGGCACCCGCCGAGGCGGGTGCCGGGCACCGTGGCGTATCGCGTGGCGACGGTGATCAAGGTTCAGGCTGAACGGCTCATGGCGCTGAGGTCTGCGGCCCAGCACGTTCGACGCGGCACAGACGTCCTCTGCCGGGGGACCCAGCGGCTGCTCATCACCATCCCCCCTTGGGGCACGTTGCCGAACGAACGTGGCCAACACCTCAACAACCGTTTCGTGATGTTCTCCGAGTCACGCATGATGCGCTCCAGGGCGTACAGGCCACCGAGCCGCTCGGTGAGTCTGCTGACCATCAGACGGGGCGTCGACTACCCACCCAGCGATGCGAGACGAGCCACTAACCGTGCATCGTGGTGCTGTAGACGTACAGGGCGATCACACCGGCGACGCAGGCGAGGATCACCCATGAACCGAAACTGGTGTGTTTCCCACTGTCTTTGGGCCGCGCGGCCTTTCCGGGGCGATTGGGCCGCCCGGTCGCTGCCCGTCCCGGCACGACCGGCACCGCATCGGCCGCCGCCTCGGCGAGCAGGCGGCGGCAGGTCGCGGCGAGCACGCCTGTACCGGCGGAGAGGGGCACCACGGCCTCCGATCGCGCCGGAGCAGTGGTGCCGCCGTCCAGGATGCGCCCCGCGCGTACGAGGACCTCGTCCCGGCCGCCCGCCGGAGCGAGGCTGATCCACCGCCGTACATGCTCACCCCGGATGACCACACCGCCGGACCGCTCCCGGTACACGGCGTGTTCCCGCCACAAGATCTCCGCCAACTCAACGGCGGTGTCTCTCAGTTGTGCGCTCACAACCCCTCCCCCTCCGCCTCGCGGCGAATCGAACAAGCACCGCACTCTAGCGGTAGGCGCAGAGCGCGGATCCAGCAGTCCCCCAGCGGCCGCGCCTGCCCCGGGCACGGACTGGGCCCTGTCCGACAAATGATCAATCGATCTCGGAACTGAGGCGGCCTCCCTGATCGTTTACCGGCTGCGGGACGGGGCGACCTGACGAACGAAGAGTGGAGCCGCATCTGCCGGTGAACGGTCGACGCGGCGGGCAGCGGGGCAACCACCGGCTTGTGGTCAACGGCATCTGCTTCCGCGAGCGCACCGGCGTCCCGTGGCGGGATCTTCCTGTGCGCTACGGGAAGTGGAAGACGGTCTACGAGCGCCATCGGCGCTGGTCGGGGACGGGGCGTGGAACCGGATTCTGAAAGCACTGCAGGCCCGGGCCGATGTCGAGGGCGATCTGGACGGGAACCAGGTCGGTATCGGCTCCACCGCCTGCCGGGTCCACCAGCACGCCGCCGGCGCCCGCAAGGCCGCCCCGGCCAAGGGGCCAGGGGGCCCGCCCGAATCGAGGTGCGCGCTCCGCGCGAAGACGGTGGCCGTCCGCGTACGCGCCGGAGAGCGGTCCGCGGCGTGGGCACGCTCAAGCGGCAGTGGCTCGCCGACCAACTGGGCCCGGACAGCCTCGCTCTGCCGCGGCGGCTGAAGTCCGCCCTCGACTCGCACGCCGTCCTCAACCCGGGCAAGGCGATCTGAGCGGCCTGAACGCACGTGTGGCGTGCACGCGTCGAACGCGTGCACGCCACAGATCACTGGGATCTTCGCGTTACTTGATGCGAACGACCTGCGGGTCGTGGTCGCTCGTCTGGTCGGAGAACTCCGCATTGACGTGGACCAGCTCGTACCCGGGGTTGTGGATCCCCGGGGTGACGAGGATGTGGTCCAGCGTCTGCGAGTTGCCGTCGTAGACGTAGCTGTACCGCTCGCCCACCGGCAGCTTGTTGATCAGGTCGGTGAGGACTCCGCCCTGGGTGAGCGTGGTGAGCGGCGCGGAGTACTGGTAGTCGTTCATGTCACCGAGAACGACGACCTTGGCGTTCTTGTCCTTGGCGAGCAGGCTGGAGACGAAGGTGTTGACCTCCTTGGCCTGGGACAGACGCTGCGTCTCGGAGCCCAGCGTCGGCGGCTGGAAGACGCCATGGGTCGGCTGGTCGCCGCCCTTGGAGTTGAAGTGGTTGCCGATGACGAAGACCTGCTGGCCCCGGAACGTGAACTCGCCGACCAGCGGCTTGCGACTGCTCTTCCAGGCATCGGACGTCGGATTGACACGGCCGGGCGAGGCCGACAGGGTGATCCCCTTCTTGTCGCTGTCGACGACCTTGACGGGGGTGGTGGCGTCGCCGCCCGGACGGTCCACGAAGCTGACGCGCTTCGGGTTGAAGAGGAACACGTTACGGATGTTGCCGCCGGGCTCGCCGCCGTCGGTCTTGTTCTCCGGGTCGATGGAGCGCCACTCGTACGCCGGGCCGCCTGCCTTCTTGATGGCGTCGGTGAACTTGGCTAGCGTCTGGTCGGCGGCGACCGTGCCGTCGTCCGTGGCGCCGTTGTTGTCCTGGATCTCCTCCAGGCTCACGACGTCCGGGGTGGCGAGGTTCTTGACGATGCCCTGGGCCAGCTGGTCGAACTTGCTCTGCGGGTTCTGCGGGGCAAGGTTCTCCACGTTGTACGTGGCGACGGAGAGCTCGTTGGCCTTGCCCGGCTTCGCCACATCCGGCTTGAGACCGCCGGACTTGACCTTGCCGAGGGTGGTGGCCTGGATGTTGTAGCCACCGAAGTTGGCGTAGTCCAGCGGGCCGGTCGTCGTACCGGTGAGAGTGTCACCGACGTTGGCCTTGAGCTGGTCAGCGGTCAGCGAACCGACCAGCAGGCGACCGGAGTTCAGGTCGTTGTAGCCGGTGAGAACGGTGCCGCCGCTGGGGGTCGGGTTCTGCTTGGGCTTCGTGGTGATCCACGTCTCGTTGTACGTGTTGCTGGCACCCACCACGCGGGTGTCCTGGACCTGCACCAGCATGCCTTCGCGGGACTCGTACCAGTCCAGGGCGTACTTGGACGGCTCCAGCTTGAGGGGCTCGATGCTGCCGCCCTCCGCGTTCGGCGCGTAGGCCTCGGGCAGCGTCTTGGCGTCGATCGCCTCGGGCGCGGGCAACTGGTTGCCGGAGGACAGGACGGTGGTCGTCGGGCCGCTCAGCTCGGTGACGGACTGCGAGCCGGAGGCCTTGCCGCCCGGGTAGTACTCGGTGACCTTGGCGGAGACCAGGACCGAGTCGCCCACCTTGACCTGCGGGGTGGAAGAGCCGGTGAAAACGAGGACGCCCTCGCTGGTGGCCGGGTCGTTGTCCGGGTTCGTGTCCTGGATCCAGAAGCCGCGCGAAGTACCGGCGACCCGGACCGCGGTGACCACGCCGGGGACGTTGGTGACGCTCTTGCCCGCGTACGGGGAGAGCCGCGTGGCGCCCTGGATGTCGTGGATGCGTACGTCACCAGGGGTGATGTCGGTGGGCGAGGGAGCGGGGGACGGATCCCCGCCACCGTCGCCGCCCGTACCGGCGCTGTTGCGCGGGCTCGGCGTCGAGCCGGAGAAGTCGGCCGAGTTGTTGTCCGTGTCGGTGAAGGCGGCATCGCGGCTCACCGAGTGCGTGTTGTCGGCGCCGGTGGCGGGCGAGGTCTCCCGTACGACGGCGGTGCCGAAGCCGACCAGGTCCTTGATGCTGCTGTCCGCGGCGCAGTCGGCGGCAGTGAGACAGGCCAGCGGAGTGGTGGAGTGGACGAGCGCGACGGTCCCGCTGCTCGCCGACATGCCGATGGTGCCGGCCGCGTCGGGGGTGGGCAGCGCGGTGTCGCCGCCCGCGCCCTTGGCCTCCTCCACGAGGTAGTTGCCACCGGCCGGGATGGCGCCCTTGATCTCGGTGACCTGCCACTTGGAGGTGGCGGTGGGCGAGCCGCTCAAGTACTGGACCGACCAGCCGGTGAGGTCGAAGGGAGCGTCGCCGGCGTTGCCGAGCTCGATGAAGTCATTGGTGAGACTGGCCCCGGCGTTCCCGCCGCCGCCGAAGACCTCGGAGATGACGGCGTCCGAGGACGCGGTCGCCTGCGCAGTGAACGGCAGCGCGATGAGCGACCCGGCGAGACCGATGGGCAGAGCAATGGCAATGGCCTTGACACGTCGGCCGCGCAGGGCCGGGGGTATGAAAGGCGGCACGGTGAGCTCTTTCTTGCGGACGTACTTGCGGACGTCAGGTATGGATTCGTGAAGTCCGGGCTCTGAGGGAGAAGCACCGAAAGTCGGCTCAAGATACGCGCGTAGACACGCACACAACAAGCGGTCTCCCACGTGAAAAGCCAAGCGTTTTCCGACTGTTCGCCGGAATTTACCTCGTTGTCGGATCGTGACGTCCGGGCGACATACGGCGACATACGGCGGGTGCGGCGGGTGCGGCGGGTGCGGCGGGTGCGGCGGGTGCGCGAGCGGTCAAGATCCGGTGCGGTTCCCGTTGCCGAGGGCCCAGGCCTCGATGTCGCGGTAGTGGATCGGTCCACGGCTACGGCCGGCGTTGCTGCCGACCAGATGCAAACGGTCCGTAGACCACCGGCAGCCGGTGAATCCGGAGAACGCTTCGGCGATCTCGCCTGCCGAGGACCGATCTCCCCGGCGGGCACGGGCCAGCGTCAGATGTGGGCGCAGAGGCCGATCCTCGAAGGCGACACCACAGCTCTTGACCGCGGAACGCACATCGGCGGCAAGCGTGTGCAGCTCATCGAGGTCTCCGTCGATTCCGCTCCACAGCACCCGGTCGTCGAAGATTCCACTGCCACGCAGTGCCAGACAGAATGGCTGGTGGTCCGCTGCGAGTCTGGCGAGAGGCGGGCGCAGAAGCGGAACTGTCCCGGCCGGCAGCTCCCCGAGGAACGCCAGGGTGATGTGCCAGTCCTCGATGCGGTTCCACCTCATATGAGGGTGCGTGTCATAGGCGGGGCGCAACTCCCGGGCCAGTTCCTCCTTCGCATGGTCGGGCGGGGCGAGCGCGATGAACACGCGAACGGTCGCGGGCTGAGTCTGTTCGTACACATCGCACTTCGTACCGCATCCGGGCGGTTGACGCGACGGCCCAGGTCATGCGCAAGAGGCTGCCCGTGCTCGTGCCATCACGCAGTAGGTGCAGACGCCGGGCGGGCCACGGTCGCCGGGCGGCGGGTGCGCGCGGTCTCAGCGCATCGTTCCCCTTTCGCAGTCGGCCCGGCCAGGGTGTCCGGCACGGGCAGCACCCAGCCCGACGCGCCGCCCCGCGGCCTGGGCAAGCCCGCTGCACGGGGAGGGCTTGCCCAGGTTTCACCCGGCTTGTCCGAGCTACGGTGGCCGGTCAACGGCCGACCGGTTCGGGGGCGGCGCTCGCGGTGGTGTTGACGGTCAAGAGCGCGACCGCTCGCCGGTCCCGGAGCCTCGGTACGCCGGGGCAGGCACGGCATGGGCCAGGCCGGGTTCCGGCGCCAGGACCTCCACTCGACGGCGGCCTCGAACGGGCCCGAGCAATCGGCGAACATCGCCAGGGCCTGGGCTCGGGCGTCGTCGACGGCCCGGTGCTCGTCGTCGACGCCGATCTCGGCACGGACGCGGAGGCGGGCACGGATCTCGTTGGGGCCGACCGGGCCCCGGCAGCGATTGGGGGTGTTCCTTTCGAACACCAAGTCCGGCGCGCCAAGCTGACCGCCAACAAGCTCCAGTAGTTGGCTGACCTCGGGCTGGGGTGGGCGGTGTAGGAGACGGAGCATGCCGGGCGGGTCGCCGGCGGAACGCGCGGAGGCCCCCAGGATCCCGAAGCTCGGTCCCCGCGCCGCCTACCGTTCGGACCGTGGCACCTTCCGCCCTGTTCCGTGTCCGGCCGCCCCGCCGACTACCAGGCGTGCGCCAAAGGCCATCCCGCCCCGACCGGCCCCCGGTCCCCGGCGCTGGCCCGCCGGGGACGAGACGCGACCCCCTGGGATGCCGGTGATGCCGCGGGTGAAGGGTGGTTCATCGCCGCGGAGCCCCGGCGTGTCGAGGGACGGCAAGTGGCCTTCCATGCGTGCGACGACGCCGACGCGAAGGCGACCGTGGCCGGCTTGCTGGACCAATTCGGATTCGCCGCCCTGGACCTCGGTGGTCCGTGTGAGGGCGGCCGGCCGGTGCAGTTGGACGGTGCGCCGACGGAAGCACCTGCTGCTGCGGGTCACCGGCTGACGCCCCGGCCAAGCTCCGCACACACCAACGCGCAGGAGGAGAATCATGAACCGTCGTGTCGTCTACACCCGTGGCGGGTTGCCCGCCGACGTCCTGACCATCATCGAGGAGCCGGAGCCGGCAGCGCCCGAGCGCGGCCAGGTCCTCATCCGCACCACGGCCTTCACGGTGCACCCTGGTGATCTCCAGGCCATCGAGGCCCACCCAGGGAAGGCCGCACAGCCGGTTCCGGCCGGCCTGGAAGCCACCGGCGTGGTGGAAGCCATCGGCCCGGGAACGCACGTGGCACCGGATGTCCAGGTCGGCGGCCGCGTAACGGTCTTCCCCCAACCGGGGGCTTGGGCCCAGTGGATCGTGGCGGACGCCGAGGTGGTCGTCGCCGTACCGGACGAGCTGTCGGACGAGGTCGCCGCGCAGATGCTGGCGAATCCGCTCACCACGGTGATGCTGCGCCGTGAGGCGGAGGAGCACCTGGCCTTCGGTTACGACGGTTGTCTGGTGCAGACCGCCGCGGGCTCGTCGGTCGGGCGGCTGGTAACGGGCGTGTCGCAGTTCCACAACCTGGCGCTCGTCAACGTCGTCCGCAGCGAGCGCGGTGCCGCCGAGCTGCGCCGGCGGTTCCCGGACGTGCCGGTCGTGTCGACAGAGCATCCGGGTTGGGCCGACGAGGTCCGCAAGGCAGCCGGTGGTCGTCCGGTGAGTGTGGCCTTCGACCCGATCGGCGGGAAGCTGGCAGAGAGCCTTCTGGGCCTGTTGACGCCGGGCGGGAAACTTGTCAGTTACGGGCAAATCGCCGAAGAGGCGATCCCGGTGCACGCGTCGACACTGCTCAACAAGTCGTTGACGCTGCGGGGCAAAAGTATCGGCCGGTGGTTGTCCGAGGCATCCGCCGAGAGACGGGCATCCGACGTCGCGACTGCGAAGCAGATCGCACTGGGGCTCCAGGACCAATTCGAAGTGGCCGCTACGTACGGCCTTGGCGAGCTGGCCAACGCCGTGGAGCACGCGGTACGGCCCGGCAAGGTCGGCCTCGTTCTCGTCCGCCCCTGGTAGCCGCCGCTGCCTCCTTGAGACGGCGGCCTCGAGCTGCCGCAGGGTGCGCCATCGGCAACTGACCGCGTCCGCCAGCGGCCATTGGCCGGGCAGCCCGGCCAATGGCATAGACGGAGCTGCCGCCGCTCCCCACTTGCTTTTCCCATCCGCCGCCCGGCCCGGCGGAGCAGATCCAGCAGGGTCTCGCGTTCGCCGGAATCCCAGCAGATACCGCCACGCGACAGCCAGGCTCGGCCGGCAGCCTGCATGCGCTATAGTTGATCTTGGCAGTTCGCCGTAACTCACTGCGACTGACGCTGCGTTGGTGGTCCAAGGAAAGACACCCCGCTTCCTGCGGGGAAATGCAGGTGCAAGGCCTGCCCAGCGCTCGCTCACGAAGCCCTTCCCTCCACCGGGGGAAGGGCTTCGTCACGTCCCCGCGTGCCCTGGAGAGCTTCCGCACAGCCCTCACCGACAAAAACCCCTACAACAGCGACCACGCGGCACGAGGCACCCTGATCCACCAAGCCCGCCAGGTCGAGGCACACCTCGCCCTCGGCAACATCGACGCTGCTCTCGACCTGGGCCACCAGGTCATCGACACGATCGGCGGCGTCGACTCCGCCCGCACCGCCAGCGCACTGGAAGAACTCCGCGGCCGGACCGCCGGCCACCGGCACACCCCTGCCGCGGCCGACTTCCTCGCCTACGCAGCCTGATCCCACTCACTCCTGCCCGCCGTCGTCGCCGTGGAGGTCGACGGCGTCCGGGTCCCGCGGCGGGTCCGCCGTGCGGCGGAGGCTGCGGGTGTCGCCGTGCGCGTCACCGTCCTCGACGCCGACCGGCATCCGCGCGGCGGGCCGCCCGTACCCCGGCCTCACCGGGCACGCCCGGCTGGGCCGCCTCGCCGACGAGGTCGGCTTCGCCGCGCTGCGGGGATGCATCGCGTGGCAAGGCGAGTCGACTTACCTTGGTGCAGCGCATCTGGTGCTGGTCGGCACCGTGTTGGCCGTTTTGCAGGTACTGGCCAGCAGACCCGTGCCGAGCGCGCGGCCTGCCGCACCTGCCCGATGAGTCCCGTAGCGCGGGACACGACAGTGCCCAGCGCCATCAGTAAGATCGAACGGGCCGGACCCGCACCCCCTCGTACTCTTTTCCCGTGCCAGCCTCCCGTCTGTATCGCGTCGCCGTCCTTGTGCTCAAGGGTGCGAAGCCGCTCGATGTCGGCATTCCTGCGCAGGTGTTCACGACCCGCGCGAGCATGCCTTACGAGGTGCGGGTGTGCGGCGCCGCACCCGGTCTCGTGACCGGCAGCGACGGCCTGTCGTACTACGTCGCCCACGGCCTCGACGCGCTTGCGTGGGCCGACATCGTCTTCATCCCCGGCTACCGGTTCCCGGACCGCGACGACCCGCCGCAGGCCGTCGTTGACGCGCTGATCGCGGCCCACGACCGGGGCGCGCGGCTCGCCGCCATCTCGACGGGCGCCTTCGCGCTCGCCGCCACGGGCCTGCTCGACGGCAAGCGCGCCACGACGCACTGGCATTACACACGCGCGCTTGTCGCGAGGCATCCGCTTGTCCAGGTCGACGAGAACGTTCTGTTCGTCGACGAGGGCAGCGTGCTGACGTCGGCCGGCGCCGCCTCGGGCATCGACCTGTGCCTGCACATTCTGCGCGGCGACCTCGGGGTGGCCGCGTCGAACCACGCGGCCCGGCGCCTGGTCGCGGCCCCCTACCGCAGCGGCGGTCAGGCGCAGTATGTGCCACGCAGCGTGCCCGAGCCGCTCGGCGAGCGGTTCGCCGCCACCCGCGAGTGGGCGTTGCACCGGCTGGGCGAGCCCCTCACCCTCGAGGTGCTCGCCCAGCACGCGGCAGTGTCGCCGCGCACGTTCTCGAGGCGCTTCGTGGAAGACACGGGGTACACGCCGATGCAGTGGGTCATGCGTGCCCGCATCGACGTGGCCCGTGAGCTGCTCGAGCGTTCGGTGCGGAGCGTCGAGCAGATCGCCGCCGACGTCGGTCTCGGGACCGGTGCGAATCTGCGGCTGCACTTCCAGCGCATCCTCGGCACCACGCCGAGCGAGTATCGGCGCACCTTCGCCCGGGGCGAGTAGCCCGCCGCCGGCCGCCGCCCTGGCGCGATCCTTTCGAGCCGTGGCATACACGCCGCTGTCACGGGCGGATGCCGCAAGCGAACCTGATGGCGAACCGAAGGGACACCACTCATGACTCGCATCGCCATCAACGGATTCGGCCGCATCGGACGCAATGTGCAGCGCGCACTGCTCGAACGCGACAGCGACCTCGAGGTCGTCGCCGTCAACGACCTCACGGAGCCCGCCACCCTCGCGCGGCTGCTCGCCTACGACACGACGGCCGGCCGGCTCGGCCGCCCGGTGACCACCGACGGGGACGCCCTTGTCGTCGACGGCCGTCGCATCACGGTGCTCGCCGAGCGTGAACCGGCGCAGCTGCCGTGGGCCGAGCTCGGCGTCGACATCGTGCTCGAGGCGACCGGCCGCTTCACGTCGGCCACGGCCGCCCGCGCCCACCTCGGCGCAGGCGCGAAGAAGGTGCTCGTCAGTGCGCCGTCGGACGGCGCCGATGTCACGCTCGCGTTCGGAGTCAACACCGACGCGTACGACCCGGCCGTGCACACGATCATCTCGAACGCCTCGTGCACGACCAACGCGCTCGCGCCGCTGGCCGCGGTCCTCGACAGGCTCGCCGACATCGAGCACGGCTTCATGACGACCGTGCACGCCTACACGCAGGAACAGAACCTGCAGGACGGCCCGCACCGCGACGCCCGCCGCGCCCGCGCCGCCGCTGTCAACATCGTGCCGACCACGACGGGCGCTGCCCAGGCGATCGGCCTCGTACTGCCGAACCTCGATGGCAAGCTGGCGGGCGACTCGATCCGCGTACCGGTTCCGGTGGGCTCGATCGTCGAGCTCAACACGACCGTCGCCCGCGACGTCACGCGCGACGACGTGCTGGCGGCGTACCGTGCCGCGGCGGAGGGGCCGCTCGCCGGCATCCTCGAGTACTCGGACGACCCGCTCGTGTCCTCCGACATCACGGGCAATCCCGCCTCGTCGATCTTCGACTCGGCCCTCACCCGTGTCGACGGCCGCCACGTCAAGGTGGTCGCCTGGTACGACAACGAGTGGGGCTTCTCGAACCGCGTGATCGACACGCTCGAGCTCCTCGCCACCCGCTGACCGGACGCCGGGGGTTCGACCCACATCCCGATGACCCGGTAGGCGTGCCGTCGCACCGAGATCGCGAGGACGGCAGTGCGGAGGATGACGCCAACAGGGCGGATGAGGACTGAACGACGGTCCGGGCCGACCAGGGAAGTGATCAGCTTGCGAGCCGTTGCCTCGGTCCGCCGCTTCAGGGCCGGGCAGCGGCGGCGATACGGGTGGGTCCAGGAGGCAGGTCCGGGTCACGCGGTCACCTTGGCAAGGAACGCGGCAAGGTTCGCCACGGTTCGCCGGACCTTCTCCTCCAGGGTGAGGGTCTCGTGGAGGCGTGCGCCGATGCCCGCGTCCTTCTTCTCGCGTACATACAGGGAGCAGGCCAGGTCGCTGCACATGTAGACACCAACCGAGTTTCCCTGCTGCCCGGCCTTCCCGGACCTCGGCGCGACCATGAGGGAGACGGCCCCGGTCTGGGTGGTCACGCACACCGAGCACATGCTGCGGCGCATCTGCCAGGAGCCGACGCCGGAGGAGCGCAGCTGGACGCCGACCGGCCGGCCGTCCAGCTCGGTCACGAGGTAGGCCCGGTCGGGGGCCTGGGGATCTCGCCAGCCCAGGAAGTCCAGGTCGTCCCAGCACTGCTCGGCCAGGTCGCGGGGGACGGTCAGGCGTCTGGCCTCACCTTTGGTGCAGTTCACGAACGCGGTACGAATCTCCTGCTCAGTCAGTGACTTCATAAATGACACGCTAATTTGCCTAATCCACTTAGGCAAATGCATAATCATCGATGTCAGGGATGGAAAGCAATTCGGAGGATGAGCATGGCACGGGCCGCACGGGTAGGACTGACCACGGAGCGCCTGGTCCGGGCGGGGGCAGAGCTGGCCGACGAGATCGGCTTCGAGCAGGCGACCCCCGCGGAACTCGCCCGGCGGTTCGGTGTCAGGACCGCGAGCCTGTACTCGCACGTGAAGAACGCCCACGACCTCAAGACCAAGATCGCTCTGCTCGCCCTGGAGGAACTCGCCGACCAGGTCTCCACCGCGGTGGCCGGACGGGCCGGCAAGGACGCTCTGACCGCTTTCGCGAACGTCTACCGCGACTACGCCCTCAAGCACCCGGGGCGCTTCGCCGCAGCCCAGTTCCGGCTCGACCCGCAGACGGCGGCCGCCAGCGCCGGCGTTCGGCACGCCCGGATGACGCGGGCGATCCTGCGCGGATACAACCTGGCCGAACCGCACCAGACGCACGCGGTACGGCTGCTAGGCAGCGTCTTCAGCGGCTACGTCGGCCTGGAGACCGCCGGCGGCTTCAGCCACAGCACCCCTGATTCGCAGGAGAGCTGGACCGAGATCCTCAACGCGCTCGACGCCCTGCTGCGCACCTGGCCCACCACCTCCTGACCAACCCTTCCAGCCGCCTCTGCCAACCGACCCTCCTGATCGAAGAGACCGACGAGATGAACACCGAGCACGACTGGACCACCACTCCCATCACCGCCAGCCTCCTGCGCGGCGCCCTCGACGTGGAGCGCACCGAACGCGGCGTACTGCCTCACCGGTTGCCCGCGCGCGCCCGGCAGCAGATTCCCGACGGCCAGCTGGCCATGGCGGAGTCACAGCCCTCCGGAGTCCGACTGGCCTTCCGTACCCGGGCCACCGCCGTCGAACTGGACGTCGTGGCCACCAAACGGGTCTACGTCGGAGCGCCGCCGCGCCCCGACGGGGTGTACGAGCTCCTCGTCGACGGGCGGCTCGCGGGCCGGGCCAGCGCGACCGAGGGCGACACTCTCACCATCGACATGGCCTCCGGGACCGCACAAACCCGTCCCGGGCCGGTGGAGACCCTGCGCTTCACGGACCTGCCGGACGACGAGAAGGACGTCGAGATATGGCTGCCGCACGACGAGACCACCCAGCTGGCCACCCTGCGCACCAACGCCCCCGTCCACACACCACCGCCCAGCGGCCGCAAGATCTGGCTGCACCACGGCAGTTCGATCAGCCACGGCTCCAACGCTGCCACCCCAACCGGGATCTGGCCCGCCCTGGCCGCCGCTCTGGGCAAGGTAGAGCTGGTCAACATGGGATTCGGCGGCAGCGCCCTGCTCGACCCGTTCACCGCCCGCACCATGCGCGACACGCCCGCCGACCTGATCAGCATCAAGATCGGCATCAACATCGTCAACGCCGACCTGATGCGGCTGCGCGCGTTCGGCCCGGCCGTCCACGGTTTCCTCGACACCATCCGCGACGGGCACCCCACCACCCCGCTGCTGGTCGTCTCGCCCATCTACTGCGCCATCCACGAGGACACGCCCGGGCCCAGCGCCCCGGACCTCAGCGCCATGAGCGAGGGGCGGCTGCGGTTCGTGGCCACCGGCGATCCCGCGCAGAGCGCCACCGGGAAACTGACCCTCACCGTGATCCGGGACGAGCTGGCCCGCATCGTCCAGCAGCGTGCCGCCACCGACCCGAACCTGCACTACCTCCACGGCCTCGACCTCTACGGCGAGGCCGACCACGCCGAACTGCCGCTGCCCGATGCTCTGCACCCGGACCCCGCCACCCACCAGCGCATCGGCGAACGCTTCGCCCACCTCGCCTTCGACCGCGGCCCTTTCACCACGGAAAACCACTGACCGGCTGTCGGACAGGAGGGACACGCCAGCGCGCCCCGCAGGCATTCAGAGTGCCGTGTGGTCTGCGGCCCTGGCCGCGTGAGCGGTCCCCGTTGCGCCACTTCTTGCCGGTTCTCACATCGATGCCGACGATCCGGCAGGCTTCCTTGTTGCTGTAGCCCTGCTGCATGAACTGGAAGTATGCGGCCCGTTCTCGGATCAGCTTCTTCCGGCCCTGCGGCTTCGTTCGGTCCCTACGGATCTCGAACTCCATGACACCTCTTGAGCTGGGGTGTTGCGACAACCGCTGGAACTCAAGCGTCCTGGACCGCCTCTCGCACGCCCCCGACCCCGATCCCCAGGTGCAGTCCAACCTCGCCTATTTCTGCGAGGACTCCGTGGCAGGCCGCCTGGCGAAGCTCGTCCCCGGCGGGCACACTGCCACGGTGCCGGCGGCCGTGCACTACCCGAACATGGAGAACCCGGCCCGCTTCATCGCCGAACCGACGTCGTTCCTGGAGACCGTATGAGCAGCGCCCTTCTCGTGATGGACGTCCAGCGAGCCGTCGTGGACATTGCCGACGACGGCTCCGGATACCTGCCGCGCCTGCGCAGGGCGATCGACGGTGCCCGGGCGGCAGACATTCCTGTCATCTACGTGGTCATCGCACTACGCCGGGGCTTTCCGGAAGTCGGCCCGCACAACAGGGCACTCACCGCCGTCGCGCGAGCCGGGCTCCACATCGAGGGCGACCCCGGAACCGAAATCCACCCCGATGTCGCGCCCCGGCCGGGCGAGGTGGTGGTCACCAAGAGACGGGCGAGCGCGTTCTCGGGCAGCGACCTCGACGTGGTGCTCAGGGCGCACGGCGTCGACAGCCTCGTCCTCACCGGCATCGCCACCAGTGCCGTGGTGCTGCACACCCTGTGCCAGGCCAACGACCTGGACTTCGATCTCACCGTCCTCGCCGACGCCTGCCTGGACACCGATGCCGAGGTTCACCGGTTCCTCACCGAGAAGCTGTTCCCGCAGTGGGCGGACGTCGTCACCGTCGACGACTGGCTCAATGCCACCACACCCCGTTAGCGGCCGACCAGGGAGAGACTGATGTGTGGTGGCGCACGTCGGCGCATCGCTGCTGGTTCGGGCATGACCTTGCCATGACGCTCCGTCACGGCACGTGAGAATCCTTGTAGGCAGCAATGCCGCCTTCGAGAACCGGGAGGGGCAGCGGTGCCGCCGAACGGGCGATCGTCACGGCGTGCGAGCCGGCTGGCTGGTGCCCCGATGTCTCTGCCCTCCAGGACGAGCTTGTCCGCCGGACTGAGCCGCGTGCCCGGGCGTCGCTGCCCCGTTGATGTTCGTCGGCCGGACCGACACCACTGCCCGGGACCGACGACCCCATCGGCCTTCAGGCCGTGGCGCTTCGGGACCGCCTTCACCGCCAACTGGCCTCGTGCCACTCCCCCACCAGGAGCGGGTCGGGCAGACCGGCGAGCCGGGCACCCGCCCGCCGACGATCACGTCGGCGGTGCGGACGTGCCTGATCTTGATCCATGCACCGGAGCGGACGCCGCGTGAAGCCCGGCGAGCAGGAAGCGGTGCGGGTGGGCGATGACGTCGGCCTCGTGCCACCGGTCCAGTCCGCGCCAGCAGGTCTGCCCGAGGGGAACCCCTGCTCCAGCGGCTGCAGTTGCCGGCTGATGTCGGTGGAGAGCACGCACAGGATGCCCTGCGGACACAGCCGATCGAGCACAGCCTTCGGGCCGGACGCCTCTCGGGCCAGGGCCGCAGCAGAGGCTCGATCAGCTCCCAGAACTCGTCATCCACGATCCATGGCCGGTTCTCCACAACCCGCAAACGGCGGAATCGTCACACCGGTCACACCTCACCAGCGCACCTCGACATGACCGTGTGACGAGCTCAAGGCGCCGGAACGGTCGGCCTTTGTGTGCCCATGGCCAAGGAAATCAGTCCCGGTGCGGTGGCCGTCAAGGGAGCGGAAAGAGCCAGGACGGAGTGGCGGGGTAGCAGGGAACTTGGCTGTACGCCGACAATGTGGTCACCCTTCGCCGCCCGGAGGCCACCGGGCTCCCGGGCCGAACCGAGAGGACCGACCATCACTATGCGCAAGCCTCTCCTCGCCACCCTCACCGCCGTGGCCCTCGGTGCCGCCGCCCTGGTAGGCACCACGGGCACGGCAGCCGCAGCACCCGACCGCGCGAGCGGGGCGACCCCCACTGCCGCGACGTCCGCGGTGCACCCTGACAGTACGCCCGCCTCGGTGACAGCCGCCTCCTTCGCCGGCACCGTGGCGCTCAGCAACTGCTCAGGCTCCCTGGTCCGCATGCCGAACTCACAGGCGACGGACCCGGGGCTGGTCATGACGAACGGCCACTGCCTCGAAACTGGCTTCCCGAGCGCGGGTCAGGTCGTCACCAACCAGTCCTCCACCCGCAGCTTCACGCTGCTCAACACCTCGGCCGGCACCGCCGGAACACTCAAGGCGAACAAAGTCGTCTACGCAACGATGACCGACACGGACGTCACGCTCTACCAACTGACCAAGACCTACGCCCAGATACAGCAGTCCACGGGAATCGCGCCGCTGACGCTCTCCGCGACCCACCCGGTGCAGGGGCACGCGATCGACGTGGTCTCCGGCTACTGGAAGCGGGTCTACTCCTGCTCCGTCGACGGATTCGCGTACCGCCTGAAGGAGAGCCAATGGACATGGAAGGACGCCGTCCGCTACACCCCGGAGTGCCAGGTCATCGGGGGCACCTCGGGCTCCCCGGTCATCGACACGACGACCGGGCAGGTCACGGCGATCAACAACACCATCAACGAGAGCGGTGAAAGCTGCACCCTCGACAATCCCTGCGAGGTAAACGAGCAGGGGACCGTCACCGTCCGCAAGGGGATCGGATACGCCCAGGAGACATACGGCATCCCCGCCTGCTTCACGACGGGCAACAAGCTCAACCTGTCGGCCACGGGCTGCACGCTTCCGAAGCCGACAGCAGTATCGGCTCGCTGAGTTGATGCTTGAGGGGGCAAGGGGGCTCGTCCACACCTCGGCACTCCGGGGCCCCTCGTCTCCCAGCCCGCCCGCGCGGCACCATTCGGATGCCACCGGACCTCGTCTGGTACGGCGAGTCGGGAGCCCCCGGACCCCGCCGTCCGGGCGGACCGGCTGTTCCGGCCGGCCCTGGCGGCACTGAGCCCGCAGAGCTGAACACGGCACGCGACCGCCCTGTTCGCGGGTATACGTGGTACGCAGCTCGCCGGGCGGGCCTGGCTCATCAAGTGCGGGCCGCTGCCCGCCCGGCACGGGAAACACGAACCGTTCGAAGTCCTCGTCGCTCTCCACCTGGTCCAGCGGCACTCCGCGTCCATGGAAATGGAAGGTGAGTCGTACCCCATCGGCGTCGGCCCATCGCCGGGAGGCAACCTGGTGCACCGTGCCGTCGTCCTCAACGGCGGGTCGTCTCAAGGAGGTCATGCGGTGGGTAGGCACGCCGACATCGTCAAACCACTTCCGGAACTGCTCGGGCACCACGCCCGGCGCATCGGGGACAAGATCTGCTTCGAGGACCGGCTCAGGCGTGTGGCCTACCGGGAGCTGGAACGCAGGACCGCACGGCTGGCAGGTCACCTGGCCGGCCTCGGCGTGGCGCGCGGTGACCGGGTGGCCGTACTGCTCGGCAACCGGGTCGAGGCGGTCGAGAGCCTGCTCGCCGTCACCCGGGCGAGCGGCGTGGGCGTGCCTCTGGACCCCGGGAACTCGGAGGAGGAGCTGACCCGCCTGCTGGACGACAGCGGGGCACGGTTGCTCATCACCGACGACGCTTGCCTGACGCGGCGGCAAACGCTGTTGCTGCGCCCCGGGTTGACCGTGGTGGTGGCCGAAGGCGGCGCCGAGGACGGGGCCGGGAACTCGCCTTCGTGCGCGGACTGCGTGGAGCTGGCGGACGGGACCGGCGGAGCCGGGGGCCGGCCCGCCGGGGTCGCGGGCGGGGTTCTGCGGTTCGAGGAGTTGGCGGGCACGGAGCCGCGGACGCCGGCCCGGGACGATCTCGCACTGGACGAAGTGGCCTGGCTGCTCTACACCTCGGGCTCCTCCGGTATGCCCAAGGGCGTCCTGTCCACCCAGCGCAACCGGCTCTCGCCGGTCGCGACGGGCCTTGTCGGTGTCCTGGGCCTGTCCGAACGGGACCGTGTGCTGTGGCCGTTGCCCCTCCATCACGCGATGAGCCAGATTGTGTGTTTCCTCGGGGTGACCGCGGTGGGGGCGAGCGCGGTGCTGCTGCCCCGGTTCTCGGTGGCGGGGGTGCTCGGCGAACTGCGCCGTGCGGACGCCTCGTTCACCCTGCTCGGCGGGGTTCCGACCACGTATTCGGCGCTGCTCGACGCGGTCCGGGGCGAGGAGAACGGTGAGGACTGCAGCGGTCTCGGCGGCCCCGCGCTGCGGGGTTGTGTCAGTGGTGGCGCGGCGGCGGGGCCCGGGTTCCACGAGTCCTTCGAGGCGATCTGCGGTGTGCCCTATCTGGAGCACTACGGCAGCACGGAGGCGGGCCCGGTCACCATGCCGGCGCCGGGCGAGGCGACGGCGTCCGGGGCTTGCGGCCGGGTACTGCCCGGCGTCCGGGTCCGGGTCGGCGGAGGGCCCGACGGCCGGGACACGGGAGAGGGCGAGCTGTGGGTCGGCGGACCGGGGGTGATGGCCGGTTATCACGGCAGGCCGGAGGCCACCGCGGCGGTCCTGCGCGACGGCTGGTTCCGCACGGGTGACCTGGCCGAGATCGATGCCTTCGGTGGACTGGCGATCACCGGCCGGGCGAGTGATCTGATCATCCGGGGCGGGGTGAACATCCATCCTTCGGAAGTGGAGGCGGTGCTGCGGCGGTTGCCTGGGGTGGCGGACGCCGCCGTGGCCGGACGTCCGCACCCCGTCTTCGGCGAGGTACCGGCCGGCTATCTGGTTGCCGAGCCCGGCGGCGTACTGGACCGGGGGCGCATCCTCGCCGCCTGCCGTGCGGAACTGTCCGGCTTCAAGGTGCCCGTCGAGCTGTTCGAGGTGGAGGGCATTCCCCGTACCGCCACCGGGAAGACCCTGCGGCGGGACCTCGCCGGCCTGCCGGTCCGGGCGCTGGGTGCAAAGGCCGCCGGGAAGCCGTCAAAGGACCTGCTGGCCCTGGTGCGGGGCGAGGTGGCGGCCGTGCTCGGCTGTACGGCCGAGGCGGTGGAGCCGAGCACGGCGCTGCGGGACCTGGGCATGGACTCCCTGACGGCGACGGTGCTGCGGGAGCGCTTGTCGGCGGTGACCGGTCTGCCGCTCTCCGAGGCCGTCGCCTTCGACTTCCCCACGGCCGCGGCGCTCGCCGCCCACCTCGGGGAACGGAACGCCGCCGCGCCGGCCGGCGCCGGGCCCGTGGACCGGAGCGCGGCCCGGTATGACGACGATCCCGTGGTGATCGTGGGCATGGCCTGCCGCTATCCCGGAAAGGTGACCTCTCCCGAGGAGCTGTGGCGGCTGGTGGCCGACGGGAAGGATGCCATCGGCCCCTTCCCCACCGACCGGGGCTGGGACGTCCAGGCGCTGTACGACCCGGACCCCGGGCGGTCCGGACGGACGTATGTGCGCGAGGGGGGTTTCCTCTCCGGTGCGGACCGCTTCGACCCCGCCTTCTTCGGGATCTCGCCCCGCGAGGCGTTGGCCATGGACCCGCAGCACCGGCTGCTGCTCGAAGTGGCGTGGGAGGCCTTCGAGTACGCCGGTCTCGTCCCCGGCACTCTGCGCGGCTCGGCGACCGGGGTGTACGTCGGGCTGATGTACAGCGACTACGCGCGCGGCCTGGCAAGGACGCCCGAGCATGTCGAGGGGTACCTCGGCCTCGGCAACGCCGGAAGCGTCGCCTCGGGCCGTATCGCGTACGCCTTCGGCCTCGAAGGCCCGGCCCTCACCGTGGACACGGCGTGTTCCTCGTCCCTGGTGGCCCTGCACCTGGCTGCCCAGGCGCTGCGCCGGGGCGAGTGTGCTTTCGCGTTGGCCGGCGGCGCCACGGTGATGTCGGGGCCCACGTCGTTCGTGGAGTTCAGTCGTCAGCGGGCGCTGGCGCCGGACGGCCGCTGCAAGGCGTTCGGTGCGTCCGCCGACGGCACGGGGTGGGCCGAGGGTGCCGGCATGCTGCTGCTGAGCCGGTTGTCGGAAGCGCGCCGCGCCGGGCTTCCGGTACTGGCCGTGGTGCGCGGCTCGGCGGTGAACCAGGACGGGGCGAGCAACGGGCTGACCGCACCGCACGGACCGGCGCAGCAGCGGGTGATCCGGCAGGCGCTCACGGACGCGGAGCTGACTCCCGGGGACATCGACGCCGTGGAGGCACACGGCACCGGCACCCGGCTGGGCGACGTCATCGAGGCGGAGGCCTTCTTCGCGACGTACGGGCGGCAGGAGCGGCAGCGTCCCCTCCGGTTGGGCTCGGTGAAGTCGAACATCGGTCATACCCAGGCCGCTGCCGGAGTGGCCGGTGTGATCAAAATGGTGCAGGCGATGCGGCATGGTGTGCTGCCGCGTACGTTGCACGCCGACGAGCCGACGCCCCGGGTCGACTGGTCGTCGGGGCGAATCGCGCTGCTGACCCGGGCGGTGGGGTGGCCCGTGACGGATCGTCCGCGCCGGGCGGGGGTGTCGTCGTTCGGGATCAGTGGCACCAACGCACATGTGGTGCTCGAAGAGGCTCCGGGTGGCGGGGAGGCCGCATCGCTGGGCGCCCCGGCGGACGGCGGGGCGGCGGAGGGCCCTGTCGGGCCCGGGGTGGAGCCGGAGTGTGCGACGCGTCCTGGGCGGACCGCGGTGGCCTTTCCCGTGTCGGCGAGGAGCGTGCCGGGGCTGCGGGCCCAGGCGCGACGGCTGTACGACCATGTGGCCGCCGCTCCTGACACCTCCCTGGTGGACATCGGGTACTCGCTCGCCACCACGCGTGCGGCCCTGGAGCACCGGGCCGTGGTGGTGACCCGGGACCGTGCCGAGCTGCTCGGCTCCCTGCGGGCTGTGGCGGAGGGCGGCGGCCGGTCCGGAGTGCACACGGGCACGTCCCGTCATCACGGCTCGTCGGCCTTTCTCTTCACCGGTCAGGGCAGTCAACGTGTCGGCATGGGCCGCGAACTGTACGAGTCGCGGGATCTGCATCCGGCCTTCGCCGGTGCGCTGGACGAATGCTGTGCCCTGCTCGACCCCCTGCTGCCGGTGCCGCTGCGGGACGTCATGTTCGCCGGGCCCGGTACGGAGACGGGCGCTTTGCTGGATACGACCCGGTTCGCGCAGCCGGCGCTCTTCGCTCTGGAAACGGCGTTGTTCCGGCAGTTCGAGGCGTGGGGGGTACGCCCCGCCCTGGTGGCCGGGCACTCGGTCGGCGAGGTGGCGGCGGCGCATGTCGCCGGGGTGTTGTCCCTCGCGGACGCGTGCCGGTTGGTCGCGGCCCGGGGCCGGCTGATGGACGCGCTGCCTCCGGGCGGCGCGATGGCGGCCGTGTCCGCCGGCGCGGACGACGTGGCTGCCCACCTCTCCGGGACCGGGGCTGCGGTGGAGATCGCCGCGGTCAACGGGCCTGCCTCGGTGGTTGTCTCCGGCGACGAGCCGGCGGTGCGGGAGGTGGCCGCGTACTTCCGGGAGCGGGGCCGTTCGGTGACTCCGCTGCGGGTCGGTCATGCCTTCCATTCCGCTCGGATGGAGCCCGTGCTGGCCGAGTTCGCGGACGTGGTCCGGAGTCTGTCCTTCACCGCGCCGCGGCTGCCTCTGATCACCGCTGTGCCGGGCCGGGCGGCCACCGCCGAGGAGGTGTGCACGCCGGAGTTCTGGGTGGACCATGTCCGCCGTCCGGTCCGCTTCGCCGATTCGGTGGCGTACCTGGGCGAGCAAGGCGCGGCGCACTACGTCGAACTGGGGCCGGACGGGGTGCTCACTGGCCTGGTACGTGATTGCCTTGCCGTGTCCGGGCCGGTCCCGGCCGGCTCGGACACGGGCGAAGCGGGCGGCGGCGAGCGGGGACCGGTACCGATGGTTCTGCCGACTCTGCGCGGGTCCCGGCCGGAGGCGGATGCTTTGCTCGACACGCTGGCCGCGCTGCATGCCCATGGCGTTCCCGTCGACTGGCGGGCTGTCTTCGCCAGGTGGGGCGGGCGGCGCGTCGCACTGCCCACGTACGCCTTCCAGCGCCGCCGGTACTGGCTGGAGACCGTCCCGGAGCATCCGCCCGTGTCCCCGACGGCCGGGCCCGCCCATCCGTTCCTGCGGTCGGGCACCCGCACGGCCGACGACGACGGGCTGCTGCTGAGCGGGTCGCTGTCGGTGCAGGACCAGCCGTGGCTTGCCGACCACGTGGTGGCTGGGAAGATCTTGCTGCCCGCGACTGCTTTCGTCGAAATGGCTCTCCATGCGGGCGAGTTGGCGGGAGCGGCCGTCCTGGACGAGCTCGTTCTGACCGCGCCGCTGCCGCTGCCCTCGGGCGGTGCTGTCGCCTTGCAGGTGAGAGTGGCGGGGGCGGACGACGCGGGGCGGCGGGCTGTGCTCTTCCACTCCCGGCCGCATACTCCGGCGGGTGATGAGCCCTGGCTCCGGAATGCCGTCGGCACTCTTTCGCCGGCGCAGCCGCCTGCGGACCGGGGAGCGGCCGCAGGCGAGGCCGGCGGCGTGCCCCGGCCGGACGCGTCCTGGCCGCCGGAGGCGGCGATGCCACTGCATGTCGACGGTCCGGGGACCGGACCGTATGAGCAACTGGCCGCCGACGGGCTGTGTTACGGCCCCGCTTTCCGGGGGATGCGCGCCGTTTGGCGGCATGGGAAGGAGTTGTACGCGGACGTCGCACTGCCCGAAGCGGCCCGGACTCCGCGCCGGGAGGCGGGCGGCCCGGAGTTCGTCCTGCATCCCGCACTGCTCGACGCGGCGCTGCACGCCCTGGCCCTGGACGGCCTTGCCGCGGACGGTTCCGAGGCAGCCGGTCCGGCGGCCGGCGGGCTGTCCCTGCCGTTCTCCTTCAGCGGGGTGCGCGTGCACACCACTGGTGTGCAGCGCTTGCGGGTACGGGTGGCCCCCGGGCCGGACGGTCAGGCCGGAGTGGAGCTGGCCGACGAGACGGGCTCACCGGTGGCGACGGTCCGTTCGCTGGCGCTCCGGCATCTTCCGCGTACCGGATCGACGACGGCGAACACAGTCACCGGGGCTCTCCACCGGACGGCCTGGGTGACGCCGGCCGAGCCGTCCGCACCCGTGGGAATGCCCCGCTGGGGGGTTCTGGGCGCGGCGGGCACACGGCTGGTGGACGCTCTCGCGCCGCCGGGTTCCGGCGTCCCGGTGTACCCCGGCCCGGCGGCGTGCGACGCGTCGTCAGCCGTCGTCGTGGCACCGTGCCCTCCACCGGACACGACCGGCGGTGGGCAGGAGGAACAGGCTGCCGGGTTGCTGCGGGCAGCGGACCGGGCGCTGAGGCTCGTGCAGGAGTGGCTCGCCGAGTCGCACCTGTCCCACTCGTGTCTCGTCCTCGTGACGTCCGGTGCCGTCGCTCCGGCCGATGACGGATTCCCTGCGGATGGTGCCGGTCGCGGGAGTGACGGCCGGTCCGGCGGGACGGCGTCCGTACCGTTGCACACGCCGGTGTGGGGACTGGTCCGCTCGGCCCTGCGGGAGAATCCGGGCCGCTTCGCCCTGATCGACGTGGACGAGCACCCCGACTCCTGGAGTGCCCTGCCCGATTTGCTGGCAGCCCCGGTGCCGGAAGCAGCCGTACGCCGGGGGACGGTGTACGTGCCGAAGCTGGTGCCACTGGCCGAGTCGGCGCCGAAGCCGCAGAAGAGGCGGACGTTCGACCCGGAGGGCACCGTCCTGGTCACGGGCGGCACCGGTTCCCTGGGGATGCTGATGGCGCGGCACCTGGTCACCGCGCACGGCGTTCGGCATCTGCTGCTCGCCGGCCGACGCGGGCCGGACGCTCCGGGGGCGCGGGAACTCGTCGCGGAGTTGTGTGAGGCGGGCGCCCAGGTGACCGTTCACGCCTGTGATGTCGCGGACCGGACCGCGCTCGCGGCCCTGCTCGACGCGGTACCGGCGGACCGCCCATTGACCGGCGTCGTGCACGCTGCGGGGGTATTGGACGACGGCGTCGTCGCGGCGCTCACCACCGACCGGGTGAGGCGGGTGATGCGCCCCAAGGCGGACGCCGCTCTCGCCCTGCACGAACTGACCTGGGGTCACGACCTGGCCGTGTTCGCGCTGTTCTCCTCGGTGGCGGGTACCTTCGGCTCCGCGGGCCAGGCCAACTACGCCGCGGCCAACTGTGTGCTGGATGCCCTGGCGCGGCACCGCGGGCGGCTCGGACTGCCCGGTACGTCGATCGTCTGGGGCCCCTGGCAGCAGAACGACGGCATGATGGCGCACCTCGGCGACGCGGATCTGCGGCGGATGGCCCGTTCCGGGTTCGGCCCGCTCGGGCCGGAAGAGGGCCTGGCTCTCTTCGACGCGGCCGTGGCCGGTGACGAACCCGTGGTGGTGGCGGCCCGCCTCGCCCCGGCCGCTCTCCGCGGCAGTGGCACGGTGGCGAACCGGGTCCGAACCCCTGCTGCCGACGGGGACGACGCGGTCGACGGGGGCGGGGACCGACTCGGCCGGTCGCCGGCGGCTGCTTCCCCCGGCGAGATGGGCGGGGTGCTGCTCACAAAGGTCCGGACTCTGGCGGCCCGCGTCCTGGGCCATCGGGAGGAGGCGAACGAGATCGACGGGGACGCCCTGCTGGCGGACCTGGGGCTGGATTCCCTGGCCGCGGTCGATCTGCGTAACGAGCTCGCGGCGTGGACAGGGCTGGCACTGCCGTCCACGCTGCTGTTCGACTTCCCGACGCCGCGCGCGCTCGCCGTCGAGCTGACGCGACGGTATGCCGCCGAGCTGCCTTCTGCGGGTACCGCGTCCGACGGCCGGGCACGGCCTGATGCCGCCGGCTCTCCGGACTCCCCCGACCGGCCGGCGGACGACGGCCCAGGAAGCGGTCCGGGGGCGGACGGTCCGCCGGACGCCCGGGTGCAGGTCGCCGAGGCACCGCGTGCCGGGGAATCTCCGGACTCCCTGGGCGCGCTCTTCCGTACCGCATGCGCCCGGGGCCGGAGCTGGGACGGCATGGTGCTCCTCACCATCGCCGCGCGCCTCCGCCCGGTCTTCGACCGGACCGGGGCGCCCGGTGCGACGCACGAACCCGTCGTGCTCGCGGGGGGCGGTACGGGGCCCCGGCTGGTCTGCCTCCCCGCGCTCAGCGCGCTGTCCGGACCGCAGGAGTACGCGCGCCTCGGTGCCGGGCTGCGAGGGCTGCGGCCTGTTTCCGCGGTGCGGCACCCGGGGTTCGAGCCCCGAGAGGCTCTCCCCGCCACACTGGACGCTCTCGTCACCGCCCAGGCCTCTGCCGTCCGCGCAGCCGCGGTCGAAGGCCCCCTGGTGCTGCTGGGACGGTCGGCCGGTGGCTGGGTGGCCCATGCTGTGGCCGAGCGTCTGGAGTTCGAGGGTGCCGCCCCGGTGGCCGTCGTCCTGGTGGACACCTATCCCCCCGTTCACGGTGACCAGGGGCAGACGCTCTCCACGATGACGTCGGACATGCTGCGCCGGGCGGCGGAGTTCGCCTCTGCCAGTCCCGATCGGCTCACTGCCATGGCCGGATACTTCGAGCTCTTCCGTGGCTGGAAACCCGCGCAGCTCGCCTGTCCCACCCTGTACGTACGAGCCCGGGATCCACTGCCCGGCACCGACCCCGCTCCGGACTGGACCCGGCCGCACGCCGAGGTCACTGTGCCGGGGGACCACTTCACCATGCTGGAGGAACACGCCCGTACCACCGCACTCGCCATTCACCAGTGGCTCGGCAGCCGGTTCTGAGGACGTCCTGAGAGAGGCGCGGGTGCGGGCGTGGCCGGCGACCTCGTCGTCGGCGCGGAAACGGTAGATCGCCGGCACATCGGCCGTCGGCCAGACCCGCAGGTACGGGCACTCGGCATCCACCGGGCGGGACAGCACGGCCTCCGCCCGGGGCACCCGCAGCACCGTCTCTCCCTCGGAGTACTGGCACCTCCAGCCCTCTCCGCGACAAGATCGAGGACCGCCTGCCAGTCCTCCACCCGCGTATGCGGGACACGCATGTCCGGCAGCGACCCCATCAAGTCCGGGTCGAAGAAACAGCTCACGTCATCCCACAGCAGATCGGCCCCCCCTGGGCTGGCTTCACGCCCATGAACGCATCCGGGACGAATCAGATCGGGGCAACAATGCCCGCTGCGCCGAGGGCCTCTGCGTCGCCCTCTCCTACGGCCGGTCACCGGGATCACCAGTCTCCACCGCCGAAGTCGCCTCCGCCCTCGAAGCCGCCACCTTCGAAACCACCTCCGAAGTCGCCAGGGTTGAAGTCGGCACCGGTGAACTCACCGCCGTCGGGAGCGCTGTCGACGGCCGCGGTGTCGGCGAACGCGGAGGGTGCACTGAGAACCGAACCCAGCATCGTGCCCACGAGCAGGCCGCCGAGCATGCTGCCCGCGCCGCCGAAGTAGCCGCCCGCCCAAGGTGCGTATGAGGGTCCGGCATTCCAGTAGGGCTGGGAACCATGGGCGGTCTGCACCTGACGGGCCATCGGCTCCTGCCCGGCCGCCAAGAGGTTGGCATCAGCCTCACAGGCCGGCACGTTGCGCGGCATGCCGTGGGGCGGGGCCCACATCGCATCGATGACCGACGGACCGTGGCGAGGGTCGAAGAAGCAGGGAGCGCGGCGCTCGGGCACCGGGGAGCCGGCGCGGCGTGCGGCCAGGGTGGCGAGCGCGAACCGGCCCTCTTCCAGGGCTGCGGTCACCGGTTGGACGTCCTGCGGCCTGGCGGCCGTGACCATCAGTTCCTTGGCCTTGTCGTACGTGTCCAGTGCGTGGGTGTAGTCCTGCCGCATCACGTCGTCGGCCCCGGGCTCCGACGGGTGGAAGTCGAGTCGGTCCAGTTCCTCGCCGAACGCGGTGATGTCCTCGTCGACGACGACGCGCAGGGCGTCCAGCTCGGCGCGCTCGCGCTTCTTCTTCGAGCGGCGGTACAAGGCGTACCCACCGCCGCCGACCGCCGCGACCGCACCGACAGTGAGCAGCACTGCCGCGCCGCCACTCCCCTCATCGTCCTCGGAGCCGCTCCAGGTGGCCGGGGCCTGCCCCTTGGCCTGCTCGGTGGCCTGGTCGACGAAGGCGGTCAGGAGCCCTTCGGGATCCCCGGGGTGGGAGCGCTTGACAGCGCCGGTGAGGTTACCGACGGCGTTGCGCGACATCACCGAAGAGTCCGCGTTCGCGTTGAAACCGTCGCCGAGGTGGACGGCGTACACCCCGGTGATGCCGACCTGGGTGCGCAAGTCCCGCATCAGAGTCTTGGGAGGGAACTCGGCGGACTCGGGCAGCACCGCGACGAAGACTGGCTTGCCCGCGTCCTCGATCTTCTTCGCGAGGTCTGCGGCGTCGGCCTCGGAGAGCTGGTCTCGGGCGCGCGGATCAACGTACACGGGGCTCTTCTTCAGGGCTTCGGCCACGCTGTCGAGGCCCGTCCCCGAGGCGTGCGCGGAGACGGGCGTAAACATCGCGCAGACCATCAGAGCCAGGGCGGCCAGGGCCGGGCCGAGCCGTGGCAGCCCCCGGCGGACGACGGGCATGGGCAGTTCCTCTTCCTGTGACGGATTGCAGTGCTCATAGTTGCTCAGTTGCGTAATATAGCAAGTCTCACGAAGGGGGCACCGTTCGATCCCGGCGGCTGCGCTGACATGCTTCAAGGGTTGCGCAATCCGGGAACCATCGTGAGGACACGCTGAGCGCATTCCACCGACTAAGTAAGACTCGTGGACCGTCCGGAGCACCTTCGGGCAGAAGACCTGCCCGCATTCGAGCGCATTCTGGATCACGCACTGAACTCCCCCGCGATCCAGGAGGAGAGGCGCCGCACTCCCAGGGCACTCAACAACGAACAACTGCGCACCCGCGCACTCGGCGCGAGCGCCGCCATCGCCGCCTCGGCCGCTTCCGAATACCGCGCGTACCGTCACCTGCTCGCCGTATCGGCCTCGTCGGGCGCGGCGCTTCGTCGTGCACGGCGTGAGCCCGACGGCGCGGCGGCCAACACAAGCAGCACGCTGCATGCGGTGGCCGTTCTGGTGCCGGGGCTGTCCGCCACGGCTGCCGCGATCTTCGGCTTGATCGGCTTCGCATTCCGGGCTGTTGACACGCACTCACATCTCGCCGACGCCATGCTCCTCGCCGGTCTGGCTGCGGCAGGGGTCGCGGCAGTGACTGTGCTGGCCGGTCTCGTATGGATGCTGGTGGCAGCGGCGCGCAATCGCTCGACGGTCGGCGGTACGGATCCCGAGGTGGACCACGCGCGCGACGCGTGGCAGGAGGTACTGCTCGAACGCGGGATCCTGCCCTTCCTGTCCAACTCGCTCCAGGCCGTGAGCCCTGAGGACGTCGGCCGTCCGGATGCGACAGCCATGTCACGTGCGACAGGCGGCGCGACGGCGGTTCCGGAGCCGCGCAGGGTGCCCGGTTTCAGCGCTCCGGACTTTTCGAGTCCCGACTTCGCCGGCCCTGAGCTGCCCGGATCGGACTGATCGCACCCGGACGAAGCCCGGCCCGCCGCTCATCTGCGGCGCTCCTCCCGGGGAGATTGGCCACCTTCACGGGCCGCCCGGGAACATCCGGGCGGCCCTCGCGCTTTCTACAGCTCTGCAGAAGCATGGGGGGCGCCCCTTGCCGGGGCTGCACTTCGTCGGCCTTGCGGGGAAACACTGAGCCCAACCGCATGGGAACGCACGTGTGGGCCATTGCCGTCCCAGGTGCCCAGTGACGATCCGCAAGGGAAGACCCGGAGCGGAGCGGCCTCGGTCCAAAGCGCGGTGGACAGCATCGCCCTCGCCGCCGCGCCGCCGAGGCACCCCGCACAGCTCCGGACCGGGCCGGACACAGTGGGGCATCGGGCGCACCTTCGCCTGGCTCCACCAGTTCAAACGATTCCGCATCCGCTACGCGATACGCGCCGACCTCCACCTGGCCCTGCTCCAACTCACCTGCAACGTCATCTGCTTGAGACGATTCCGAACCTCATTCCGAAGCGCTCGGTCGGTCGCTGCCCACGCCCGGGCGAACCCCCTGGGGGAATGAGAACGTCGTCCGGCGCCTCCCAGCCCAAGGTTGGCGTTTCAGCCATCTCCTGGGATACGGGAGGGAGTTGCTCCCATCAGATACGGCTGCTGGAGGCAGTGTCCGACGACAGCCGCTGCGCGAGGTAGATCGGTATGACGGAGAGCAGGACGAGGACGGCGGCAACGACGTTGACAACGGGAGCCTGTTGAGGTCGGGCCATGTTGGAGAAGATCCAGACGGGGAGGGTCTGGACACCGGGCCCGGCGGTGAACGTCGTCACAACGATTTCATCGAAGGACAGGGCGAAGGCAAGGAGCCCGCCCGCTACCAGCGCGGAGCGCACCAGCGGGAAAGTGACGTCGAGGAACGTACGGAAGGTGTGGGCCCCGAGGTCCATGGCGGCCTCCTCGTACGATCCCGGCATCCGGCGCAGCCGGGCGATCACGTTGTTGAAGACGACCACGATGCAGAAGGTGGCGTGGCCGACGACCACCGTGAACATTCCGAGTCCCACTCCGAGCGGTTCGAGGACCGTACGGAAGGCGGTGTTGAGCGCGACACCGGTGACGATGCCCGGCAGTGCGATCGGCAGGACGACCACGAAGGAGATGGCCTCGCGTCCGAAGAACTTGTACCGCTGGCAGGCGAAGGCGATGAGCGTCCCGAGGACCAGGGCGATCGCGGTCGCGCCGAGCCCGGCCCTGACCGAGGTCCACAGCGCGTCGCGGGCGCCCGAACTGTGCCAGGCGGCCACCCACCAGTCGAAGGTGAGGCCCGGTGGCGGCCAGCCCGAACTGCGGTCCGGGTTGAGGGAGTTGACGAGGACCAGGAGCAGCGGGACGTAGATCACCGCGAAACCGAGCCCGGCGGCGATGCGCAGCGTGACGCGCGCGGGGCGGGAGAGATTCATCGGGGGCCTTCGCTGTGCGTGATACGGAGGTGAAGGAGAGGGGTCAGAGACTGCTGAGGGCTCCGGTACGGCGCACCGCGAGCAGATAGAGCACGATGATCACGACGGGCACGGTGCCGAGTGCGGCGGCCAGCGGCAGGTCCAGGGTGATGTTGGAGTAGATGAGGTTGCCGATGAGCTGCGTCTTGCCGCCGACGATCTGTACGGCGATGTAGTCGCCGAGGCTGAGCGAGAAGGTGAAGACCGAGCCGGCCGCGATGGACGGCAGAATCATGGGCAGCACCACGGACCGGAAGGTCCGCCCGGTGCGGGCGCCGAGGTCGGCGGAGGCGTCCAGGAGGCTGGCCGGGAGTTGCTCGAGTCCGGCGTGGATCGGCAGGATCATGTACGGCAGCCACAGGTAGGTCAGCACCAGGACGGTCGCGGTCAGTCCGTAGCCGGGCCCTTCGAGTCCCAGTGGCTTCAGTGCCCAGTCGAGCAGGCCGCCCTGGGCGAGGATGAGCCGCCAGGCATATGCCTTGACGAGGTAGCTGGCCCACAGTGGAGTGAGGATCGCCACGACGAGGAGCGGCCGCCATTTGGGATTCGCGACGCGGGCGGTGTAGAAGGCGATCGGGAAGGCGATCAGTACACACAGCGCGGTGACCGCGAGGGCCACGCCGATGCTGCGCAGGGCGACCTGACGGTAGACGCCGGTGGTGAACAGTGCGGTGAAGTTGTCCGTGTTCCAGATCTTCACCACGTTGGAGGTGAAGGAGTCCGTGGTCCAGAACGCGGAGAGGAACAGCACGGTGAGCGAGCCGAGGTAGGCCAGGGCGAGCCAGGCCAGTGGTGCGGAGAGCAGCAGGGACAACTGCAGCCGGGGGCGGCGGTGCAGGGTCCCGGCGAGCCGCCGGACGGGTCCGGCGGCAGGCGCGGTGGTGGTCATGGACAGGTAACCCTCAGCCCTTGATCTCGGTCCAGGCCTGGACCCACTTCGCGTACGGCACGCACGTGGTGTCCGTACGTCCGTCCACGCACTGCGCGATGGGCGTGGTCCAGAAGTGGACGTCCTTCCAGTACGACTCGTCGGCGGCGTGGTAGGTGGTGCAGTGGCTCTTGTCCGCGGTCAGCATGCAGGCCTTCGCGTTGGACGGGGCCTCACCGAAGTACTCGGCGACCTGGGCGTTCGCCTTCGGAGAGATGATCCAGTTCATCCAGTTGTAGGCGCAGTTGGGGTGCTTGGCCTTGGCGGAGATCATCCACGTGTCGGACCATCCGGTGGCGCCCTCCTTGGGGAGGACGGCATTGACCGGGACCTTCTCGGCCTGGGCGGTGTTCAGGATCACCTGCCAGCTGGTGCCGACCACCGAGTCACTGCTCTTGAAGGCGGAGACCTCCTTCAGGTAGTCGCTCCAGTACTCACCGATGTCGGCGTTCTGCTTCTTGAGCAGGTCGACGGCGGCGTCGAACTGCTTCTGGTCCAGGGCATACGGGTCCTTGATGCCGAGAGACGGCTCGGTCTTCATCAGGTACAGGGCGGCGTCCGCGATGTAGATCGGCGAGTCGTACGCAGTTACCTTCCCCTTGTACGCCGAGGACTTTTCGAAGACCGCGGACCAGGAGTCGGGCGCCGGGGAAACCTTCTTCGTGTTGTACATCAGCAGATTGGCGCCGCGGCCGTGCGGAATGCCGTAGGAGACACCCTTGACCGAGTTCCACTGCTGGTCCTTCAGTCCTGAGAAGACGTCCTTGTAGTTGGGCACCAACTCGGTGTTGACGGGTGCGGCGTCGCCGGAGGCGATCAGCCGCAGCGCCGCGTCACCGGAGGCGGAGACCGCGTCGTACTGACCGGTCTTCATCAGGCTGACCATCTCGTCGGAGGTGCCCGCGGTCTTGGTGTTGACCTGACAGCCGGTCTGCTTCTCGAAGTCGGTGACCCAGTCGACCTTCGGGTCGTTGGAGCCGTCCTCGGCGTATCCGGCCCACGCGATCAGGTTCACCTGGCCCTCCGACTTGCCGAGGGTCTTCTGCGCGGCGAGCTTGGGCGGGGTGAAGCCGCTGCCGCCGGGCGACGTGGCGGCGGTGTCCGAGGAACCGCAGGCGGTGGCGAGGAGCAGGGCGCCGAGCGCGGCCGCTGCTCGGGACGTTCGGTTCAGACGCACAGGGTTCTCCACAGGAGGGAAGGGGCGGGGACGGGTCGTGCGGGTGCGCTCATCGGGCGTCCGGCACCAGGAAGTTGTGCCGTTGGTGCCACTGGAGCGTGACTCGGGAGCCGCGGAAGGCGGCGACGTCCTCGGAGGAGGTCTCCAGGTTCTGCTGGAGGGCGGTGAGCCGGCCGCCTGCGTCGAGGTCCACCAGGAAGCGGGTGGCGTCCCCCAGGTAGACGACCTCCGCGACGGTGCCGGTGGCACGGGAGTGCTGCGGCTCGTCGGCGAGGGCGGACTCCTTGAGTACGCGGATCTTCTCCGGCCGGATGCTGTACGTTCCCCGGTCGCCCACGACCTGCTCCGCGGCGGCGTCGGTCAGCAGGTTCGACGTACCGACGAAGCCCGCGACGAACGGGGTGGCAGGACGTTCGTATATCTGGGCCGGGGTCCCGATCTGTTCGACGCGGCCCTGGTTGAAGACCGCGATCCGGTCGCTCATGGTCAGCGCTTCCTCCTGGTCGTGCGTGACGAAGACGAAGGTGATGCCGACTTCGCGCTGGATCGCCTTGAGTTCGACCTGCATCTGTTCGCGCAGCTTGAGGTCGAGGGCGCCCAGCGGCTCATCGAGCAGCAGCACCTTCGGACGGCCGACGAGGGCGCGGGCCAGCGCCACGCGCTGGCGCTGGCCTCCGGAGAGCTGGGACGGGCGACGCGTGCCGAAGTCCGCGAGCCGCACGCTCGCCAGAGCCTCCCTGGCTTGCTTCAGACGCTCGGCCTTGGGCACCTTGCGGACCTTGAGGCTGTAGGCGACGTTCTGCTCCAGGGTCATGTGCGGGAAGAGCGCGTAGTCCTGGAAGACGGTGTGCACGTCGCGTTCGAAGGGGGCCAGAGCGGTGACGTCGGAGCCCGCGAGTTCGATGGTGCCGCCGGTGGGAGCCTCGAAGCCGGCGATCAACCGGAGCACTGTGGTCTTGCCGGAGCCGGAGGGCCCCAGCATCGAGAAGAACTCGCCGTCCGCGATCTCCAGGTCGACTCCGGCCACAGCCTCTGTCCGGCCGAAGGACTTACGCAGGTTCTGCAACCGGATGGCCATTCCCTCCATGGGCGGGAACCTTTCTGGTGCTGTTGGGAGTTGACCCTAAACCTATGAAGTCATAGTTCTAATTTCAAGGCCCCCTCAAGGCAAAAGCTCGGTCAACTGGCAAGGTGGTGATCGTGAACCGAGACAGACCCGGCGCCCGCAGAGTCGTCTTCACGCCCGTCGATACCCTGGCCCGCGTGGATGCCGTCGTGCGGCGGCTCGGTGACGCCATCGACCTCGGACTGCTCGCCGACGGCGAGCAGCTGCCCGGCGAGAGCGACCTCGCCGCCCAGCTCGGCGTGTCCACCGTGACCCTGCGGGAAGCACTGATGGCACTCCGCCAAAGGGGCCTGGTCACCACCCGTAGGGGCCGTGGCGGAGGCAGCTTCGTCACCGTGCCCGACGGTCCCGCGGAGGACCGGCTGCTTGCCCGGCTCGCCGACTGGAGCACCGAGGAACTCCGCGATCTCGCCGACCACTGGGCAGCCGTCTCGGGTGCCGCCGCGCGACTCGCGGCCCGGCGCACCGAGCCCGAGGATATGCAGCAACTGAACAGGTCTCTGGGAGAGTTGGTGGAAGCCGAGGACTCGGGGGCGCGCAGCCGCATCTTCGGGCGCTTCCATGTCGAGCTGGCCGCGGCCGCCCAGTCCGCCCGGCTGACCAGGGAAGAAGTCACTCTCCAAACCGAAGTGGGGGCACTTCTGCGCCTCGTACTCTGCGAGGACGAGCGCCTCAAGGACGCAGCGGATCGTCATCACGCCGTAATCTCGGCCGTGCATGATGGGGCGGATGACCGTGCCAGGGATCTGGCCGAACAATGCGTGCTGACATCCATGGCGCGCCTGATCGAACTCCGCCTCGGCTCGGCCGACGGTGCGCGCGGTCCCCGTCCGAAGGAGGGCCCCGATGGGCAGCAGTCCCCGTCTCGCAAGCGCCGGATCGGCAGTACTTGACACGATGACGGCCGCCGACGCGGCCGTCCGTGTCCGAGACGCGCTCGAAGAAGTCTTCGACGCTGTAGGCAGGACCGCTACGGGCACGGAGTCGGTACTGGCGTCAGCCGTCGCAGATGGCCGACGTCCTGTCTCGACCGATCTGTCCGCGCTCCGCCCCGGCCTGCACGCCTGTCTCGCCCAGTACGACCTGGTCTCGGGGCTCGGCTTCGTGGCGGCACCAGGACTGCTCGACGACGTGCCGGCGTGGCTCGAGTGGTGGCAGACCACTGCGGACGGTGCCGTGCATCCGCTGTTGCTCGACCTGGACCCTGAGCACTCGGCGTACTCCGACTACACCCACTGGGAGTGGTTCACCCTGCCCCGCGACACCGGACAGCGGGCGGTCGCGGGACCCTACGTCGACTACCTCTGCTCCGACGAGTACAGCCTCACCCTCTCCTCGCCGGTGACGATCGGGGGATGTTTCATGGGAGTGGCCGCCGCCGACGTCTACCTGCGGCGCTTCGAAGCGGCCGTCATGCCCTTGCTCCAACGCCTGCCGGGACCCGCCCGCCTGGTCAACGCGCGCGGCCGGGTCGCCGCCTCCACCGACCCCCACCACCTGGTCGGATCGCTCACCAAGGGCCCGGACTTCGCGGCGGTACTGGCCGGACCGGAAATCGGCACGGAACACGGCGGGCAGCAACTGCGGCCCTGCAACGGAATCCCTCTCATCCTGGTGACGGCGCCACCCCCGGCAGAGCGCCGGTAGGCCTGTCCATGTCGGACGCCAACGGATGCATGCCTCCGGCCCGACGAGTTGGCTGCGGGCCGGCGGCCCACCACCTGCAGAATCAGATGCGCGGCCCGGATCGCTCAACGGGGCGGCGGTACGACGGAGTTTACGTTCATCGCCTTCTGGCCCCGACGAGTCGCTGTCGGCGATGACACACCGCGATGCCGAACCCGAGCCACTGGGAGAAGCCGTTGAACCGCCCCTAGCAGGCCGGCATCATGAGGGCCGTGGTCGAGCGGTTGAGCTCGGGCGAGGACCCCCCGTCGACGGCGAGATGCGCACCGGTGATGCAGGAGGCGTCATCGGAGAGCAGGAATGCGACCGCGGTGGCGATCTCCTCACTGCGCCCGATGCGCCCCAGGGGCACGCCGCGCTCGGCGACTTCCTCGGTGGCCCTCCGGGTTGGCCCGGGTCGTCTCCGACTTGATCACGCCGGGCTGGAGTCCGTCGACACGCACTCCCTGCGTGCCGTACTCCTTGGCGGCGGTGCGGTGAGACCGCGGATGGCGTGCTCGGCGGAGGAGTACTCCACGGTCGGCCCGCCGCGATCCGCGAACACACTGGACACGTTGACGATCGCGCCGCCTCCGCTGCCGGTGATCGCGGGGATCCGGTACTTGAGACCGTGGAAGAGGCCGTCGAGGTTGATCGCGACGACATGGCGCCAGGTTGTCCGAGCGGGGGCCGATGCTGAAGTGGGCAGGGCAGCCGACGCAGGGCGTACGGGCCGCCGAGCTCGGGACGGCCCCAGGCGCGTTCGACGGCGTCGGTCGCTCGGCCGACGCCAGCAGTGTCGTTTCAGCGATGAAATCGCGGGACCGTACGGGTGAGTTCTTGGCTCAGGGGCTGTCGCAGGCATTTGCGGACTGTGTAAATCCGGGGTTGTGATCAAGAACCTCGTGTGGCGCGGCCTCCCCGCGCTCACCCTCGCAGCCCTGCCCATCCTGGCCGCCGTTCCTGCCGCTGACGCCGTGGAGAACAGCCGTACCGTCCAGAGCACGCAGCCCCAAAAGGCCCTGCGGAGCGACTCCCACTTCTACGGGCCCGCCACCCTCGGCAAGAACCAGGCCTGGACGTCCGGCAGCGGCCGTACCGTCCTGCGTGTTCAGAGCGACGGCAACGTCGTCGTCTACAAGGACAACCGTCCCGCCTGGCAGGCCCCGAACGTATACCCCAACGCCGACCGCCTCGTCATGCAGGAGGACGGCAACTTCGTCATCTACAACAGGGCCGGCCAGGCCATCTGGGCCGCCGGAACCTGGCACAAGGGCCGCTACCTCGCCGTCCAGGACGACGGCAACGTCGTCGTCTACAACAACGCCAACCAGCCCGTTTGGGCAACCAACACCGGCGACTGAGCGACAGTCCCGTATACGGCAGGGCCCGGACCAGCCGTCCGGGCCCTGTCTTCTCCCCCATCGTTCGCTGCTCCCGCACATGGCGGTGGCGGTTCGTGGGCCCACCGCCCAAGTCATCCAGCCGATGGCGCTGCCTGTCGGATGCGCCGGGAGTTGTGGGTGGGTTGCCCGAGCAATGTGTCCATCGGGCGGTCGATAGCCTGGCTCCCATGAACAGAGGTGAGGGCACGGAGCGAACCGGTGGGGACCTGGAGAGCCAGGAGTGGATTGCGACGCGCTCCTGGGTGGAAAGAGGACTGCCGGAGTCGGAACACATCGAGGATGTCACGCGGTTGCGCGGCGGGTGGACCTCGGAGATGCGTCGTCTGAGCATCTCGGGGCCTGGCGGCCGACGCTCGCTGGTCCTTCGATCCTTCGTCAAACCCTTCTTCCTCCGGCACGCGGAGGGCCTGCTGTCGCGCGAGGCAATGATCCTGCGCCTGGTCGCTGAGACAGACGTGCCCGCGGCCACCCTCGTGGACGTGGACGCGACGGCGGAGTACTGCGACCACCCCTCCTTGCTGATGTCGCTGCTGCCCGGGAGCGTCCGCCTGGCCGACCAGGGAGCCGACCGGCGCACCGACTTGCTGGCCGGCCGGCTCCTGCGCATCCATCAGGTGCTGGTCACCGAGGAGACCCGGCCCCGCACCTATCAGGCGTGGGCCACGCCCGAACGGGTAAACCCACCTGGCTCCTCAACGCGACCCGAGCTCTGGCGGCGGGCCGTGGACGTCATCCGACGCGAACCGCCGCACTACCAGCCCTGCTTCCTGCACCGGGACTTCCACCCCGGCAATGTTCTGTTCGAGGGCGACAACGACGATCTGCGGATCAGCGGCGTCGTCGACTGGGTGGAGACCTCCTGGGGGCCGGCCGACCTGGACGTGGCCCACTGCTCGACGGCCCTGGCCCTGCTGCACGGAGTTCCGACAGGCATGGGCTTCGCCGACCGGTACGTCGCGGCGGGAGGGACCCTGGCCGTTGAGCCCGCGGCGCATCTGTACTGGCGGCTGCTGGACGCGTTGGCCTTCGCTCCGGATGCCGAGAAGGTCGGCGTCCCCTGGCACGAACTGGGCCGCACCGATCTGACCCCCACCGTGTTGTCCGGCAGGCTGGAGGAGTACATCCAGGCTCTTTTCGATCGGTACGCGTGAATCCCGCTCGGCACCCGTGGGCAGGACTTCAGGCCACGAGTTCTCCCAACCCTCGACAAGCTGCCCGCGTTCGAAGCGGGCTCCGGCACGAACCAGGGGAACCAGATGGGTCGGCAGTGACCGAACGGGGCAGGATCGGCCGTTGAAGTGCTCTCCCGGCTGAAGCCGGGAGATTCCTGCTTACCTTGCGGCAGCGGGCTTGACGCGCTTCGCACGTCTGACGACTGCCCTCCCGGCAGCCGGGATGAGCGCGAGGCCCATCCGGTACAGGTGCAAGACGTTCCGGGCTGCGTTGTGGTCGGCATTGCCCGACCAGCCGCAGTCGGGGTTCTTGCACACGAACACGGCCTGGCTCTCCCGGTTGCCGGGCGTGGTGAAGCCGCACGCTGAGCAGCGTTGGGAGGTGCCGGGGGCGGGGACCTTGTGCAGGGTGCCGCCGAGCCGGGCGGTCTTGTACGTCAGCATGGTGACCGTGCGGCCCCATGCCTCCTTGCTGATGGAGCGGTTCAGCCCGGACTTCTGGGCGACGTTCTTCCCTGGCTCCTCGATGGTTCCCCTGGCGGACTTGACCATGTTCGTGATGGTGAGTGCTTCGACCACGACGGTGCCGTATGTGCGGGCGATGGCGGTGGTCGTCCGGTGCTGCCAGTCCAGGGCCCTGCGCTTGGCTTTCGCGCGGAGTCCTGCGATCTGGTCGTAGGTGCGGTGCAGCCGGCGGCTGGTGCGCTCGCCGGGCTTGCGGTGCCGCTTGCGCTGCGCGGCGCGCCGCTCCAGGTGCAGAAGCCTGGCCTTCTCCTTCTCCGTCAGCCATTCGCCGTGCTCGTACGTCTCGCCGTCCGAGAGGGCGATGGGCACGGTGACGCCCACGTCGATGCCGACTTCCGGCCCCTGGTGGGGCTCGGGCTTGACCTCCAAGGTCTGGACGCGGAAGGCGATGTGCCAGCCAATGGGGCCTCCCCTGCTCGAGCGAAGCCGAGAGCTTGGGGAAGCGTCCTTGACCAGCCGTGCCCCGGTGATCCGGTTCTCCGCGCCTGCACGCTTGCCGACCGGAAGGTCTTTGGTCCACCGGAAGCGGACCCGGCCCACCTTGGGAATGTTGGCCATGCCCCAGCGGCGGTGCACGCGCACGATGTTCAGGTCCCGGCCCTGAGGGACGTCCACGGACATCACCGTGCGGAACCGGCCCTTGAAGTTCGGGGCGTCGGCGCGGCCGTCCCAGCAGTTCTTCCACGCCTGGAAGTACGTCTTGAGTACTGCTTGCGCGGCCTGCGCGGGAAGGACAGCAAGGAAGTCGATGTCCTTGCGGGCCTGTCGTACGGCGGCATCCGCGTGTCCGAGAGTCCGCTTTTCCTTCGGCATCATCTGCCACCAGGCGTGCAGCAGGTTCCACAGGGTGCGGGCCGCGTGCGCCTGGCTATCAGTCCTCAACGCCTCGGCAGGCGACAGCGCAAGCCGGGCACGATGCCCGAACTGCCGCTTGACCATGGTGTCTTGACTCACGATCGAGACCATAGCATTGGTTTATGTCACCGCGCTGGAACCCTCATCCCGATGTCAGAACCGGTCGCCATGTTGTCTACAACCTGCATGTTCATTTGGTTTTTGTCACAAAGTACCGGCGTGAAGCGTTCACCGACGCCATGCTGACCCGCACCGAAGAGATCATGCGGGAGGTCTGCGCCGACTTCGAGGCCGAGCTGAAACAGTTCAACGGCGAACAGGACCACGTCCACCTGCTCGTGCACTACCCGCCGAAGGTGCAGCTCTCCAAACTGGTCAACTCCCTCAAGGGCGTCAGTTCCCGCAGGCTCCGCCAGGAGTACAACGCGCATGTCCGCCGGTACCTGTGGGGCGGACACTTCTGGTCCGGCTCCTACTTCGCAGGGTCCTGCGGCGGCGCACCCCTGACCGTCGTCAAGCAGTACATCGAAAACCAACAGCGTCCCGTCTGACCCTCACCCCAAGGCGCAGAGCACTCCGGCGCTCTGCGCCTCCGGGCCAAGGATGGCCTTCACCCCCGCCCTGAAGGACTCTGCTGAGGAATGCGTGATTCGGGTGGTCAGGCCGCGAGCATCAGAGCTTCGAGGCGGGAGGTGCGGGTGCCGCCGAGTGGGGTGCCGGTCAGCCATCGGTCGATGCGGATGAGGTTGAGTGCGGTGGAGGCGAAGACGTGGCCGAGGCGGGTCGCGGGTAGATCGCGGTAGCGGGTACGGCGCAGGCCGGTGACACGGACGGCCCGGGAGATCGTGCCTTCGACCCCGGCCCGGATCGCGTAACGGTTCTTCCAATTGTCGGTCTCCTGGGCCTGGCGGACGGCTTCGAGGGCCTCGTGCCGTTCGCGGGGCAGGAAGGTGATGCCCCTGCCCCGGCGGCCGGACGGGGGCTTGGTGCATGCCGTCTGCTTCGGGCAGGGGCGGCAGTGCTCGGCGGAGAAGAACACCTTGAGGACCGGAGTGCCGTTGCGGTGGTGTTTCTGTTCCCACCACTCGAAACTTCGGTGCCCGCCGGGACAGATGGCGCTCTCGTTGTCCCAGTCGATGGTGAAGTCGGCGCGGGAGAAGCCCTGATCCTCTCGGGACTGGCGGCTGCTGTCGTGCGGGGCCGGGCCGAGCAGTTCCATACCCCGCTCGGTCGCGGACAGGAACAGGGCGGCAGTGGTGTAGCCGGCATCCACGACATGCACGTCCGGCAGCAACTCCCGTTCCGCGAGCGCCTGGTGGACCGGTTCGGTCATCTCCGTGTCGGCCACCACGGCATCGGTGGTGGCCACCTGCGTGATCACGTGCGGCGCATCCGGCTCGCAGGTCTCGGTCAGATGCGCCTTGTAGCCGGTCCAGCCCGAGCCGCGCTTGATCCCGTAACGGGCATCGGTGTCATAGGGCGAGCACAACCGGTGATGAACCGGCGGGAGATCCTTGCCCTCCCGCCAGCGCACCCCCTCTCGTCGCGGTGGTACTGCTGGACCCAGGAGACCCGCAGGACCTGCACCGCCTCGATCTCGCGCAGCCAGTCCGGAGCCGCGGGGGCGTAGACCGCCTCCAGCAGGACGAACCCGTCCCGTCCGACCTGCTCAGACCACTGTTCACGGACCTCTTCGCCCTTGGGGAAGCGGTAATCGTCCACGCGCGGCCCGTAGCGCTCAGCCCACTCGGCCGTGACCAGGCCGGACAGCCATGCCGGGGCGGCGACCGCCAGCGCCTCCAGCGCCGCCCGCAGCGTCTCGCCGACGAACTCCATCCTGTTCAGCGTCCGCACCGCCGCCAGCACATGCGTGGAATCGGTCCGCTGCCGGCCACCGGCCTTCAGCAGGCCCAGCCCGCGCAGGCGTTCCAGCACCAGCTCCAGCGTCGTCTGTTCCAGTCCGTGCTCAATGAGACGGGAACGGAACAGGCTCAGCACGGAGGCATCGAACCCGGGATCGTCCAGCTCCAGGCCGAGCAGAAACTTCCAGTCCATCCGGGCCCGCACCTGGTCAGCGGCCTGCCGATCGGTCAGCCCCTCCGCATACTGCAACACCGACACCAAAGCCAACGCCCCCGGCGAGACAGCCGGGCGTCCCCGGACGGCAAACGCCCCTGCGAACGCCTCGTCCTCAAACAGCGGGCCCAACGCCTCCCGGATCCGCACCGCCATCGTCCCCTTCGGGAACGCTGCCCGCACCACCCGGGCCGTCAGCTCCGGCACCCCATGACCAGCCCGTGGCTCCAGTGACATCTCTCGGCCCTCCCGCTCACGCCATAACAATCGTGGAGGACCAACGACCCAGCCCTGCTCGAATCACGCATTCCTCAGCAGAGTCCTGAAGGGCGGAGCACTGGCCAAGATCAGAGGTAGATCCGGATCGAGCGGACGGTGGTCTGGCCGCCGCCTCCGACCGAAAAGCGGCGGCCTCTCCCCCTGCTCCGCTGTGTATCTACTCGCTGTGGACCGCCTCTCCGGCCACCAGGGTGAGCACGGCCCGGGTGCCGGCCACGGGCGTGCCGGGGGCGAAGAGGTCCCGGTCGAGGACCGCAAGGTCCGCGGCCATGCCCTCGCGCAGGCAGCCGGTCTCGTCGTCGTTGCCGTTCACCCATGCCGAACCGGCGGTGTAGGCGCGCAGGATGTCGGTGAGCCGCAGGCGCTGCTCGGGGCCGTACGGGCGGTCGGAGCCCGGCCAGTGGGCGTGCGCCGAGCCGGGTGGTTCGGTGCGGTGCACCGCGACGTGCATGGCCTGCCAGGGGTCGGCCGTGGTCACCGGCCAGTCGCTGCCGCCTGCGAGCCGGGCGCCGCTGTCGAGCAGCCGGCGGAAGGGGTATTGGCGCCGGGCGCGCTCCTCCCCCAGCAGCGGATCGACCAGCTCGTCCGTCTGCGGATGGTGGGTCGCCCAGAGGGACTGGATGTTGGCCGCCACCCCCAGCTCGGCGAACCGGCCGATGTCCGCGTCGTCGACCAGTTGCACATGCGCGATGTGGTGGCGTCGGTCGCGCACTCCATTGGCCCGCGAGGCAGCCGCGACCGCGTCCAGACACTCGCGGACCGCGCGGTCGCCGATCGCGTGGAAGTGGACCTGGAAGCCGGCCGCGTCCAGCCGGGTGACCGCCTCCGTGAGCAGTTCGGCGGGCACGTTGGAGTGGCCCAGGTTGCCGGTGGCGCACCCGCACTGGTCGAGATAGGGCTCCAGCAGGGCGCCGGTGCCGGTCTCCAGCACGCCGTCCTGCATGACCTTCACCGTGCCCGCCCGGAACCGGCGGCCGTGCTCGCCGCGCCGGGCCAGGAGATCGTCCAGCTGTTCCGGGCCGCGGTCACGGTCCCACCACAGGGCGCCGGTGACCCGGGCCTTCAGCAGCCCTTCCGCGTCCGCACGGCGGTAGGCGGCGAGTGTGTCACCGGCTCCGCCGTAGGCGCCGACGATGGCGTCCTGCCAGCCCGTGATGCCGTACCGGAAGAGGTGCTCCTGGGCGTGGACGAGCGCTGCGCGCTGGTCCTCCGGAGTGTTCTGCGGCAGCACCCGCGCAACCAGGTCCATCGCGGCCTCGTGCAGCACCCCGGTGGGCCGGCCGGCCGCATCGCGCTCGATCCGCCCGGCCGCGGGGTCCGGTGTGGACGCGTCGATCCCAGCGCGTTCCAGCGCCACCGAGTTGACCCACGCCGAGTGGTGGTCGGCGTTGGGCAGGAAGACCGGCCGGTCCGGGACGACCGCGTCCAGCAGTTCCTTGGTGGGCCAGCCGCCCGGGAAGCAGTCCATGCCCCAGCCACCGCCCAGGATCCACGGACGGCCGGGGTCGGCCGCCGCGTACTCCCGGACGAGGGCGGTGCACTGTGCGGCGTCGGCGGCGCCGGTCAGGTCGCAGCGCAGCGCCTCCATGGCGCCCCAGACGGGGTGGATGTGCGCGTCCTGGAGGCCGGGCACCACGGTCCGGCCGGCCAGGTCGACGGTTTCGGCCGCCTGTCCGGCGGCCGCCCGTACTTCGGTGTCGGAGCCGACGGCGGTGATCCGGCCGTCGGCCACGGCGACGGCGGTCGCGTGCGGCCGTGAGGGGTCGCCCGTCCACACCTGGCCGCCGTGCAGGACGAGAGTCATGCTTCGGCCCGGTGGGTTCGCACCACGTACACCTTGCGGATCGTTTCGTGGACCTGCCAGGTGCCGCGCCATCCGGCGGGCATGGCCAGGGTGGAGCCGGGGCTCAGTTCGACTCTTTCGCCGCCTTCGGTGTCGACGGTGGCGGTGCCGGACAGTACCTGGCAGATCTCGTCGTAGCCCTCGCGGGTGGCGGTGAAGTGGCCGGGGTCGCACTCCCAGACGCCGACCTCGACGAGGCCGTCGGGGGATGTCCACAGGGTGTGGCTGGTCTCCTGCTGACCGGTGGTGCTGGTGGGCTTGGGACAGGCGGCGGGCAGTTCGGTGGTCACCGCGTCGGCGAGGAAGGCGACGGGGAAGACGGTGGTGTTCGCAGGGGTGTTCACGAGGATCGGCTCCTTTCAGCGGCCGCTGATGACGTTGGCGATGCGTGCGATGGCGGAAGTGCGCTCCAGGCCGGAGTTCTCGTGCCGGTCGGCGGCGCGGTAGGCGACGTAGAGGCTGCGCACACCGAGCCAGCGCAGCGGCTCCGGTTCCCAGCCGCGCACCTGGCGGCCGACCCAGGGCAACCGGGTGAGGTCCGTCTTCTGACGCAGGATCAGGTCGCGCAGGGTGCGTCCGGCGAGGTTGGTGGTGGTCACGCCGTGCCCGACGTAGCCGCCTGCCCAGCCCAGCCCGGTCCGCTCGTCCACATGGACGGTGGCGCACCAGTCACGCGGCACGCCCAGCACCCCGGACCAGGTGTGGTCGATCGCCACGTCCCGGGTGGCCGGGAAGTGCTGCCGCAGGATGGCCTGCAGTTGCATCTGGGTGGCGGTCCGGGTCTCGCCGCGTTGGTCGACGTGGGAACCGAACATGTACGGGATGCCGCGCCCGCCGATGGCGATCCGGCCGTCGGTGGTGCGCTGGATGTAGCAGTAGGAGTTCGCCTCGTCGCCGATCAGTTCGGCTCCGCGCCAGCCGATCTCCTCCCACACGGCGGCGGGCAGCGGCTCGGTGACGATCATGCTGCTGTTCATGGGCAGCCACGACCGGCGGTGTCCGCGCAGCCCGGAGGTGAAGCCCTCCAGGGCCCGGATCACGAACGACGCCCGGACGGTGCCGTGCGGCGTGATGGCCTCGTGCGGGCGGATCTCGGTGACTTCGGTGTTCTCGTAGATGGTGACGCCCATCCGCTCGACCACGTCGGCCAGTCCCCGGACCAGCTTGGCCGGCTGGATGCGGGCGCAGTGCGGGCTCCACTGGGCGCTGCGGGCGCCGGCGACGTGGACGCGTTCGGCGAGTTCGTCGCGGTCCAGTTCGACCAGGTCGTCCTCGCCCCAGCCTTCGGCGCGCATCGACGGCAGCCGGTCGCGCAGCCGGCGTTCCTGCGCGGCGTTGGTGGCGACGTGGAGCAGACCGTCCTTCTGGATGTCCGCCTCGATGCCTTCCTCGGCGGCGACGCGGACGACCTCGTCGACCGAGGAGAACATCTCGCGCTGCATGGCGACGGACGGCTCATGGCCGTGTGCCTTGGCGTAGCGGCGCATCTGGCCGGGCGGCTCGGCGCTGAGCCAGCCGCCGTTGCGGCCGGAGGCCCCGAAGCCGGCGAACTCCTTCTCCAGTACGGCGATCCGCAGGTCGGGCTGGGCCTGCTTGAGGTAGTACGCCGTCCACAGTGCGGTGTAGCCGCCGCCGACGAGCGCGACGTCCACGTCCAGGTCACCGGGGAGTGCCGGGCGGCGGGTGGGAATGCCGCCCTCCCTGAACCAGAAGGAGACGTCGCCGTTGACGAAGGTGGGGCTGGTGGCGGGTGTTGCGGTGCTCATCGGCCGCTCTCCTGTGCGACGCCGGCGGGGGTCCGGCCGGCGGGGGTGGGTGTGTGGGTGGTGCCGGGCGTGTCACCGAGCAGGACGCCTCGCTCGACGTCCCAGACGACGGTGACCTCGTCGCCGTGGTGGGCGTCGGACAGCCGGTCGGCCTGTTCGCGGGCGAGCAGTACGGTGCCGTCGGGCAGGGCGAGTTCGAGCTTGCGGCCGGAGCCCAGGTAGATCTCCTGGGTCACCCGGGCCGGCAGGGCGTTGGCCCCGGGGGCGACCGGTGCGTCGGCGGCCTGCACCCGCAGGTGCTCGGGGCGGATGACGACGGCGGCGTCGGTGCCGGTGCCGTCGGCGGGCCGGCCGGGTGCACGTACGGTGCGGTCGCCGACCCGCAGGCACGAGTCGTCGCCGTCCGGTTCGATCCTTCCCCGCACGGTGGAGGACTCGCCGAGGAACTCGGCGACGAACAGGCTGCGGGGCTTCTCGTACAGTTCGCTCGCGGTGCCGACCTGCTGGATGCCCCCGTCGTCGAAGACCGCGATACGGTCCGAGAGGACCAGCGCTTCTTCCTGGTCGTGGGTGACGAAGACGAAGGTCGAGCCGATCTCTTGGTGCACCCGCTTGATCTCCAGCTGGAGCGATTCGCGCAGCTTCTTGTCGAGCGCGCCGAGCGGCTCGTCCATCAGCAGCACCCTGGGCTCGTACACCACGGCCCGGGCCAGGGCGACCCGTTGCTGCTGTCCGCCGGACAGTTCGCTGGGCCTGCGGTGGCCGTAGCCGCCGAGCCGTACGGTCTCCAGGGCCGCCTCGACCAGTTGGGTGCGGCGGGCCTTGGGGACCTTGCGCTGCTTCAGCGGGAAGGCGACGTTCTGGGCCACCGTCATGTGCGGGAAGAGCGCGTAGTGCTGGAAGACCATGCCGATGTCGCGCCGGTGCGGTGGCAGGTCCTGCATCTGGACACCGCCGATGGTCAGCGTGCCCGAGGTGGCGGCGGTGAACCCGGCGATGATGTTGAGGGTGGTGGTCTTGCCTGAGCCGCTGGGGCCCAGCAGGGTCATGAACTCGCCCGGTTCGATGACCAGGGAGACGTCGTCGACGGCGACGGAGTCCGCGTACTCCTTGCGCACCTGCGCCAGTTCGATGCGGGCTCCGCGCGCCTTGATGAGACTGGTCTCAGCGGACACGGTTCCTCCTGGAGGTGGCGAAGGTGGCGGCCAGTACGAGCACCGTGGTGAAGGCGATGATCAGGGTGGCGGCCGCGGCGATGGTGGGATCGGTGTCCCGGGTCACGCTGGCGAACATCATCACCGGCAGGGTCTGCAGGTAGGGGCTCTGGATGAACAGTGAGACCACCACCTCGTCGAAGCTGGTGACGAAGGCGAACAGGGCGCCGGAGACGACTCCGGGGGCGATCTGAGGCAACGTCACCTGACGGATCGCACCCCACCGGCTGGCGCCGCAGATCAGTGCGGCGTCCTCGAGCCGCCGGTCGAAGCCGCGCAGACTCGCCGTCACCGGAATGATCACGAACGGCAGCGCGAGGACGGTGTGGGCGGTGACGAAGCCGAACAGCGTGCCCAGCAGGCCGTACTGGAGGAACAGCGCGTACACGCCGATGGCCACGACCACGGTGGGCACGATCATCGGGGCGAGCAGCAGCCCGTAGGACGACTTCGCCCAGCGCGAGCCGGACCGGGTGAGCGCGATCGCGGCGGCGGTGCCCAGCACGGTGGCCACCACCGCGACCAGGACGCCCACCTGCAGCGAGGAGAGCAGCGCCTCGGTCCACCGGGGGTCGGTGAAGAAGTTGGTGTACCAGCGGCCGGACCAACCGGTCGGCGGGAACACCAGGGACGCCTTGTCGGTAAAGCTGAGCGGGATCACCACGAGCGTCGGTGCGATGAGCCAGAAGCCCACCAGCACGCTGAACGCCCAGAGCGCGATCCGCGCGGGGCCGGTCCTCATCGGACACCTCCACGGGTACGGGTGAGCCGCAGGACGACGCCGACCAGTCCCAGCAGGACCAGCGTGACCGCCAGCAGCACCACGCCCATCGCGCCGCCCCTGCCCCACGCGAGCAGCCCGTTGACCTGGGTGAAGATCTGCTGCGAGATCAGCGCCTGGTCGGGCGAGCCCAGCAGGGCGGGCGTCACGTAGAAGCCGAGCGAGGTAATGAACACGGTCAGCGCGCCGGCGCCTACGCCGGGCAGCGACAGGGGGACGAACACCCGCAGGAACGCGGTGGCGGGGCGCGCCCCCATGCCCTGCGCGGCGTCCAGCAGCCGCCGGTCGATACCGCTCATCACGGCGTACAGCGGCAGCACCATGAACGGCATCAGCACCTGCGTCATGCCGATCACCACCCCGGTGGGGGTACGGATCAGCTGCAGCGGACCCATCCCCACGGTGCCGAGCAACTGGTTGACGACGCCGCTGTCCTGCAGCAGCACCACCCACGCGAAAGTGCGCACCATCAGGCTCGTCCAGAACGGCAGCAGTACGAGCAGGGTGAGCCAGACCCGCGCGCGGGCGCCGACCACGGTCATCAGGTAGGCGTAGGGATAGGAGAGCACCAGCGTCACCAGGGTGACGACGGCGCCGACGGCCAGCGTACGGACCAGGGTGGCGAGGGCGACGTCGCTGGTGAAGAACCAGGAGTAGTTGCCCGCGCCGGGTGCCGGGTCGGTGACGCTGCGCCAGGCCATCAGGCCCAGCGGCACGAGGAACAGCACAGCCAGCAACAGCAGCGCCGGCAGCAGCAGCCATCCCCACCGGTCACCGGTGTCCTTGGGGCGCCGGCCGGCGGCCGGGGCGGCGATCTCGATCAGGGCGGTCATGGGTCAGCGCGCCAGCCAGTCGGACCACTTCTGGATGATCTGTTCCTGGTTCTGCGCCCACCAGGCGTTGTCCAGCTTGAGGGCCTTCGCCTGGCGCTCGGGCGTGGAGGTCAGGTACGCGGAGGCGGCCGCGTCGATCTTCGGCTCGGCCTCGGAGTTGATCGGCGAGTAGGAGGTCAGCTCGGTGAGCCTGGCCTGTTGGCCGGCGCCCAGATAGTAGTTGATCAGGGCCATGGACGCCTTGGGGTTCCTGGCGTTCTTGGGCACGGCGAGGGAGTCGGAGACCGGCATGAACTGGTTCCACTGCGGGGCGAACTTCGCGCCGTTCTTCACGGCCGAGTAGGCACGGCCGGTCCACACCATCGCCATCGACACCTCGCCCGACTCCAGCAGTTGCTGGGATCGCGCACCGGTGTCCCAGAAGACCAGGGAGGAGCGGACGTCGGTGAGCTTCTTCAGGCCGCGGTCGACGTCGAGCGGGAAGAGCTTGTCGGGTGCGACCCCGTCCGCGATCAGTGCCGCCTCCAGCGGGCCGGGGGCCGCGTCCGACGCCACGCCGGGTATGGCGCGCTTGCCGGGGAATTTGGCGGTGTCGAAGAAGTCCGCCCAGTCCTTGGGCGGGTTGGCGCCGAACTTGGACGTGTCGTACATGAGCACCATGCCGTAGGTCATGGCCGGCACCGAGCACTTGCCCACCATGTCCTTGGGCAGCTTCGAGGTGTCGACGATGCTGGTGTCGAGCGGCATGAGGAGCTTCCCGCACTGCCGTTCGGCCCAGATGGCGTCGGTGTCCACCACGTCCCATGTGACGTTGCCGGAGTCGACCTGTGCCTTGAGCTTGGTGTAGTCGGTGGGGCCGTCCGAGAGCATCTTCGCGCCGGATTCGGTGGCGAACGGCTTGACCGCGGCGGTCTCCTGACCGTCCTGGTAGATGCCGCCGTAGGAGGCGAACGTGAGGGTGACGCCGTCGAGGGCGCCCTTCTTCACGGTGCCCGCGGCGGCCGGGCCGGGGCCGAGATCGATGTCTCGGGCGGCGGGGGCACCGCCCGAGCAGGCGGTGAGGGCCAGCAGCAGTGCGCCGCAGGCTGCGACTTTTCCGACGGTTCGTCCGGTCTTTTCGGGCATGGTCGTGCTCCAGAGCGAGGGATGAAGACGGGGAGGTGAAGAGAGGAGGGAAGGGAAAAAGAGAGCGGGGGTCAGTCCGGTGTCGGCGGACTGATGATCCAGAGGATCTCGGCAGGCGTCTCACCGTCGTTGACGACCCGGTGCGGGGTGGAGGACAGGTACTCGATGCTGTCGCCGGCATGCAGAACGCGGGGGTGACCGTCCAGTTCGATCCGGACGCCGCCGCTGACCACCAGGAGGATCTCCTGCGAGTCCCCGTGGGTGTAGGCGTCGTCGCCGGTGGAGGCTCCCGGTTCGAACTCGCCCGCGTACACCTCCAGATGACCGAGCGGCCGTTGGGAGATCAGGAACTTCCGGCTCCCCGGGGCGGTCTGCAGCTTCGGCCGGTCGGCGCGCCGTACGACTCGCGGCCCTGCGGGGCCGCTCTGGTCGAAGAGGTCGGCCACGGTGAGGCCGAGCGCCGCCGCGATGCGCCGCAGCATTCCGATGGAGGCGTTGGCCTGCCCGCGCTCCAACTGGCTGAGGAAGCCCGGGCTCGCCTGGGCAGCCGCCCCCAAGGCACGCAGCGACATGCGCCGCTTCATGCGGTACTCCCGGATGCGGGCACCCAGCGCCTCGTCGGCGAGCGCGTCGGATCCGTCCTCGGAGGGAGTGGAAAGTGGTGACTCCGCCATGAGTAAACACCTGATGTGATGTCAGCGAACACTTTGTTCGCTGGTGTGGCACGAAACGTATGCCGAGGTGACGTGGCGCACAAGGGTCGCGGACGGCCTTGATCAGAACGTAACCGGAGCACGTCCGCCGGAGCGCCGTGAAGGGAGTCACGAGTGGCTCCAGACGACACCGCCGGCCAAACCCGGGGCGGCGGGGGGGTACACGCGCGCAGCGTCGACGTGGTCGAGTGCCTCGGCCCTGCCGACGGGTCGTCGAGACGGGCCTGCCGCTGCGCGGGAACATCGTGCCTGCGATGCGCCGGCACCGTCCGGAGGTACTGGTGGCGGGCGGCTTCATGTTGGTAAGGACGGCTGTTGGTGCGGGGCAAGGGCCCCTTGGGGTGTCGTAGCGGGGCGCGACACCCCGTCCGTGCCCGAGGAGCTTTATCCTGGGTATCAGCGTCGCCTGGTGGGCGGTTCGTTCAAACCGTGACCCGGGTGAGTGTGAGGTGCTCGAACGGCAGCTCGAGCTGCTCCTGCCACCCGCGTGCCACTCGTTCCCGGGAGCCACGGGCGGGGCAGGGCGAAGACGCACGGACCGGTACGGAATCTGCCCGTAGGCCGGGGCGTCCGGCACGGCCAGTGTTGCGTGGCCGGGTTGCGCCCCGCAGTCCCGGCGGTTGCTTGAACCGCCGGGACTGCGGGCTTCCCCGTCCGTCATCGGCTTCGTCACCACCCGCTGCCGCGGCGGACCCGCCGTCGACACATCCGGGGCCTGGGGCCGAACCTCTCGGTCAAGAAACCTTCGGCCCGCCGTGACGCGTGATCGAGGACGCGCGGCCGAAGCTACGCTTTCGTCCCCTGCGAGATGCGCACCATATTGCCCGACGGATCGCGGAACGCGCAGTCGCGCGGGCCCCAGGGCTGATCCACGGGCTCCTGCAGCACCTCGGCACCGGATGCCCGTACCTTCTCGAAGGCTGCGTCGAGATCATCGGTGCGGAAGATGATTTGCGGCAGAACACCCTTGGTGAGCAGTTCCTGCAGCGCGTCGCCATCGGCCTGGGATCGACCGGCGTGCGGTTCCGAGACCACGATCTCGACGTCCGGTTGGGCCGCGCTGCCGAGGGTGACCCAGCGGAATCCGCCCGAGGCGACGTCGTTGCGCACCTCGAGGCCGAGCGCGTCACGGTAGAAGGCGAGCGACTCGTCCATATCGTTGACGGTGATGTGACAGTACTGGAGTGCGATGTTCATGCGGCCAACGCTAGGCGGCGCTGTCGCGGGCCGCTTCTCGAATCCTGCTCGATGCGTCTCTGGTCGGCCGGGTGCGTACCTTCGCCACGCATGCGGGCATCGCCGTCACAGCATGGTGTTCCCCGATGCGGTACGCGCTCGGCGGCTCCCCCAGAAGCTCGGTGAATCGCGAGCTGAACGAGCCGAGGGAGGTACAGCCGACCGCCATGCACGCGTCGGCCACGCTCATTCCCGCGCGCAGCAGCGCCATCGCCCGCTCGATGCGGCGCGTCATGAGGTAGTTGTACGGCGTCTCCCCGTAGCCGGCGCGAAACTGCCGCGAGAAGTGCGCCGGCGACATGAGGGCGTGGCGAGCCATCGCAGGAACGTCGAGCGGGCATGCGTACTCGCGATCGATCAGATCCCGGGCCCGGCGCAGGTGCGCGAGGTTGGCGAGGTCTTGCGGGGCCATGCAACGAAAGTACACCCCGCTCCGTGAGCAACCCGCTGACCTGCACCGAAAGGCTGTGCACCAGCTCTGGGAACTGGCCGGCCACGAGGGCCCTACCGTGAATCCCGGAACGGATGGTCACCCGGTGACACCTACTGTCCGACGCCCGTAAGGACCAAGCGTACGAACGTACACTGTGGTGGGTACGATCGTCCCATGAAGGACTACTTCGACGGGGACCCCCGCACGAACCGCGAGCGCATGCTCTCCGGAGACCTCTACATCGACGACGACCCGGAGAACACGCGCGCACAGCGGCGCGCGCTGCGTCTGGCAACCGAGTATCAGGCCGCGTATCTACAAAACCCTGATGACGCGCAACCGTTGCTCGCGGAACTCATCGGCGGTCTCGGTGCGGGTGTGTGCATCAGGCCGCCCCTGTTCGTCGACTATGGCAGCCACATCAGCGTCGGCGAGCGAACCTTCGTCAATTACCACCTCACCGCACTCGACGTCGCTCCGATCAGGATCGGCAAGGACTGCCAGATCGGTCCGAACGTGCAGCTGCTGACCCCTACCCATCCCGTCGAGCCACAGCCACGGCGTGACAAGCTGGAAGCCGCTCAGCCGATCACCATCGGCGACAATGTCTGGCTCGGCGGCGGCGTGATCGTCCTGCCCGGAGTCACCATCGGGGACAACAGTGTCATCGGCGCCGGGGCCGTCGTCACCAAGGACATCCCCCCGAACGTCGTTGCCGTGGGCAACCCGGCGCGAGTCGTCCGCGCGATCCAGGAGGACCAGGGTGGCCACCGGACGCATTGATCCCGAACGGCGCGAGCGCATCATCGACGCGGCGCTCGGCCTCATCGCCGACGAGGGCGTCGCCGGCGTCTCCCACCGCAAGGTCGCTGCCCGGGCAGGCGTCCCGCTCGGCTCGATGACGTATCACTTCCAGAACATGGACGAGCTGCTGCGCGAGGCGTTCACCCGCTTCGCCGCGACCATCGTCGATGCCTTCGAGCAGCGTCTGGGCGCCGCCTCGACCCCCGACGAGGCACGCGAAGCGGTCATCGATCTCGTCCACCACCTCTCCGGCGGCGACCAGCGCCAGTTGGTCCTCACCCATGAGCTGTACACGCTGGCTGCCCGGCAGCCCGCCTACCGTGGGCTCACCACGGAGTGGATGCGCCGGAGTCGCCGGATTCTCGAGCGGCATTTCACCCCCGCCACCGCCCGCCAGCTCGACGCCCTCATCGAGGGCCTCTCGATCCACCGCGCTCTGGACACCGAGCCGCACGACCGTGCCCTCACCGTCGAGGCCGTCGCCCGGCTCACTGCCGCGGAACCCACGGCGATACGAGGGTCGGCCGACCACACCAACGGCGGCCGACCCACATGAGACCGCCCGGCCGGCGCCCACCTGACAGGGCGCCGGCCGGGCACCCCCTCGCCCACGAAGTCCCGTACGACGAAGGCGTATCCCTCCCGCGCAGGTGAGGCGTCCCCTCGTCACTGCCTGGAGGACCGCCGACCAGTGCGGGAAGGGATACCGTGACCGCCGCCGCCCTCGAGCGGACTCGGGCGCCCGGCCCCCACAGCATCGCTGTGGGCGAGCGCTCACTGATTGTCCGCGCCCCCCACCGCCGGTCCCCCCGCTCCCGGCGCCCCCGCCCGCAGCCCGTCCATGACGAGGTCCAGCAGCCGTGTCGCTCGCGGCTGCCAGTCGCTGTGCGGGTCGATCTGCCAGAGTCCGGCAATGGCGAGCACGACATCGTCGGGGGTCAGCCCCGGGCGGATGGTGCCGGCCTCCTCGTTGGCGTTCAGCAGGAGCGTGACCGCCCGGCTCACCGGGCCGTGGCCCAGCTGGGCCAGACTGCCGTACGAGCTGGTGGCCCTGCGCAGCGCGTCGGCCAGGCCCGCCTTGGCCAAGGCGTACTGGGCCAGGCCGTCCATCCACTCCCTCAGAGCCTGGTCGGGTGCGCGGGTCCGGAGCAGTTGGGCAGCGGTGTCGGCGACCTGCTGCATCTCGTAGCGGTAGACCTCCAGGACCAGCGCCTCGCGGTTGGGGAAGTTCCGGTAGAACGTTCCCTGCCCGACGCCGGCCTTCTTCGCGATCACGCTCAGCGGCGCGTCCGCTGCCCTCGTCAGCTCGGCCAGCGCGACTTCCAGGATGCGCTCGCGATTCCGTTGCGCGTCCGGGCGCAGAGCCGTGCGCTTGCCCTCCCGCATTCGCCCTCCTTCCGGAATCGCGGCCAGGTCCGGCCCTGCCGGGCGGACAACCGTTCGCTCGGCCAAGTCCGTCCTTGCTGGGCGGACAGCTGTCCGCTAGGTTCGACGCTTGGCGGACAGCTGTCCGTTTGCGTGTACCGTAGCGGCAATTCCGGCCAGTATGGCCGACCGGCGGCCCTTGTCACTGGTTCATTCACCATCGCCCTCTCCCTCCCGGACACTCTGCCGGGATCGTCTTGTTCGACGCGCATCCGCAATGCGAAAGAAGGCTGATCATGGCCCCGTCGTCGTCCAGTGCCATCACTTTGAACATCAATGGCGAGAAGTACACGCTGTCCGTCGACCATCGCACCACCCTGCTCGACGCCCTGCGCGAACATCTCGATCTGACCGGTACCAAGAAGGGCTGTGACCAGGGCCAGTGCGGCGCCTGTACGGTGCTGCTCGACGGGCGCCGGGCCGTTTCCTGTCTTCAGTTCGCGGTCGCGGCCCAGGGGCGCGCGATCACCACCATCGAAGGTGTGGCCGAGGGCGAGCGGCTGCATCCGGTGCAGCAGGCCTTTCTCGATCTCGACGGCTATCAGTGCGGTTATTGCACACCGGGGCAGATCTGTTCGGCGCTCGCGGTGATCGAGGAACACGCGGCGGGCTGGCCAAGCGCCGTGACCGACGATGTCCGGCCCGAAGCGGCGGTGCCCGCGCTCACCGCCGAGGAGATCCGCGAGCGGATGAGCGGCAATCTGTGCCGCTGCGGCGCGTACGTGTCGATCGTGCAGGCGGTCGCGCGGGCGGCGGAGGCAACCGGGGCAAAGGACAAGGAGGCGGCGGCATGAGGGAATTCGATTACGAGCGCGTCTTCGACGTCTCCACGGCTGTCGCCCTGCTCGGCGACCGCCCCGGCGCCCGCTTCCTCGGCGGCGGCACCAACCTGGTCGACCTGATGAAGGCCGGCGTGGAAAGGCCCGAGCTGCTCATCGACGTACGCGAACTCCCTCTCGACAGGATCGAGTTCACTCACGAGGGCGGGCTTCGCATGGGCGCGGCCGTCACCAACAGCGACCTCGCGGCCCACCCCGATGTGAGGCGTCACTACCCGGCGCTGGCGCAGGCCGTCCTGGCCGGCGCTTCGGGACAGCTGCGCAACATGGCCACGGTCGGCGGGAATCTGCTCCAGCGGACCCGGTGCGGCTACTTCACCGACATCAGCAAGCCATGCAACAAACGTGCTCCCGGCAGCGGGTGCCCCGCCCTCATGGGCGAGCACCGCAACCACGCGATCCTCGGCGCCTCCGGGCACTGCATCGCCACCCATCCGTCGGACATGGCAGTCGCGCTCGCCGCCTTCGACGCCGTCGTCTCCTACGAATCGGCGCAGGGACCGGACGAGTTGCCGCTCTCCGCGTTCTATCTGCCCGTGGGCGACACCCCGCACATCGAGACCGCGCTCCCGCCGGGCGCGCTGATTACCGGCGTCACGCTGCCGCCGGCCCCGGTTGCCGCCCGCTCCCGGTACCGGAAGGTGCGCGAGCGCGCGTCGTACGCGTTCGCGATCGGCTCGATCGCCGCCGCACTCGACGTCGAGGACGATGTCGTACGTGAAGTGCGCCTCGCGTTCGGGGCGGTCGCGTCCCGCCCTTGGCGGGCCCGTGCGGCCGAACGGGTGCTGACCGGCGGCCCGGTGAGCGCGGAGGCGTTCGCCGCCGCGGCGGATGCCGAGCTGGCGGCCGCAGAGGTGCTTGCCGAGAACGGATACAAGGTGACACTGATGCGCAATCTCGTCGTGGCCGTGCTGACCGAACTCGCCGAGGAGATCACCCGATGACCACGACGACCATCGCAGCGGTAACGGGATCCGTCGGATCCGCCCATACCCGAGTGGAGGGCCGCGACAAGGTCACCGGAGCGGCCCGCTACGCCGGAGAGATCCGCTTCGCTGAACTCGCCCACGGCTGGCTGGTGTTGTCGACCGTGGCCCGTGGCCGCATCCGTTCGGTGGAGGACGCCCCCGTCCTGGCCATGCCCGGCGTCCTCACCGTTCTGCGCCACGGGAACGCGCCGCGCGTCGACACCGACTACGTGGGCATGATGGGTCGGCCGAACCCGGTCCTCGGGATCTTCCAGCACGACCGCGTGCCCTTCGCGGGCTGGCCGGTCGCACTGGTCGTGGCCGAGACGTCCGAACAGGCCAGGGAGGCCGCCGAGGCGCTGGTGGTCCGGTACGACGAAGAGCCGCACGACGTCGCGTTCCGCGCCGGGCATCCCGGTGCGTACACGCCGGAGAACAATCCGATGGTCCAGGCCGAGACGGAGAAGGGAAACCTGAGGGCCCAACTCGGCGCCTGCGCCGTCGTCGTGGACGAGGAGTACACCACACCGGAGGAGCACCACAACCCGATGGAGCCGCATGCGGCGACGGCTCGCTGGGACGGCGGCCGGCTCGACGTCCTCGACTCCAACCAGGGCAGCAGTTGGGTGGCGAGCGAGCTCGCGCAGCTCTTCTCCCTCGACCCGGCCTCCGTACGGGTGCGGTCCGAACACGTCGGCGGCGGCTTCGGATCCAAGGGCCTGAGCCCGCACCAGGTGGCCGCCGTGATGGCCACGACCGTCCTCCACCGTCCGGTCCGGGTCGTCTTGACTCGTCGTCAGATGTTTTCCCTCGTCGGATTCCGCAGCCCCACGGCGCAGCGGATCAGGCTCGGCGCCGACGCGGACGGCCGGCTGCGCGCCTTCGACCACCGGGCGCACAGTCTTACGTCGACCGTGCATGAATTCATCGAGTCGAGCGCCGTGCTGGGCCGCGTGATGTACGACGCCGACGCGCATCACACCCTTCACCGACTGGTACGGCTCGACGTGCCGACTCCGGCCTGGATGCGCGCACCGGGCGAGGCACCTGGATCCTTCGCCCTCGAATCCGCCCTCGACGAACTGGCCGAGAAGTGCGCCATGGACCCGATCGCGCTGCGCGCACGCAACGAACCGGAGAAGGGTCCCGTGTCCCGGCTGCCGTTCAGCAGCCGAAACGTGCTCACCTGTTTCGAGGAAGGCGCCCGCAGGTTCGGCTGGGCACAACGGGACCCTCGTCCCGGTGTACGCCGTGAGGGGCGCTGGCTGCTCGGGACCGGAACGGCGGCGGCCACCTACCCCTCGGGAGTCGCCCCGTCCACGGCGGCCGTGACCGCGGAGCCGGATCAGACCTTCACCGTTCGGATCAACGCGGCGGACATCGGGACCGGGGCACGGACGGCGATGGCCCTGGTCGCCGCGGACGCGCTGGAGGTGGATCCGGGCCGCATCCGGGTACGGATCGCGGACAGCGACCTCGGCCCGGCGATATTCGCCGGCGGCTCGATGGGCACCCGCTCCTGGGCGTGGGCGGTGACTGCCGCGGCGGATGAGTTGCGGGAGCGATTGGCAGCCCGGGAAGGCGCGATTCCGCCGGAGGGGATCACCGCCCGGTCCGACACCACCGAGGCCGTCGGCGCCCTCGCGAAGAAGGAACGGCACACCTTCGGAGCGCAGTTCGCCGAGGTCGCGGTGGATACCGCCACCGGCGAGGTACGCGTGCGCAGGCTGCTCGGCATCTACGCCGCGGGCACCATCGTCAACTCGCTCACCGCCCGCAGCCAGCTCATCGGCGGAATGACCTGGGGACTGTCCATGGCCCTCCATGAGGAGGCAGTCAGGGACCGGGCCGACGGCGGCCACATCGGCGCCGACCTCGCCGGGTACCACGTCGCCACACACGCCGACGTGCCGCTCATCGAGGCGGACTGGGTCGACGATCCCGACCCGGACGACCCGGTCGGGATCAAGGGCATCGGCGAGATCGGCATCGTGGGTGTCGCCGCCGCCATCGCCAACGCGGTGTGGCACGCCACAGGGACACGCCACCGGGACCTGCCCATCCGCCCGGACCGGGTCCTGTGCGCGGCGGACGAGACCCGGCACCGTACGGCGTAGGAAGCCCGGAGAGCTCGACGTCGCCCGGAATCCGAGCCGATCGGCTCGAAGGGGGCCGGCGACGGAGTGGACGTCACCCGCCATGTCCCCCACATGGGCGCGGCGGCGTCAGGCCGGATGCCGCGCTGCACGGTACGGGTACGCGGCAGCAAGGCACGCGCTGTCCCACCGGCGGTGCGGGAAAGCGACAGAGATCGCTGTGCATGCCACATCCCCTCATCGCCCCTTTCAGCAGGCGGCAGGAGTACCGGCACCCTCGCCTGACCGCAGTATCCCGGCGCGCGCGGCGAACCTCCCGCCGCGAAGCTGTGGGCATACGCGCTCCGGCCGTCCTGCCGGCGAAAGACGAAGAAGGTTTTCCCTGTGCGTTTGTTCCGAACATCGCTGTGGGTCACGGCCCCCGTGGCGGTGTCTCTCCTCGTTGCGCCACCCGGCTTGACGAAGGCCGGTACTGTCGGCGAGACGATGCCGCGAAGACCGCCATCCGTGTGGCCGGCCGGATCGGTTTCCGAACCGACTGCCGATTCCACACGTCCGTTCCCGGCCCTTGGTGCCACCTCGGTGGCGTTTCCCCGTGGCGCACCGCGGCCCGCCATCGTGCCGCGTACGCAGTGGCGGGCCGACGAAACCAGGCGTGACGCCCATGCCCACTACGCGGACAAGGTGACGGCGGTCTTCATTCATCACACCGACACCCCCAACGGCTACGACTGTGCCGATGTCCCGCGCACCTTGCGCAATCTGTATACAGGCCAGACCCGTGACCGCAGTTGGGGAGACCTCGGCTACAACTTCCTCGTCGACACCTGCGGCAACATCTACGAGGGCCGTGCCGGCGGTGCCGACCGCCCCGTCATCGGTTCCCACACCCTCGGCTTCAACCACGGCACCACAGGGATCGCGGCGATCGGCACCTTCGGACAGGGCACCCCCGTACCGCCGGCCATGGAACACGCGATCGCGGCCCTCGCCGCCTGGAAGCTCGGCCTGAGCGGAATCGAGCCGACCAGCAAGGTACGGCTCACATCGACGAACGACAAGAGCCGCTACACCCAAGGCACTTCTGCTCAATTCGATGCCATTTCCGGTCACCGCGACGGATTTGCCACCAATTGCCCCGGGGAAGCGCTCCTCGCCCGACTCCCCGCGATCCGGAAGCTCGCTGCCGGCCTCCAGAACCGATCCCCACGAACACCCCTCGGTACGCGCCTTCCCACCGTCCTCCAAAACCTCCGCGACATCCGGTGACTTCCCGGCAGTCATTCCGCCCGCCGGCCGTCACTCGACTACGGGCTTCCCGGAAGCCGACCGGTGTTCGGGAAGCAGTGTGATCCAAGCAGGGTCGGAAGAGTGATGAGTCGCGCGACAGGTACTCGATTTTGCGGGCGCACTCTGGTGGTCACCCAGACGGTTCTGATCGAGCAGTACTGGCAGGAGATCCACTCCACCTTGGCACGAGCCGGCATCCCGGTGCCCCCTCCCTGCTGGACACCGACCGGCACACGCTGGAAGAACGCATCCACACCGACACCGAGCCGGAGAGCATCGACGCCCGCCGGCGGCGTCTCGACCACCTTGCCGCCTACCAGCGATCCCGGTCCTGGCTCCATCGGTAGGCCGAAGTCGTCGACACCACCGACGTCACCGCCTATCGCGTCGCGGAGATCATCATGGCGAGGATTCAAGCGGGCTGATCGGCCCGCTGCCGTTGAGGGGCTCGGCAGGCCGAGCGCCATGTGGTCGGGATGCCGACAGGACACACAGCGGCCAGACCTTCGGCGCGTCATCGAAGAGCCGGACCACCCTCCCGGGGAAACTTTCATCATGACCAACACAACTAAGGCAATCCTCGAGGGCGGCCCGGACGATCTCCCCGAGCGGATCGTTTCCGTCGACACACCTGGAGTCGACCTCAAGATCCCGTTCCGGGGCGGATACGAGCATTTCAAGAGCACCACACGCCGCCAGGAAACACCGGAAGGCCCATTGCCTGTCTACGAATGGTGGGAGCGCACAGAAATCCCGGGTTGAGCACCAGGTCGCAGTATGAATCCGGGCGCGCGGCCCCGGACAAGGAAATGGCCCATCTGCCGCCCGATCAGGTGTGACGTGACGAGCGGGCCCCGGAATCGGCCGTCGTGTTCCAGAGGCTTCGGACCGGGCTTGACACCCTATGGGCGGATCACAGGCGCCCGGGTCGCCGACGCCAGAACACCACGAGTGCTCTGCACCGGCACGATCACCGGGCCATGCCGATCCCCGGCACCAGAGCCAGTGCGTGTCGTGGAACTGAGTGGTGCGGGGACCTTCCAGCCGCGAGGGCGGCATGAGACCACCGCAGTGGCCGAAGTCCCGGATTCCGGCGGCACGAACCGCCTGAACTCCGTAGGCGTTGTCTGCAACCGCCGGGTGCCGCCCCGGGTCCACACCCAGGAAGCGGGCAGCGTGAAAGGACGCGGAACCCCGGCCCGATTCCGGCGGGCCGGGGTTCTACGTCAGCCGAGCGACTCGGTCACTAGTCTCGGTCACCCTTGTCGCGGCCTTCGCCGAAGTGGCGCTCGATCACCCGGAAGCTGCCCACCACTCCGTTCTTGACCTTCACGCCACCCCTGACGCGCATCGGGAACACCCCGTCGCTGGAGCTCCACGGTCCGACGGTGGCGATGGGGGCACCGTTGTCGCAGGTGGCCCCGCGGAAGACCTCGACGGCCCGGCGGCTGTCGTTGCGGATGTTGAGGCTCTTGGAACCAAGGCCGCTGATGACGGTGATGCAGCCGCCCGGCTCGGCGGAGTACGTCCGCTCGTTGATGTGGATGCGGCCCTCGAAGTGGCGGCGGCCCTCTTCGCGGCCACGACCCTCGCCGTAGCCCCCGCCTTCGTTGCCCCTGCCTTCGTTGCCCTTGCCGCCCTCGCCGCCTTCGAGGGCCGTGACGGGGGCGGGCGCTTGCTGGACGGCCGGGGGGGCGGCCTGCTGGACGACGGGGGCGGCCTGGGCCGGCTCGGTGGTGGCGGCCGACGCGTAGGTGATGCCGGTTGCGGCCAGGGCCGCGGCGGCCGCGACAGCGGCCGTAACAACGGTGGAACGGGTAGCCATGTCACTTCTCCTGTCTCAGAGGGGGCGGCTGAGCAGCCGACCCGAGATTGAACGTACTAACGGTCCCCATACCTGTCATATCGGACGTGTTGTGTGCAGGTGCCGGAACATCGATCGAGGTACGCAATATACGCCATATGCTATTTTCATATAATCTGAGCGCAAGTGAACTTTCCCTGGAATTGCGGGACTTGAGATTCCTTTAGCCTGTCCAGGCGACTCGCTGAATCCTGCTCACCCCATCGCTGGCGTGTCATTCATTGACACGCCCCACACAGCAGTTCCACGCCACCACCCCGAACACCCGCCGGCTACACCACCGCCCCCGTTCCTGCTGCTCAGACGGGCCGTGCCCCGTCATCGCAGAACCCGAGCGGTCAGGTCGACCGGGTCATGGCTGCGCAAACTGGCAGGCAGACCAGAAGGATCGTCACATTCACCAGGTGTTGCAGTACTGGATAGCCGACGCCCACATGGTTACAACCGGGGCGCCACCGCCCCGGCCGGCGCACATCGACGGCCGATGACGGTCGTCGCGCAGTGCCAACCGCGCCGGGGCCGGGGCAGGCCGAACCACCCGGACCGCGTTGTTGCCCAGTCGACCATGTGCACGTGGACCCGCTGCTCCGCGTGGCCCCTCCGGCCTGTTGCCTGCCCTACCCCCGTCGATGCAGCGTCTGCCTCGCAGCGCCCGCTGGGGTGCGGACGCAATGCGCCGGCACCGCGGGCCGGATCGAGAACTGCGGGGTCGGAGTGTTCCTCACCTGCACCGCCGCGCTCGCGGGCGGTGACTGACCGACCGTCCGTATCGCCTGCCTGCGCGCGCCTGATGCAACGAGGCCGTCAGACGCCGCCCCAGAACTCCGTCGAACCATCGGGGGTGCGGTCACCGAGGATGACGGCGAATGCGATCAGCGCGATGAAGGTGAAGACGATGACGTCGGCCCGCATCCATGTCCTCTCGCCTGCCGCCCGGGGCCAGATGATCGAGGCGGCACAGGCCGATACCGCCACCACACAGAACACAAGTACGGCCGGCCCGATGCGTCGCTGCTTCCTCACGGGCAAGGAGTACCCGCGCGGCACACCTGCCCCCTTCCTCCCCCCGGGCCCGCGGCACGGCTCCCCACCCGGCCGGGACGCTGCTGCCCACCGCGCGCCGGGGACGGTGGTCTCCCGGTTCAGCGGGCCTGGCCGATCGCGCCGCGGAGCATGGCTACCGTCGTCGCTGCCGCCGCGCGCTCGGCACCGTCCTCCGTGGTACGCACCCGCCCCTCCAGGAGCACCACGGCGGCCTGGAGAACTCCCACCCGGACCGGAACACTCTGCATCGCTGTCAGCACGGCCGCCGCCTGTTCAGCCGGGGTCGCGGTGGCGGTCTGCGGAATGAGCGTGGCGATTCCGCGCCCGAGCGCACGGTCACGAGGCGGCTGAGCCGCAGCTGTGGTCACCCGCGAAAGTCTGCCGCACCGGACACCGGGAACCGCTCAGCGACCTGCCTGCGGCTCGCCGGGCTCTTCCTGGACGTGCGCGTGGACACGCCTCAACAGCATGGCCAACTGCGTCTGTTCGGAGCGGGAAAGGGGGGCGAGCAGCTTCTTCTGTACGACCAGGGCCTCGCCCTGCAGCTCCGCCAGCATCGCGCAGCCTGCCGGGGTGGGCGTGACGGTCACCCGGCGACGGTCCGTGGTGTCGCGGGCACGGTCCACGAGGTCGGCCACCGCGAGATCGTCCACGATCTTGACCATGTCGCTCCGGTCGATCCCGAGCCGTGACGCCAGCTCTCGCTGCACATGGGGGCCGAAATCGACCAGCGCCGACAGCACGGCCATGTGCCAGAGCTTCAGATCGCGCTCAGCCAAGCGTGCCGCCAGCCGACTCCGGGCAGTCTTGCCCGTCTGGGACAGCAGATAGGTCGTGAGTCCCAGGAGGCTGGGCGGGGTCGCGCTCATCCACAACATCTTAGGTCTCCACCAATGATGGGTCTTCACCTATTACTATCGAGCGGGTCCGTCCCGGACGCCCTGTCCTGCACCTGCACCCGCGCCCGCCGGTCAGCAGGACACGGACCCCGCTCCACGAATCCGCGGACGGGCGCCGCGGCCCCCACGGGACGTGTGCGGTTCAGCGCATGTCGAAGACCAGACGGCCCGGCACCTTGCCCTTCAACACCTCGTCGATGGACGCGTTGATGTCCTTGAGTGCTCGGCTCTCACGGATGACACGTGTGCGGCCGAGGCGGTGCAGCTGGAATACCTCGGCAAGGTCCTCACGGGTACCGACGATGGAGCCGACGACCTTCGTTCCGTTCAGCACCGTGTCGAAGACGGGCAGTTCCAACTTGCCTTCGGCCGGAAGCGCCACCAGAACGAGCGTGCCGCCCCGGCGCAGCGCCCCATAGGCTGCGCTGAACGATGCGTTGCTCACAGCCAGCGAGATGGCCGCGTCCGCTCCCCCGAGCCGGTGCGTCTCCTCGGCAACGTCCTGGACCCGGGCGTCGATGACGTGATCGGCCCCCAGTTCGCGGGCGAGCGCCAGCTTCTCGTCGGTGACGTCGACGGCGATCGTCTCCGCGCCGAAGATCCGCGCGTACTGCAGAGCGAGGTGACCGAGGCCCCCGATGCCTGAGACGAGGGCGCGTGTGCCCGGGCGCGCCCCGGACAGCTTCACGGCCTTGTACGTGGTGACACCCGCGCAGGTCAACGGTGCCGCGTCCAGCGGGTCGATGCCGTCGGGGACCGGCACCACGTACATTCCGTGCGCCAGCGCGTACTCGGCATGGCTGCCGTCCACCGAGTAGCCGCTGTTCTGCTGTTTCAGGCAGAGCGTCTCCCAGCCGGAAATGCAGTAGTCGCAGTGTCCACACGCCTCTCCGAGCCAGGGGACGGCCACCCGGTCCCCCACCGCGAGATGGGCCACCTGGGCACCGGCCGCTTCGACGATGCCGATGCCCTCGTGGCCCGGCACGAAGGGCGGGGCGGGCTTGACCGGCCAGTCACCCCGCGCGGCGTGAATGTCGGTGTGGCACAGCCCGGAGGTCTCCATCCGCACCAGGACCTGGTGTCCGGCCGGCGCCGGAACCGGCCTCTCCTCGACCACCAACGGCTCGGTGAAGCTGCGCACAACAGCGGCCTTCATGGGTACTCCTCCGCTTCGATCGGGCACGTCCGGCCGGCTCGCCACCATGCGGCAGCACATGGGTGACATAGGCCCCGGAACAGACTATTTCGCATGGCCGGATTTCGCTTCTTCGTGTGCCTGGAGAGCCGCGTCCCGTGTCCCGTGTCCCGTTCCCGATTGGCGGCCTCACGGCCTGCGCGAGCGGCTATCCGCGGGCCCAGTCGCGCATCGCGGTCCGCGAGGAGAAAGCGGCGACGTCTTTGTCGAGCGGCTGGTCGGTGTACTGGTGGATGCGCCAGGACGCCTTGATCCGGGGCTTCCCCGCGGTCACGTAGTCGGCTATCCACAGACCGTCCCCCGCATACGACGTGGTGTCGTGATGCAGCCAGAAATCGAGGTTGCAGTACAGCAGAACCTTGTACTGGGGCCTCAGACGCTTGAGCTCACGGATGAAGCGGTCCTTTTCGGCGTTGCTGGCCCGGGTGCCTTCGCCGTTCTCCTCCCAGTCCACGGCGAGCAGATCGCCCGCCTCCTCCGGAGCCTTGCTCACGAAGTACTCCGCCTGGGCCGTGATCTCGCCCGGCCAGAGAAAGTGATAGAAGCCGACCACGCATGCCGCGTCCCTGGCACGTTTGACCTGCGAGGCCAGATACGGATTGACGTATGAACGGCCTTCGGTGGCCTTGATGAAGACGAAGTCCAGTCCGTCCGTTTCGAAGGACGACTGATACGCGCTGACGTCGACGCCATGGAGCATGAGCACCGCCTCCAAATGAGCTGGGTGATTCCGGTTCTCTCACTGTTCGTGCCCGCAGTCGCTCCTTCCCATCCGTCGGGTGACGGAGCGAATACTTTTGCCACTTGTCGGAACAGGCGACCGCAGGGGGTAGTTGGTGATGCGGCGAGCCACATCACATACCGCAGGCACCACAGGCACCATCGGAAGGTCGGATCCATAAAGATCGGCATCGTCGGAGCGGGCAGCATCGGCGGCAACCTCACCGGCGTCTCACCGCTCTGGCAACAGATCGGCCACCCCGTGATCAGGGCGTTCAACGGGACGTACGCGCAGGACATCCTCGACAACGCCGCCTCAAGGGCAGTCCCGGCCGTCAGGCGCGGCCGGTGGCCGGTGACGATGCGGCGGCCAAGCAGGTCGTGCGCAAGCTCATCGACGAGCTGGGCTTCGGCACCGTGGACGCGGGTGGTGTCGACGAGTCCTGGCGGCAACCGCCCGGCACGCCCGTCTACGGTCACCGGGGAGACGCCGAGGCCGTTGCCAAGGCACTCTCCGATGCTTTCCGTGAGCCCACGGCAAAGTGGCGCGCCTGACGGGCCGGGCGACGGCGATCGACGGTTCACCCCGTCGCGGTGGGCGCCGCCCGCAGCACCGGGCCTTCACGGATGGCGGTCCGAACCTGTCCCTGTCGGTTCCGCCTGCCGGAGGAGGTGGCGGAGGTCTCCCCCACCTCCTCCACCCCGGAGTTCACGGCCCGGTACTACGCCCTGCCCGGTGTCACTGCGCGACGTCCGGACGGGCCGGAAGGCTGTCCATGAACGAGCTGACGGAGAAGACGGCGCGACCGGGTCCGGGCGGGCCGTAGCCGGGAGGCGAGCTGAGCCCGTACTCCTCCATCGTTGCGCGGTAGGCGTCCAGCAGGCGGATGTGGTACTCCAGCGGCGCTCCGTCCGGGTTGGTCTTTCCGAGTGGGGTGGTGGGCTCGGGGCACCATGTGGTGAAGCGCGGCGTGATGCCGTGCGACATGAAGAACCGCAGGCCTTCGGTGGTCGATTCGATGGCCTCGTTCACCGTGGTGAAGCCGAAGGGTTCGGCCATCTCTACGCCCGCCACGAAGTTGGGGATGACATTGCGGGGGCCGAAGACCTCGGCGGAGTCCAGAATGCGGCGGTGCCACTCGTCACGGCCCACGTAACGCTCCTTGCCGGGGCAGTAGAGCTCGAACAGCCGACGGTCCCACACCTCGTAGTTGGGGTGGTAGATCTGGACGCCGTAGTCGTGGAAGCGCTGCACATCGGCCTTGGGCAGGGCCTGGGCGACCACCTTGCCGATCCAGCGGCCGGGGAAGCGCTCCTCGATGGCCTTCGCGTACTGGCCGTAGAAATCCGCCTCGTCGCGGCCGCCGATGTGGGAGGTGATGGCGCCCCCGGTGAGGGTGTAGGCGGTCGACGTCTTGGCTGTGTCGTACTTGTCGATGATGGCCAGTGCCTCCAGGACCTCCTCTACCGGCTTCACACCGGTGTACGGGCGTCCCGCCGCCTTGTGCTGGCGCCAGTTGTGGTTGATGTCGCAGTACTGGCACTCCTCCTTCGCCCCGAAGTACTGGCAGACCCGGAAGACCGTCAGATAGACGAGGTAGCCCCACTGGATGGTGGGCGCGACCTCCATCACAGACTTGCCGTTCTCAAGGGTGTGCCGGTAGTAGTCCGGCATCGGCGGCAGGCCGGCGTCGGAGATCCGTCGGCCGTCGAGGTACAGCCCGAGTACGCCGTCGCCGTCGGCAGCGACGCGGTACGGGGACGCCGGGTTGACCCGAACCGACACCACGGTCCGGCGCAGCTCGTACGGGCCACCGGTGAGGACGATCTCCTCCGGCGGGCGGCGGAGCGCGGCCGCGCCGAGCTCGGGGAGTGTGCCGTGGTCGAACGAGAAGATGAAGTACGACTTCGGCTTGACGTCGCCGCCCTCGTTGTCGCTGAGCGCGGACTCGTCGAACGCCAACCCGCCGCGCAGGAGATCCTCCTTGATGACGGCTTCCCGGGGCACGTGCGGGAACTGCTCCATGAGCCGCTCGATCTGGCGGGTGCGGCTCCCGTCCGCGCCACTCCCTTCGGCGCGGCTCTGATCGGTGCGGCTGCGGTTGGTACTGCTGGGCATCTGCGCGGCTCCTCGGTCCGGTCGTCGGAGGCGTTCCGGGTACGCCTCACTGTCCAACGAACCACGGACGTCTGCGGTGCCCGGCCGCACCGGCCGATTCGTCCGGGTGCCGTGCGGATGCTGTCCCGGCCGTCAGCCGCACGGCCCGGACCGGGAATTCACCGGTCCCCAGTGAGTGGGCCGGCTGAGCGAGGGCGGCAGTTTCGTCGCCGTATCGCCCCGGGCCGCGTTGAGCTGCGCCTGAGTGAGGAACAGACTTCCGGTGAAGTCGGCACCGGACAGGTCGGCGTCCCGGAAGTCGGCGCCGATCAGATCGGCCAGGCGCAGATCGGCACCTGTGAGGTCCGCCGCGATGAGGTAGGCGCCTCGCAGGTCGGCGCCCCGCAGATCGGCGCCCTTGAGCCTGGCTCCGATGAGGTCGGCGCCGCGGTGGTCGCGCTTCTTCCTGCGGGGCACCGCGGCTCGTACCAGTTCGCTGGTACGGAGCAGGAGGCCCGCGACGTCGTCACGGTGCGAGGCCACGTCCAGGTTCGTGAACGCCTCCGCAGGGAGGCGGGTGAGACGGTCCGTCTCTTCGAGGCCGCGCCGGATCTCGCCGTGGAGGGAGCGTGCCGCGTCCAGGGACAGCGCTTCCGTGAGGTACCAGAGGAGTTCGTGGAGCTGCCGCATGACCGGGAACACCTGGAACATCTGCTGAGCGGTCTGCGGGGCCCGCCGCCAGTCCTGCCCGTCGAAGGTTTCACGGGAGACCTTCTGGCCGGCCCCGAAGCAGTCGTACACGGTGCAGCCGGGGAAGCCCTGCGTCCGCAGATCGGTGTGGATACCGCAGCGGAAGTCCTTCTGGAGATTACGGCAGGGCTTACCGGCATCCTTGTTGATCGCGAAGTCCGCGGAACGGGTCAGGGTCAGGGCGACGCAGCACAGTCCGAAACAGTTCGCACAGTCGGCGCGCAGCGTGGCACGGTCGGCGCGGTCGTTGCTGTCGGTGCCGGGGCGTGGGGCGTTGTCGGGCACAGTGCGTGGGTCCTCCGCGATACGGAACTGTCGGACGGTCGACCCTATCCGGATCCGCCACCCGCACACACCGATTTCATGATCAACACCAACAGGTGCCGACCATCGTGGCGCCCCCTTCGACTTCTCCGCAGCCACCGGACCAGGGGGCTGCGCTCCGGGCGCCAAGCGTGCGCGCAACGATGGTGGAGGCCAACATCGCCCATGCCGGGAACGGCAACCTGCACCCGCCGATCATCACCCCCGCCGGGTGACGAAGCCGCACGAGCCCGCATCCAGTCGGCCTTCGAGGACACCCTTGACGACGCGATCGCGCTCGGCGGCACCGTGACGGGCGAGCACGGGGTCGGGCTACTGAAGATGCTGGGCATGAACAAGGAGCTGGGCCCCGCGGTCCTGAGCATGCATCACGCCGTGAAAGCGGCGCTGGACCCACACGGCATTCTCAATCCGGGCAAGGTGCTCGGCATCCGGGCAAGGTGCTCGACAGGACCGGTCCGTCACCGTCCGACGAAAGCGGCACTCCGGGGGCGTAGCAGGGATCTCGGCTGCGGGCGGCGGTGTCCGGACGGCCCGCGTCCGAGCCAATGTCAGTGGGACGACGCACACTGACAGCAGTACGGCACGGCGAAGGGGACACTGATGGGCACCGGGCACGAGACCGGCTTCGAACCAGCCACCGGGGACGGCCCGCCGGCTTCGGCACCGGACGGAAGCCGGGCCGCTGCGGTACGGACGGCGTTCGAGGGCCTGCTGCAGATCCGGAGGCTGACGAACACCGGACACACAAGCCCGGAGGGCGTGCCCGCACAGTGGGAGATTCACCAACCGATACGGGCCGTCGCCCTGGCTCTGGAAGCATCGAGCCTGGCCGCCTCGGCCGTTGACGGCTCGGGCGTGCGTACGGTGACCGGGTACCGTCTGCTGCCCGGCGATGCGCCGGGCAGCGTGAGGGTCGAGTGGCTCGGTCCGCCCGGCAGCGGAGCCGCGCATGCGGAGGAGGCCGAGCTGGCCCGGTGCGCCGCTGTGCTGCGGGAGCTGGGCTGGACGGTACTGCTGTACCGCGGGCCGCGGCGCAGAAGATTCCTGGAGGTCGAACCACCGGCCGGTGTCCGACGGCCGAACGGCGGCTAGCCGACGGCCCGGGGACGCCGTGGGAGCTCATTGTCAGACCCATGGGGGATGCTGGTGGGTCCGACACCTCTGACCGGGAGATGCTGAAATGCGCAATGACGAACTCGCCGCGGCCCAGGCGTATATCCGACTGCTGGAGGCCACTCGGGCGGCGCTGACGGAGCCTGGCAAAGTTCCCGTGCATGTGCCCTTGCTCACCTCGCCGATCGCGGAGGCGGACGTCGCACTTGAGCGTGCGGGGCTCTGCGGCAACGAGTCCCGGTTCTTCGATCTCGTGCGCTCGCTCCAGCCGAGCATGTCCGGCAGCGGTCGCTGACCGGACCTGCTGATCAGCATCGTGCCGGACTGGGGCACGGCGTACGCGCACTGCCTCAGCCTCGGTCCGAAGGCCCAGGTAGTGGTGGACACCGGGCACCATGCGCCGGGCACCAACATCGAGTTCATCGTGGCGTTCCTCTTGCGGTCCGGGAAGCTCGGCGCGTTCGACTTCAACTCCCGGTTCTACGCGGACGACGATCTGATGGTCGGGGCCGCCGACCCGTCCCAGCTGTTCCGGATCATGCACGAGGTGGTCAAGAACGGCGGCCTGAACTCCGCGACGAACGTCAACTTCAATCTCGACCAGTGCCACAACATCGAGGCGAAGATCCCTGCGGTGATCCGGTCGGTCGCCAATGTGCAGGAAGCGACCGCCAAGGCATTGCTGATCGGCATGGACGCCCTGGGTGCCGCGCAGCGCTCCGGCGATGTGCTCGCCTCGAACGGTGTCCTGATGGACGCGTACAACACCGATGTGCGTCCGCTGCTCGCCGAGGTGCGGGAGGAAATCGGCCTGGCCGGGGATCCGTTCTCCGCGTATCTGGCCTCGGGCAACCAGGGGCGGATCGCCGCCGCCCGGGTCGGCGGCGAGCAGGCCAACTGCGCACCAGCCTCGCGATGCTGATCGCCGACACCATCGGCGCCGGCGGCTCCTTCACCGAGCTCCAGGCCCTCAACTTCCGCGACCGGGTTGTCGAAATGGGGCACGACGGTCCTGCCCACCTCGCGATCAGCGCCAAGGATCCGCTGCTGCGCGGGCTGGGTGTGTACCACGGCAATCGCGGGTGGGGCGTCGGTGTCGAATTCGACGTCAGACACGGTCCGGTCACCACGTTCGGCGTCGGCCAGGAGGCGGACGGGACATTCACGTTCAGCGCCTCCGAGGGAGAAGTCGTTCCCGGACCTCTGCTGGAGATCGGCAATACCACCTCCCGTGTCGACTTCGGCTTCGACACCGATAAGTGGACCGACGCCTGGTCCGCGACCGGCATCGGCCACCACTGGACTCTCTGCACCGGCCACCGCGCCAAGGACTTCAAGGCCGCGGCCGACCTTCTCGGCATCCCGTTCCGCACCGTGACCGGCCCCAACGACCTCTGAGAGGCCTCCGACCCCAATCTGCCCAGTCCCGTCCCGTATGCCCCGGTTCGCCGTTATGCCTCATCCGTCGTTCGGGAAGCGGCAGCCAGGCCGAGCTCGCGGTCGCCCAGCGGCGCGAAGAAGAGCGCCACGTCGGCCTCGGTGACATCGGCCAGGTCCGCCGGGTTCCACTGCGGATTGCGGTCCTTGTCGATGATCTGGGCACGCACGCCTTCCACCAGGTCGGGCCTGGTGAAGGCGGTGCACGAAGTCCTGTACTCCTGGTCGAGCGCCTCCTCCAGGCTGCCGAGCCTGCGGGCCCTGCGCAGTGCGGCGAGGGTCACCTTGAGCGCGGTGGGCGACTTGGCCAGGATCGTTTCGGCGGCCTCCTTGGCGGCGGGAACACCGCTGGTGCCGAGCCGGTCGAGGATCTCCTCGACGGAGTCGGACCGGTAGCAGGAATCGATCCACTCGCGGTGCTCCGCCAGTTCACCGCCCGGCGCGGGTGAGGCGTACTGCCGTACGGTCTCCTCGACCTCGGCTGCCGTGCCGCAGTCGGCGAGGGCCGTGGTGAGCCCGGCAAGGCGGTGGGACGGTACGAAGTGGTCGGCGAGTCCGCACAGCAGTGCGTCAGCCGCGCCGACCGCGTCCGCGGTGAGTGCCAGATGGGTGCCGAGTTCACCGGGTGCGGTGCTGAGCAGGTGCGTCCCGCCCACATCGGGGACGAAGCCGATTCCCGTCTCCGGCATCGCGACGCGCGAGCGCTCGGTGACGATACGGACGTCACCGTGGGCCGAGACACCGATACCGCCGCCCATGACGATGCCGTCCATGACCGCGACGTACGGCTTGGGGAACCGGGCGATACGGGCGTTGAGCCGGTACTCGTCACGCCAGAAGTCCACCGATGTGCCGCCGCCCGAGCGGGCGTCCTCGTGGATCGAACGGATGTCGCCGCCCGCGCAGAGGCCTCGCTCCCCCGCGCCGGTGATCAGGACCGCGGTGACGGCGTCATCGACCTCGGCTTCGCCGAGCGCTTCGTCCATGCGCAGCACCATGGCGTGATTCAGCGCGTTGAGGGCGCGCGGGCGGTTGAGCGTGATGTGCCGGATACGTCCCTCGGTGCGCAGCAGAACGGGATCCTCGTAATTCATCAATACGCTCCGGTCAGCCCCTGTGTCCTATCGCCCGCCAATCGCGGACGATCTTCCGTTGCCATTCTGCGGGGCGGTTCCCGGGCTCGGGCAGCAGGGGTGGGGGTGAGGGCGCAGAAAGATAGGAGCGCAGAAGGGTGTGGCTCCCCGCGAGCGGGGAGCCACCTCGACCGGTGGTCCCGGCACATTCCTGTGCCGGGACCATTGGTCTACGTCAGTGCTGTGCGGTGCGACGCTTGCGCACGGACCACATGATGCCGCCACCGGCCAGCAGGACGGCCACAGCCGCTCCGCCGATGATCGGGGTGGCGGACGAGGAACCCGTCTCGGCCAGGTCCGGCGAGCTGGGGCTCGGGGAAGCCGCTGCCGGGGCGGACTCCGAAGGCGCCTCGCTGGGCGTAGCGCTCTCGACGGGCGCCTCCGAGGAGGGGGCCTCCGAGGAGGGGGCCTCCGAGGAGGGCGCTTCCGACGGCGTGGCCTCGGACGGCGCAGGTGACGGGGTGCCCTCGGACGGCTCGGGTGACGGGGTGGTGCCCTCGCACACGGGCGCCTGCTTGGTCTCGTCGCGCGAGAACTTGTCACCGTCGCCGGCCTTGACGACGAGATGGACCGTCAGTTCCTTGTCGTGCTTGGGCAGCTCGAGCTTCTGGTGGAACTCCTTGCCGAAGGTCTGGGTGGGCAGGAGGTTCTCGCCGTCGACTGTGACAGTCACCTCGTTGGTGACGTTGCCGTTGTAGGCGGTCAAGTCAAGGCTCACATCAGTACAGGTCACGGCCCAGGTGGGAGTGTGAGCTGCGGCCGGGCCGGCGGTGAGGACCGTGCCGGTGAGGCCGACCACCGCTGCGGCCGCGAGTGTCCCCGCAGCACGCAACGATCTCCTGGGTATGGTCATGAATTCTTCCTCCGCATATGTTTCATCGCCCGAATGGCGGTGGGGCGCACAGTACTGCCCGTGACAACTACGTGCGCAACCGCCCCACGGAGGATCCGAAGTCACAACTGAACACACATCGGCACTGGTTGGGACATGACGGACACGACGCGAAGAGAGCGGAGCAAGTCCTTGGCCGAATCCCTTCCGAAACTCAGCCGGTCGAGGCGGTCAGGTCGGATACTCGGCAGGTTCCCAGAGGCGGTAGTGGGTCAGAGACGGCAGTGCATGATGTGCAGTCCGACGAAGCCCTGTTTCGGATGATTGAACCCCTCGGGCAGCGTGCCGAGGACTTCGAATCCGAGCGAGCGGTAGAGCCGGACAGCGTGGATGTTCGTCTCCACCACGGCGTTGAACTGCATGGCCCGGAACCCCGACGCGCGAGCCCAGTCCAGTGTGTACGCACACAGGGCCCGGCCCACACCCTGCCCGGAATGCTCGGGGTCCACCATGTAGCTGGCGCTGGCAATGTGCGCGCCGCTGCCCATGTGGTTGTTGTTCATCTTCGCCGTGCCGAGGACCACCCCGTCGTCGTCGACCGCGACGACCGTGCGGTTCGGTGACTTGAGGAGCCACCAGGAGCGGGCCTCGTACTCATCGAGGTCGAGCGGATAGGTGAACGTCTCGCCCGCGGCGACGATTTCGTGGAAGAACGGCCAGATGCCGGCCCAGTCCCCGACTGTGGCTTCCCTGATCAGCATGTGGGTCAGGATGCCGGTGCCGTTCTCCCGTGCCAATAGTTTTCAGCAAGGACGCCGGGATGGGCGCCGCCGCAGCCCGAACCGGGCGAGCAGCCCGAGTGCGGCTTCCGGCACCGCTGTCGGCTCGGGCCCAGGATCCGGAGCCGGATCACGCACCTGAGCACAATCGCGTACAGGAACGACGGTGGGTGCGGGTTCGGGCGCCGGACCAGGATCGAACGCCGGGGCGGGTTCGGAGCCCGAACCCGCCGAAGCGGGCTCTCCCTCGGTGACGAGCTCTTCCTGAACTCGGAGTCCTGGCCCGACTCGGAGTCCTGGCCCGGCTCGGAGTTCCGGGTCGACTCGGAGTTCCGGGTCATCACGGAATCCTGGCTCGACTCGGAGTTCAGGGTCGACACCGGGTTCACGCTCGCCACGGAGTTCGGGCTCAACACCGCGTTCGACCCCGGTGCCGCCTTCGGATTCCGGTCCTCGCTCACTCTCGATCTCAGGTCGGCGATCGCGCCCAGGGCCGGGGCGAGGGCGCCACTCTTCGCCCGGACGCGGAGCCGGACGGGCCTCCCTCGCGTTGTCCAGCTCCATGATCAGGCCGACGCGCCGCCACAACATCTCGTCCGGTTCGTCGGCCTGCATCAGGCGCGCCATGGTCTCCCGCGCGGCGGGCGACGCCGTGGGCCCGTATACCGGTTCGGAGCCGATCCTGGCGAGGTAGACACGCTCGTACGGATCGTCGACCACCTCCGCCAACTGCACCGGGTCCAGTGCGCCCGCGAGCACGGCCGCGCGGGCCCAGGGGTCGTCCGTGCGGCTCAGCAGCCGTTCGATCCGGAGTGAGCGCCACTCACGCGCACGGTGGTCGACGCCTCCGTCAAGCCGGCTACGCACCCAGGCCGGACTCTTCCCCACCAGGAGGTGAGGTTCCCGGGCGGCGAACCCTGCGAGCTCCTCGGCGAGATAGAGCCAGACCACCGCCCGGTACCGGTTGAGATAGAACGTGATCGGTGGGAGGCAACCCGCGCGGGCCAGCTTGGTGAAACGGTCGGGGCTGATCCCGAGCAATCGGGCCCCTTCCGCCGTCCCAACCGTACGCACCCGCTCCCGCAACGCTTCCGGGAACCCGTCCTGCGCCCGCAGCCGGTCGACCTCCTCCCTGCGGACCCTCGCCCTTCCACCACCACCTTGCCGCATCAGCACCCGGACCAGACCCACATGCGCGGCAATGGCGAACTCACCGCGCTTCAGCTGGAGTTCCCGGGCTGCCGTGCCCACGGCCATCGTGCTCTCAGTATCCGTGCACAGAGATTCGGTGACAGTCATGATGCTCTCCCCCGCGAGGCCCAATTACTCTCTGTGAGCACATTAACCCGGGAGAGACACCGTTCATCCGGCCTGTGGATAACTCCCGCGACCGGTCAGGGCTGGTTGGCGCCGTCACTCCCCGCCTGCCGCGCGGCGACACCGAGGTGCTCCCCGACCCTGTTCACGAGCAACGTCATCTCGTACGCGACCTGACCGACATCGGCCTCGGCCTCGCTCAGCACGCACAGACAACTGCCCTCACCCGCGGCCGTCACGAAGAGCAGCGCCTCGTCGAATTCCACCATGGTCTGCCGGGCCCTCCCGGCCCGGAAATGGCGTCCCGATCCACGGGCGAGGCTGTGCAGCCCGGACGAGACCGCGGCGAGATGCTCCGCGTCCTCGCGCGCCAGCCCCGTACTCGCTCCGGTCACCAGTCCGTCGTTCGACAGCACCAACGCGTGCCGTATGTACTCGACCCTGCCCGTGAGATCGTCAAGGAGCCAGTCAAGTCCCCTGTCCAGCGCCATATCCCCGCTCCTCCCCGCTCATACGTTCCCCGTGCCCCACGTTTCGCGTAAGCCTTGCGCACGGGTCACGTACGGGCAAGCGGTCCTCCGTCATGTGGCCGGGTCCTGGCCCTGTGGCGTGCGAGGGAAGCGTGCCGGGAAGGTCAGCTCACCGAGTCGAGGAGCCGGGCCGCGTGCATCCGCCCGGCGTACTCGACCATGCGGATCAGGACTTCCTTGCCCGAATCCCGGTCGCGCGCATCGCACAGGACGACGGGCGTACCGAGGTCGAGATCGAGGGCACGGGACACGTCGCGTTCACCGTATGCGCGGGCGCCCGCGAAACAGTTGACCGCGACGACGAAGGGGATGCGTCGGTGCTCGAAGTAGTCGACGGCCGGGAAACAGTCCTCCAGACGACGGGTGTCGGCGAGGACCACGGCCCCGAGGGCTCCCTGGGACAGTTCGTCCCACAGGAACCAGAAACGGTCCTGCCCCGGTGTGCCGAACAGGTAGAGCGAGAGGCCGGACCGGATGGTGATGCGTCCGAAATCCATGGCAACAGTGGTCGTGGTCTTCTGATCGACCCCGTCGGTGTCGTCGACCGACTGCCCCGCCTCGCTGAGAAGTTCCTCGGTCCGCAGCGGCCGGATTTCGCTGACCGCGCCGACCAGCGTCGTCTTGCCGACTCCGAAGCCTCCGGCGACCAATATCTTGAGCGCGAGAGCCTCGGCCTCCCCGCCCTCCCCGGCCATCTCCCCGTGAGTGTTGTCAGCGTGCTCGGAAAGCATCGATCACTTCTCTCACCAGTGAGCCCCAAGACACCGAATGCTCAGGTCAGAGCTGTCTTGAAAGGCTCGGATTCCGTGGACCGTCAGCATGAATACGTAGACATGAACACGTCGACATAACGACGTCGACGGCGACTACGGCGACAGCATGGCAAACGAGCACCTGCTCCTGGGGAATGGGATCGCTTTTTTAGCGAGGTGACCGTTTCCCACTCACTCCCTGATCGGATGAGTCCGCAACCGGCTGAATCCAGCCACCGATGCGTCTGTCCGTCTGTCCGAGCGCGCCTGTGGTTCCCGCGTTCCCCTTCATGAGTGCACGGGCCCGCACACATGGGTCGCGCGCGCCGGGAGTACGGGCCCGCGGCCCCCGATCGCCCGGCGCCTACACTGGGGACCTCGGGTGCGGGAAGCAGCCCCCGCGGACAGGGAGAGCAAGAGTGTCGACAGCTGCCGGCGGCGGTTTCGAGGATCCGCCCACGGAGGTACTGGTGGCGGCGGCTGCCGCCTTCGGCCTGCTCGCGACGCCTGCGCGGCTGCACATCGTGTGGGCCCTGTCCCAGGGCGAGAGCGATGTCACCGGCCTCGCCGACCGGGTGGGCGGCACCCTTCCCTCGGTGAGCCAGCATTTGACCAAGCTGAAACTGGCCGGTCTCGTACGGTCACGGCGCGAGGGCCGCCGACAGGTGTACCTGGTCGACGACCCCGATGTGGTGACGGTGGTACGGCTGATGGTCGGCCAGCTCACCGAACGCGCCGGACACACGCCCGAGCAGCCCGTACGCCTCCGTGGGCTCGGTGCCTGAGAGCAGCGCCGCCGCAGGTTCCGGCAGCACCGCGCCCGACCGCTCGTCCGCCGTCGTCGTGCCGATAGCGGGCGCGGCGGCCGCACGGAGCGCCTCCGCCGACGTCGCGCCACCCACGTCGCCGAGCGCCGCACCGACCTCCTTGCAGGTGCTCCGCTCGCTGGACAGCGGGCCACGAGGGCTGCTGGAGGGGCAGGCGGAGGAACGGCTGGCGCGGTTCGGCGAGAACACCCTGCCGGCCTGGCGCCCGGTCTCCTGGCCCCGCCGTTTCCTTCGCAGCCTGCGGGATCCGTTCACCTCGGTGCTCCTCTGTCTCGGTCTGGTCTCGGCAGCGGTGGCCTCGTGGGGCACGGCCTCGGTGACTCTGGTGCTCGTGGTCGTCAGCTGTCTGCTGCGTTCCGCGGAGGAGCATCGGGCCGACCGTTCGACGGCTGCCCTGCGGGAGCTGGTGGCTACCACCGCGACGGTGCTGCGCCGGACCGGCCCGGATGACGCGCCACAGCCACGTGAGCTGCCGGTCGGGGAACTGGTGCCGGGCGATGTGATCAGGCTCGGCCCGGGGGATCTCGTACCCGCCGATGTGCGGCTGCTGCGCGCGAGCGGCCTGACCGTACATCAGTCGGCCCTCACCGGTGAGTCGGCGCCGGTCTCCAAACAACCCGTCGACACGCCGGACCGGTACCTCACGGCCGATGCCGGGCACGTCGGCGGGGCCGGGCCGTTCGGGCGACCGGAGCTGTGTTTCCAGGGCAGCAGCGTGGCCTCCGGCAGCGGGACGGCGGTGGTGACGGCCACGGGTGCCGACACCCGGTTCGCCGCCACGTACGACGGTTCCGCCGGCCGCCGCGGCACGAGCGCCTTCGACCGTTCGGTGCAGGGGATCTCCTGGACGCTGATCCGGTTCATGCTGCTCACCCCGCCGCTGGTGCTGATGGCCAACGCGGCACTGCGCGGCCGCGGTCTGGAGACGCTGCCGTTCGCCGTCGCGGTGGCCGTCGGGCTGACCCCGGAAATGCTGCCGGTGATCGTCACGACGGCGCTGGCCAGAGGCGCTTCGCTGCTTGCCCGGAACCGTGGGGTGATCGTCAAGCGGCTGCCCGCACTGCACGATCTCGGGGCGATCGACGTGCTGTGTCTGGACAAGACCGGAACGCTCACCCAGGACCGGCCGGTCGTCGAACGGTCACTGAACGGAGCGGACCGGTCCGATCCCGAGGTGCTGCACTGGGCCGGGGTCAACGCCTTGTGGACACTGCAGCTCGCCGATCTGCCCGCCCCCGACGCACTCGACGAGGCGGTTCTGGACGCGGCCGAAGACCAGGAGGAGGCACTGTCCGCGTACGACGGAGTGGCCGCGCTGCCGTTCGATCCCGTGCGGCGCCTCGCCACCGCGGTCGTCCGCAGCCCCGGCAGGCTCGGTACGCACACCCTCGTGACGAAGGGGGCGGTGGAAGCGGTGCTCGACCGGTGCGCCCTCGACGATGCCGAACGGGACCGGCTGAAGGCCCTGGCCGCGCGTGAGGCGGGGAACGGTCTGCGGCTGCTCGCGGTAGCCCGTACCGAACGGCCCGCCCGACTCGGTCCGTACACGACGGCCGACGAACGGGGGCTGGCCTTTCTCGGCTTCGTCACTCTGCGGGACGCGCTCACCCCGAGCGCGGCGGAAGCGCTGGCCGTGCTGGGGCACCGGGGCATTGCCGTGAAGGTCCTCAGCGGTGACGATCCAGGGACCGTCGCCCGCGCCTGCCGGGATCTGGGCCTCGACCCGGGCGAGGTCCTCTCCGCGGAACGGATCGACGCACTGTCGGACGGGCTACTCGCGCAGGCCGCCGACCGGGCCACGGTCTTCGCCCGCTGCACGCCCGAGCACAAGGCCCGGATCGTCTCCGCGCTGCGCGGCTTCGGGCACACCACCGGATTCCTCGGCGACGGCGTCAACGATCTGCCCGCGATGCACGCGGCGGATGTCGGCATCTGCCCGCGCAACGCGGTCGATGTGGCGCGGGAGACCGCCGATGTGGTGCTGGCGGAAAAGGATCTCGTGGCGATCGATCACGCGATCACGGCGGGCCGGCACTGCAGCGGGAACATCGCCACGTATCTGCGCATCACGCTCTCGTCGAACCTCGGCAACGTCATCGCGATGCTCGCCGCGGGGCTGATGCTGCCGTTTCTGCCGATGCTTCCGGCGCAGGTCCTGGTGCAGAACCTGTGCTTCGACGTGGCACAGCTCGCCTTCGCTTTCGACCGGCCCGCACCCTCGGTGCTGCGGCGGCCCACGGTGTTGCGCCCTCGCGACTTCCTCCGCTTCATCACGGGTTTCGGTCTGCTGAACGCCACCGCCGACCTGGCGACGTTCGCCGTGCTGGCCTTCGCACTGCACGGCTCGGCGACAGAGGGCGGGCAGGAGGCCTTCCACTCCGGATGGTTCACCGAGAACCTCCTCACCCAGGCTCTGGTGATGCTGCTGCTGCGTTCCGGCCGTCGCACGGCCGAGGATCGCAGCGGTGGTCCACTGCGCGCGGCCGCGTCGGGTCTTGCCGTGGTCGGGCTGCTGCTGCCGGTCACCCCGCTCGGTCCGCTGCTCGGCATGAGCGCACTGCCGCCGCTCTACTACCTGTTGCTCGCAACGGTCCTGGCCCTGTACGCATACGGGCTGTGGGCCGCCCGTGTCCGCTACGAACGGAAGTGGAGGTACTCATGACCCCCTCGTGCCTCGGCCACCCGGCCTCCGGCTGCGGTCCGGGCATCGACGGCGGGCACGTGGTGCGTGCCCGCCGTGCCACGCTCGACGATGTGCCCGCGCTCGTGCGGTTGCGGGGGCTGATGCTGGCCGACATGGGGATGGAGACGGGCGGTGCGGACGCCCCGTGGCGGGCGGCCTCGGCCCAGTGGTTCACCGAGCGGCTGCGTCATCCCGCCACGTTCGCCGCGTTCCTGGTCGACGATCCCGAGTTCGGCACCGTCGCCAGTGCGGTCGGGACGTGTGATGCGCATGCCCCCAGCCCGGCGAATCCGAGCGGACTGCACGGGCGTGTCTCCAACGTCAGCACCGATCCCCGCCGGCGCCGCCGCGGGCATGCCCGTGTCTGCCTCGACGCCCTGCTCACCTGGTTCCGTGACGAGGCCCGCGTCACGGTGGTCGATCTGAACGCCACGGCGGACGGCGCCGCGCTGTACGCGTCGTACGGCTTCGCGGCTCCCCGTCACCCCACGCTCCGGCTTCGGATGGTCCGGGCACCGCTCTGAGCGTCGCGGTGCCGCTTCTGGCGGCCGGTCGTACGGGCGGTCTGCAGACAAGCAATCATGGTGTTCGGTTCGAACAGGTTGCCGACCACGGCCCGTGCCCTGGGCACATCCATGCCGATCGTGAAGAGTGGGACGAAGGCCATGAAAGAAACCGATGCGGGTCCTGGGACCGACCCGCACACATGAGACCCCGCCTCGCCGAAGGGGAACACTCCTCGCAGCTTCTTACTTCAGGGATTGCGCAAGCAAGGGAACCATGGGCGCGGCACCGTCGTTGACCCGGGTGACGGCCGAAGAAGCGCTGATCACCGCATCATCGAATCGCTGGACCACTGGATCAATGGAGGAAGTTCATGGGTGTGACCCTGGCCAAGGGTGGCAACGTCTCCTTGTCGAAGGAAGCGCCCGGCCTGACCGCAGTGACGGTCGGCCTGGGCTGGGACGTACGGACGACGACGGGTGCGGATCACGACCTGGACGCGAGCGCCCTGCTGTGCTCGGACGCCGGCAAGGTCCTCTCCGACCTGCACTTCGTCTTCTACAACAACCTGACGAGCCCGGACGGCTCGGTCCAGCACACCGGTGACAACCTGACCGGTGAGGGCGAGGGCGACGACGAGTCCATCAACGTCGATCTTGCGGCTGTCCCGGCCGATGTCGCCAAGGTAGTTTTTCCGGTCTCCATCCATGACGCACAGAGCCGTGGGCAGAGCTTCGGCCAGGTCCGCAACGCGTTCATCCGCGTGGTGAACCGGGCGAACGGCGTCGAGCTGGCTCGCTACGACCTCAGCGAGGACGCCTCGACCGAGACCGCCATGGTCTTCGGCGAGCTGTACCGGCACGGTGCGGAGTGGAAGTTCCGTGCGGTCGGCCAGGGTTACGCCTCGGGCCTGGCCGGTATCGCGTCCGACTACGGCGTCAATGTCTGACCCGGAGGAAGCGTACGGACGTTGAAACGCGGTCCGCTCTCCCCTCCCTCCGCCGGGGTGAGGAGAGCGAACCGTGTGTTCCGTGTGCCCGTGGGAACGGTCGCATCGCCGTCGTGCCCCTACAGGGCCCGCAGACCGTTGATCACCTCACGGAGGATGTGTTCGTCCGGCAGCTGCGCGGGCGGTACGGGGCGGCTGACCCGCACATAGCCGGCTTCGAGGAGATCGCCGAGGAGCACGCGTACGACTCCGACCGGAAGGTCGGCGTCGGCGGAGAGTTCCGCGACGGACTGGGTTTCCGACCGGCAGAGCGTGAGCATGGCCCGGTGTTCCGGGCCGAGCAGGGATTCCTCGGAGCTGTCCGGCGCGTTGTCGTCGAGGTTGACGAGTGCGATCAGATCGAACCGCGCGCCGGCGGGGCCGGGTTCGGTCCGGCCACCCGTCACCGCGTACGGGCGGACCAGCGGGCCGGCTTCGGCGTCGTACCACTGGCTGCCGGTGTGTGCGTGCGGGCCCGGGGTCAGCGGGGTGCCTCCAGGCCCCCCGTCGGTCATGGACACGGCCGTCTCCGTCCGCTCAGCCGACGGTCGACGACGGTGCGGCGAACCGCGGCGGGGTGCGCAGATGCTCTCCGACGCGTTTGACGAGCCGGGCCATCTCGTAGGCGACCAGTCCGATGTCGGCGAAGGCCGTGCTGAGTACCGCGAGACACGATCCGTCGCCCGCCGCGGCGACGAACAGGAAGCCCTCGTCCATCTCGACCATGGTCTGGCGTACGTTCCCGGCGCGGAAATGGCGCCCCGCGCCCTTGGCCAGGCTGTGAAATCCGGAGGCCACCGCGGCGAGATGCTCGGCGTCCTCGCGGCTGAGGGCGCTGGAGGCGCCCATCGCGAGGCCGTCACCGGAGAGCACGATGGCGTGGCGGACCTCGCCGACCCGTGCCACCAGATCGTCCAGCAGCCAGTCGAGTTCACCCGAGGTGTGACGTCCCCCGGTCCTCTCGTTCGCGATCATGCGTGGTCTCCTTCGCTGCGTGGACGGGGGTCGCTGGTGCCGGGGGTGGTAATGCCGGGGGTGGTGGTGCCTGGGCGGGGATCGGAGGTGCCGGGGACGGTGCCGCCGCCGCGCACCCAGCCGTTGCGGTAGGCGGTCATGCGCTGCCGGGCCTGCTCAGGGGTGCGCTGCGGGGAGCCACCGTTGTCGTCCGGGGCGCCGCGTGCCGGTTCATCGGGGCGGGGCTCCTCGCGGAGTTGTGGGACGAGGTTGGCCTGGCGCACCCGACGCGGCAGAGTGCCGTCGTCGGACTGGGCGTCCGTCCGGGCCCCGGACCCGTGCTCGGCCGTGCTGCCCGGACGCCCGCGCAGCGAGGTCACCGAGGCAGCCGGCTCCGTACGGGATTCGAGGGCGGGTACGGGTACCGGCGTGGGAAAGGCGGTGGTCCACGGTCGCACCGCGCGAGGCCCGGGTCCGGGTCCGGGTCCGGGTCCGGGTCCAAAGGGCGGGCGGTCCCGGTCGTCCCGGCGCTCGACCGAGGCGTTCCCCGGCGCGGCCGGCTCCTCGGCCGCCTGGAGTGCGCTCTGCAGCAGTGACGTGGGGAGCAGAACCACGGCGGTCGTTCCGCCGTACGCGGAGGTGCTCAGCCGGACCTTGATGTGGTGCCGTACGGCGAGCCGGCCGACGACGAAGAGGCCGAGCCGGTCGCTGTCGAAGAGGTCGAGCGCCTCCGCCTGCTCGATGCGCCGGTTCGCCTCGCCGAGGAGTTCATTGCCCATGCCCAGGCCGCGGTCCTCGATCTCCAGGGCGTAGCCGTTGCCCACGGGTTCGCCGCTGACGCGCACTTTGGTGTGGGGCGGTGAGAACTGTGCGGCGTTCTCGATGAGTTCGGCGAGCAGGTGGGTGAGGTCGGCGACGGCGGTGCCCTTCACGGCGGCGTCGGGCAGTTGCCGTACCTCCACCCGGGCGTAGTCCTCGATCTCGGAGACGGCGGCGCGTACAACGTTCGTCAGCGGTACGGGCATCCGCCAGGCCCGTCCCGGCGCCGCTCCGGACAGGATGATGAGGCTCTCGGCGTGCCGTCGCATCCGAGTGGTGAGGTGGTCGAGCCGGAAGAGATCGCTCAGCTCGTCCGGATCGTCGGCCCGGCGCTCCATGCTGTCGAGGAGGTTGAGCTGACGATGGACCAGTACTTGGCTGCGGCGCGCGAGGTTGACGAAGACTCCGGAGATGCCATCGGCGAGTTCGGCCCGTTCGACGGCGGCAATGAGGGCTGCCCGGTGCACAGTGCCGAGAGCCTCGCCGACCTGGCCGATCTCGTCGTGGCTGGCCGGGCCCTGCGGCGCCTCGGCCGCGATGTCGAGTTCCTCGCCCGCCCGTAGCCGTCGCATGGCGCGGGGCAGTTTGCGTCGGGCGATCTCCAGGGCGCTGTTGCGGAGGACGACCAGTTCGACTACGAGCGCGCGGCCGATGCGTACGGAGATCACCAGGGACGCGGCAACGGCGGCGCAGCCGAAGAGAACTGCGGCTCCGGACGGGCTGAGCAGTCCGCGGGCCAGCGGGTTCGCCCGGTCGGCGGCGCGTTGCCCGGCGGTGGTGTCGATGGTGCGCAACTCGCTCCGCACGCGAGCCGCCGCTCGTTCCCAGTCGGTCACGGGCACCGCCTGTGCCGCCCTGCGTCCGGCAGGTGCGGCGAGCACTTTGTCCTCGGCGGCCTGGAGCTGCCGGTACGCGTCCCCGGTGGTGAGCTTCTGCCAGGTGGCGCCCTCGGTGGCGGGGAGATCCGCACCCGCGGTCTCGGCGAGGATCCTCCGGGTGGCCACCGCTCCGGTGAACAGACGCAGTTGGCCGCCCTTGAGCGCTCCGGTGCGGGCGGCCGTGGCGAGCAGGGTGTCCTCGCGGGCCAGCATCTCGTCGGCGCGGGCGAGTTCGAGCAGGACGCGGGCGTCGGAGCCGAGTGCGTCGTCCTGGATTCCGGTGAGGGCGCCGGAGACGCCGAAGGCTGCGGAGACGGCCTCGGTGTACTGCTCGTAGACGGTGCGCTCGTCGCCCGCCCTGCTCCTGTCGGTGCGCAGTCGGTGGGTGAGTGCGAGGAACCGGTCGAGCCGGTCGGCGACGGCGGACGGGAGGTTGCCGGTGTCGGCGATGGTGTGGTCGCTGTCCAGACGCAGTGCGGCGAGTGCGGTGTCGGTGCGCCTCACCTGCCGCTCCAGTGCGGCGGCCTGGGCGCTGCTGGGGGCAGCGCTCTGCAGCACGGCCGCCCGGCGCTCGCTCTGGAGTGCCGCGACGGCGGTGGATATCGGGGCCCGGACCTCGCCGTCGACCCGCTGCAGCTGGCGCAGGCGTGCCACATCCTGGGCGGTGGTGACCGTGGCGAAACCCCACAGGGCAAGCAGCGAGACGACCGGCACCATCAGCAGCGAGATGATCTTTGCGCGTACGGTCCTGGGACGCAGCATCCACCGCCGGCGTGGCGCGGATGGGTCGTGTGTCAACAGCAGCCGTGCGTCCTCGGCGCTCTCATCGGCAGGCGGCCCCGCGTGTGCGCGGCGTCCACGCGTCGGCGGGGCGGTGGGCCGGGGGGTGGCCGTCGCACCGGTTTCCGGGGTCGTGCGGGGTGGGCGCATGGCCTCCTCGTTCCGGGTGTGGAGCTGGGTGTGTCGCGGGCGCCGGGGCCGGTGCCGGTGGCCGGGTGCACAGGCGCCAAGGGTCGGTGATATCGGGCGCGGTGATGTCGGGCGCGGTGATGTCACGTCGTGACGTCAGGCCGTGACGTCAAGTGCCGTGGTGTCCCGTGGTGTCAGGGCGCAGTGGCGGGCAATGTGTCGCGGGCGCTCGGTCCACCGCGTCGTGGTCGGGGGACGGGACCCCGCCCGGTGAATCCGTGTGGTGCGGTCTCGGTGGAGTCCGCTTCGGCCGGTCCTGCGGTGCGTTCGGCGTAGACGTAGGCGTCGCGTTCCCTGGCCGTCGGGGAGAGCGCGACGAACGCCGAGGTCAGGAAGAGGTACGAGCCGAGACCGACGGCCAGGGGAAAGATGAACTGCATGGTCGTTGCCCCGGCGAGTTCCCTGCCCGAGGGGGTGACCTGCACGGAGACTGCCAGCATTCCGGTGTAGTGCATGCTGCTGACCGCCGCGCCCATGACGAGCGAGGCCAGTGCGACGGCCCGGGTGGATTTGATGTTGAGCGCCGCCCAGAGCGCCGCCGTCGCGGCCACGACAGCGAGGGCGACGGAGAGCGCGACGCGCAACGGGTCGTAGTGGATCGTGCCGTGCAGGCGGAGCGCCGCCATTCCCAGGTAATGCATGCTGGCGACGCCGAGTCCGGTGGCGAACCCGCCGAGCAGCAGTGCCCTGGTCCGGTCGCGGCTGTAGCCGACGGCGAAGACTCCGCCGCCGACCACCACCATGGCGCCGAGCAGGCTGAGGATGGTCAGTGCCACGTTGTAGCGGATGTCGGTGCCGGTCACGCCGAACCCGAGCATCGCTACGAAGTGCATCGTCCAGATGCCCGAGCCGATGGCGGACGCGGCCGTGATCAGCCAGTTGCGGCGCGAACGGCCGGTCGTGTCGAGTGCCCGCACGGTGCAGCTCAGTCCGAGTGCGGCGCCGATGCATGCCATCGCGTACGACAGCACAGGTGTCAGCCAGCCGAAGGTGGCGTGGTCCAGGTGTCCCATGAATCGGGGACGCTAGTCGCGGTGGGGGCGCGCACCCAGGGCGCAGTTCGAAAGCTGCTGAAATATGACAGAGAGATGTTCCCCAACGATCATAGGGTGCTCGAACATGCACCCCATTTCCCAATGTTTCGCTCTGTTCCGCCCCCTCGGCAACTGCGCGATCATGTCCGTATGACCGATGACCACACACACGTCCAGGAGTTCTTCACGGCGCGCGCGGCGGACTGGGACACCCGGTTTCCCGACGACGGGCCTGCCTACGCCTCCGCCGTCGGCACACTCGGGCTGGGTCCCGGTGACGCGGTGCTCGACGCCGGCTGCGGTACGGGCCGGGCACTGCCTGCTCTGCGCGCGGCCGTGGGACCGCGGGGCACGGTCCTGGGCGTGGACCTCACGGCGGCGATGCTGGAGGCGGCGGTACGGGCGGCGCGGAACGGCAGTGGAACTCTGCTCCTCGCCGATGTCGCCCGTCTTCCCTTGCGGTCGCGGTCGCTCGACGCGGTGTTCGGGGCCGGGCTGATCTCCCATCTGTCCCACCCCGGACCGGACCTGGCGGAATTGGCGCGAGTGGTCCGGCCGGGAGGACTGCTGGCCCTCTTCCATCCCATCGGGCGGGCCGCTCTGGCAGCGCGCCACGGCCGCCGGATCACGGACGACGATCTGCGCGCCGAGCACAACCTCCGCCCCCTGCTGGCACGTTCGGGCTGGCGGCTCGATACGTACACCGACGAGGACGACCGGTTCCTCGCCCTCTCCGTACGGATGCGCTGACGGTCGAGCGCTCTGCCGCCCTGCTCACTTCCTGAGCGATCGGCTGCCGGCTCGACCGCGCGCTCGGCTCCTCGCTCGGCTCCTCATTCGACCGGGGCGTCGGGGCGTCCGGTGTGCGCGACCGGACAGCCGCGAATGCCCGGGCTGGGGAACGTACCGAGCCCGGCCACCTCGTAGCCGTCCGGATAGCCTTTGATCTCCGGGTTCTGCCGGGCGTAGTGCGGGGTGGCACGCGGCGGCAGCAGTCGTACGGCCCGTGCCCTCAGCCGCAGGGCGCCGTGGGTGAGGTTTCGGGTCGCGGAGCCCGGTCGTTCGTACCGGAACGCCCGCAGCAGGGAATCGTCGAGAAGCGCGAGGGCCGCTTTCCGCGCGACGGCCGCGAAGGGACGCGGATACCAGGAGCTCATCAGGTCCAAGGTGGCGTCGGAGACGCGGCGCCCCCCTTCGTCCCAGCCGAAGTGCTCGGCCTCGTAGCTGTCAAGGGTGCGCTCGAAATCCTCGTACGTCTCCGGCAGGTCCTTGATGCCCATATGGGCGCCCAGGGTCCGGTAGTAGGCGGCGCACGCCCGCAGTTCGTGGTCGGACAGCCGGCGCCAGCCGTAGCTGTCGAGCCACCGCTTCGGGGTGACGACGAAGGTGCACAGCACATAGCGCATGTCGTCGTTGCTGATGTCGTAACTGCGGTGCATCTGATTGATCCGGCGGATGGCCGTGCGCCCCGGGGTGCTCTCGAAGCCGTGCTCGACGACCGTGTCGAGGAGGAGCGCGGTGTCGTCGTAGCGCTTCTGCGAACGGTCCGTCAGTTCGCTGGTTTCGGCCAGGAGTCGTCCGATGCTCGGGACGGCATAGGTGCGGTACAGGGCCAGTTCGAGAGCGCGGGTGATATCCCAGGGAAATTCGTAGGTTGCCGTGATCCGATAGATCCGGAGGAAGTCCCGCTCCGGATCGAGGCGCTGAATTTCGCTCAGCCGGTCGTACCGATTCATCGCGCGCTGCCCCCTTGCCTCGGTCGGTGGTCCAACTCTACGTCGGCGGGGAACACCATAGGGTGTACGAGCACGTGCTGGGCGAGCAGATGATGTTCGCCCAGATGTTGTTCGGGCACGTCATGCGTTCACAGGTCCTCGGGAGGACGGTCTCCATGATCGGCATATTCGGCACTCTCCGGCAGGTTGTCTCCCCCGACCGGAAGGACCAGCGGCCCGCAGCCCCTCTCGAACAGGAGCGCAAGCAGCACAACCTGTTCGAGGCAGCCGCCACGTACGTCTCGGCGTCCGTGGAGGAGGATCAGGCACGGATCGACGAGGCGAGCGGCTGGGTGTCGCCCGAGGCACTCTCCTTCGGCATCAATGAGCTGGCCTGCCGGGCCGTCATCGCGCTGGCCCGCGAGCGCGACGAATCACCGCAGACAGTGGCCCGTACGCTGCTCGGTCTGCCCACCGACTGAGCAGCGCCGTCCGCCCGGACGCGGGCCCCGCGTCCTCCTTTGTCAGGGCCTCGACGAGTGGGATACCGACTGGTTAAGGTGCGCCGACGGACAACCATGACGGACGAGGAGGGTGCCGTGACCGGCACGAGCGACGTAGTCACGGACGACGACGCACTGTATGTGCTGACCGCGGTGCTGCTGACACCGGCACAGTTCCCGAGCGTGCTCGGCGACGACTACCCCGCAGCATGTGCGGCGTTCGCCCTCGAACCGTACGCCGAAGGGTACGGACTGGTTCTCGGCCAGGACGGCGGTGGTGCGCGGTGGACCGTCGTCGTCGAGGACGTGTCGCTGGTCGCGGTCGCCATCGCGGCCTGGGACTGCGGAATGGACTACGACCTCTCCCCCGACGACCGTTCGGTGGTCTGCGCTCTGCCCGGCTGGCCTCTCGCGGTGAGAGCCGCCGCCCCGGGACTGGCCGCCCCGCACGATCCGTTGCCGGACCCGGATGCCGACGGCACCGATCCGGCGCCGCTGACACCTCCGGACACGGAGTCGTGGGGTCCGGCACAGCGGCGCATGGGTGCGGACGAGATAGCGCACCAGTGGGCGGCCTGGCGCGAGCAGCTCGACGACGAGACCGACTTCGCCACTCCGGGCGGCGGCGCGGAGTCGGCCGGGGGCCCGGCCGACGACCGCCCCGGCACGTCCGCCGGGCTTGCCGAACAGGTCGACGCCGATGCCGGAAATGAAGGCGACGGCGAGCTCAGTGCCGACGCCGGAGCAGATGTCGACTCCTACGCCGACGCCAAAGCCGGGAATGAAGTCACGGGCGGGACCGGAGCCGAGGTGGAGTCCGAGGACGGAGCTGTCGGCGGGGGCAACGCCGTAGACGAAGCCGGAACCGGGACCGGAGCCGAGATCGAGGCCGGGGTCGAGAAGCGGCCCCGGAGCGACGGGCCCTCCTCCACCGCCCAGAACCCCGCAGAGGACAAGCCTTCCAGTGCGCACGCTGGAGTACGCCGGGCCCTCGCGGAGGCCCATTCCTATGTGGACACCCCGCCGCCCCCGGGCCGCGTTCGGTCCTCCTTCGCCACGGGCGACGCCCGGATGCTGCGCGCCGACGGCCCCGGCTGGTCACTGGTCGCCAGGACCGATGACATCGCGTTCATCCTGCTGGACGAGGAACCGGGCGAGGTGCTTCCGGTCGGGCGCGGCACGGAACTGCCCGGCCTGTTGAAGGCCCTGGACGCCATCGCGGTACGGCCGGGCTGAGCAGGCTCCCGGCGGCGGCGCGAAGGGGCAGCCGGCCCGCCGACGGCCGCCTTCCGCCCCCACCGCCGCGTACCGCGCGCTCTCCGGCTATACGCGCTCCAGCGCCCGATGCGGCCCGACGGGCAGCTGGGCCTCGATCCGGTCGCCGGGCCGGACCACACCACCGGCCGCGACAATGCCCATGATCCCGGCCTTGCGCACGATCCGGTCCGTAGCGTCCCGGCCGACGACCTGCTTGAGGAGCCCGTCCCGGAAGGTGTCGATCTGCAGGCACGGATTGCGCAGGCCGGTGACCTCGACGACTGCCTCGTCGCCGAGGTGCAGCAGAGTGCCGACGGGCAGGGCCAGGAGATCAACCCCGCCGGTCGTGACGTTCTCCCCGAGATCGCCGGGAGCGACCTCGAAACCCGCTGCCCGCAATTCGCCGAACAGCTCCGCGTGGATGAGATGGACCTGGCGCAGATTCGGCTGGGTGGGATCCCGCGCGACCCGTGACCGGTGCTTGACCGTGACTCCCGCGTGCACATCTCCCTCCACGCCGAGCCCGGCCAGCAGGGTGATGCTCTTCCGGTTCGGCTTGGTGAACGAATATGCCTCGTTCCTGCTCACCGCGGTCACGGTCCCGCCCACAGCTGAATCCCCCTTGTTGTCGGCTTGTTGTCGGCAGCTTGTCTTCGACTGATGGTTCAGCGGCCTATTTCCTTGCGGGTGATCCTGCGGAGCCTGCGTCGCTGACTCGGGTCCAGCAGCAGATAGGCGACCGCCGGAACTCCGATCAGGATCAGCAGCGACAGCCAGAATCCGATGAACGGCATCAGGATGACCGCCACGACGACTCCCCCGATGGCAATCTTCGCGCTGTTCGACATCGTCCACGCCTCCTTCGCGGCCCGGAAGCCGCTCCTGCTGTGAGAACGCCTGTGCGCCCCCATCGGTTCCTGCCCGCCGCGACTTCCTCACCGCAGGGGTTCGCCGACCTCGTGCATGTGCTGGAGTGCCTGCCGGTAGGACTCGATCAGTCCGGTCTCCGTGTACGGCATGCCGATCGTCTCGCAGTGGGCCCGCACCATGGGCTGTGCCAGGCGCAGATGCGGGCGGGGCATGCTCGGGAAGAGGTGGTGCTCGATCTGGTAGTTGAGTCCGCCGAGGAACCAGTCCGTGAGAATGCCGCCGCGTACGTTGCGCGAGGTCAGGACCTGGCGCTGGAGGTGGCCCCAGCGGTCGCCGTCGAGGTCGGGCATCTCCATGCCCTTGTGGTTCGGCGCGAACGCCATGCCCAGGTGGAGCCCGAACAACGCGTGGTGCACGAGCGCGAAGACGACGGCCTTCCCCGGGGACATGACGGTGAGCAGCAGTGTTGCGTACAGGCAGAGATGGGCGACCAGGAGCAGTGCCGAGAGGGCCCGTTCGCGGGCGGGCTGCCGCCGCAGGTACTGGAAGCCGGAGATCTTGAGCGCGATGCCTTCGAGGAGCAGCATCGGGAAGAACAGCCACGCCTGGTTACGGGTGAGCCAGCGGGCGAAGCCTTCTCGCTGGGCCGCCTGCTTCTGGGTCCAGACCAGGGCGCCGACGCCGACGTCAGGATCCTTGTCGATGTGGTTGGGGTTGGCGTGGTGGCGTACGTGCTTGTCGTTCCACCATGCCTCGTTCATGCCGAGCAGGAGGTTGGCGTGCACGAGGCCGATGGCCCGGCTCGCCTCGCGGTCACCGGATATCTGGGCGTGTCCGGCGTCGTGTCCGACGAACGCGGTGCGGGACCAGAAGATCGCCAACGGCAGTGCGAGCAGCAGGGTCCACCACGTATTACCGAGGAGGAACATGCCGGTGAGCACGGCGCCCAGAGCGACCAGGTTGGCGGCGATGCCCGCCGCGTACCACCCGGTGCGCCGTTCCAGGAGCCCCTGCCCCTTGACCGCCCGTAGGAGGGGAGCGAAGGCACTCCCCTGGCTCGGGGCGGTTCCGGTACGGCCGGCATCTACATCACTTACAGCACTTCCCGTACCGTCACGGACGCCGTCCACGACGGTGGCTACGGTCTGGGGCATGAGGTCTCCGGTCTCTGGAAAGCTGCGCTGACCTGTAGAAACGTACGGTTACGAGGGGTACGTCAGCCATGGCGCCATCACCCCGGAACTCCGGGGGAAGCCCCCTCCCCCTGTGGGGGTGCTGGCTCCACCCCGAAGCGAGGCAGGTGGCAGGGCAGGGCTGCCGAGTCATCTGAAGTGGGCCGGATCACGGCGATTCCGCTCACGGAGACACGCGGTGGTGGAGTACCCTCGGCGCCTCGAACCCCAACTAGTCAAATTTGAGGAATTCGGCATCGCTGTGCACAGGCTTCCTGCGACAACGCTCTCCGAGATCTCCGCACTCTCCGGCTGCTCCGTGGTCTTCCTGCCCGCGGATCCCTGCCGTACCGGCCGTATGGCTTTCTGGTATCCGGACAGTAGCAGTCCCCCCGATACTCCTGGTTCCGTCGAGGAGTTGACCGTCGTCGGCGCCGACACGCGGGTGTACGCCGTACCGGCGCTGCTGCTCCCGGTCCGCGACGCGCTGCCCGTACTCACGCGCGCACGGACCTCGGAGCATGCTTCCGGCGCCGCCGCGTTCTGGGGCGCCGCTGCTCTCCTCGCGCTGCAACTCGCTGCCCGGGGTCTGCTGTTGCCCGGGCTGACGGTCACCGATCACGACGCCTGGCGGGCCGGTCCGCTGACGGCCGACGATCAGTCGCGGATCCGGGAACTCGCCGCCTCGATGCCGCCTCTGGCCCATGCGGTACCGCTCGACGGGACCGCGCAGCCGGTGCTGCTGCCCGAACCCGAGCGGCTGCTGCGCGCGTTCCTCGACGCGGTGGCGGACGGGCTGCCGCGCACCGCCGCGGCGGCCTGCGCCACCGGTGGCCCGGCGTTCGCCGTCGACGCGCCGCAGCGTCTACCCGGTCAGCGGGCCTGGGCATCCGATGTCGCGGCCGGGCACGACGCGGGCGTCCGGCTTTCGCTGCGGGTCGAGGCGTCGGGGCTGACGGCGCCGGACGAGGGCGAGGACCAGGTACGGACCGCCGGCCCGTCCTTCCGAGCCGTCCTGCAGATCCACAGCGTCAGCGATCCGGCGCTGGTCGCCGATGCCGCCGAGGTCTGGGCCGGCTCCGCACCGGCCGCGGCCGCCTTCGGCCCGCGGGTCCGGATGGACGCCCTGTTGGCGCTGCGCCGGGCCGCCCGTGCCTGGCCTCCACTGGCTCCGCTGTTGTCGGCCGCGGTGCCCGACTCCGTCGACCCCGCCGATGAAGAGCTCGCCGAACTCCTCGGCCCAGCCGGGCGGGCACTCGCCGCGACCGGGGTCCAGGTGCACTGGCCCAGGGAACTGGCGCGCAAGCTCACCGCACGCGCCGTCATCGGTCCGCAGGACGACGGAGCGGACCAGGAACACGAGGGGTTCGCGCGGACCGGCTCGGACACCCCGCCGCTGCTGTCCGCCGATGCGCTGCTGACGTTCAACTGGTGGTTCGCCCTGGGCGACCAGCAGCTCAGCCGCGCCGATTTCGACCGTCTCGCCGAGGCCAACAGGCCGGTGGTGCGGCTGCGCGACCAGTGGGTGCTGATCGATCCCGAAGACGCACGCCGCGCCCGCGAGACCCAGGACCGCAAGGTCACTCCGATCGATGCGCTCGGAGCGGTGCTGACCGGTTCCACCGAGGTCGACGGCCGTCGGGTCGAGGTCCGGGCCACCGGCTGGCTGGAACAGCTGCGCCGCCGGGTGGCCGACCCGGAGTCCGGTGGGCGGCAGGACGGGCAGCGGACGGTCGGTCAGCCCGCGGCCCTGGCAGCCACACTGCGCGACTACCAGCTGCGCGGTCTGAACTGGCTGCACACCATGACGTCGCTCGGCCTCGGCGGCTGTCTCGCCGACGACATGGGGCTCGGCAAGACCATCACCCTGATCGCCCTGCATCTGCACCGCCAGAACATCGAATCGGCCGCGGGGCCCACGCTGGTGGTCTGCCCGACCTCGCTCATGGGGAACTGGCAGCGGGAGATCGAGAAGTTCGCGCCCGGCACGCCGGTGCGCCGCTTCCACGGCGGGTCGCGCAACCTCGCGGACCTGGCGGACGGCGAGTTCGTCCTCACCACGTACGGCACGATGCGGCTCGACGCGGCAAAACTCGCCGACGTCCGCTGGGGCATGGTGGTGGCCGACGAGGCTCAGCACGTCAAGAACCCGTACTCGGCAACGGCCAAGCAGCTGCGGACGATCGGCGCACAGGCACGGGTCGCGCTCACCGGCACTCCCGTGGAGAACAACCTGTCCGAGCTGTGGGCGATCCTCGACTGGACGACACCTGGTCTGCTGGGCAGGCTCGGCACGTTCCGTACCCGCTACGCGCGGACCGCGGAGGGCGGCGACCCGGCGGCGGCCGAGCGGCTCGCCGCGCTGGTGCGGCCATTCCTGCTGCGACGGCGCAAGTCGGATCCCGGCATCGCGCCCGAACTGCCGCCGAAGACCGAGACCGACCGGACGGTGTCGCTGACGGCGGAACAGACGGGCCTGTACGAGGCAGTGGTACGCGAGACGCTGGCCGCGATCTCCGGCGCCGACGGCCTCGCCCGCCGCGGTCTCGTCGTGAAGCTGTTGACGGCCCTGAAGCAGATCTGCAACCACCCCGCGCAGTACCTCAAGGAGAAGGAGCCCCGGATCGAGGACCGTTCGGGCAAGGTGGAGCTGCTGGACGAGCTGCTGGACACGATCCTGGCGGAGGGCGCGAGTGTCCTCGTCTTCACCCAGTACGTACAGATGGCCCGGCTCCTCGAACAGCATCTGGCGGCCCGCGGGGTGCGCACGCAGTTCTTGCACGGCGGTACGCCGGTCGCGGAGCGGGAGGCGATGGTGAACCGCTTCCAGGCGGGCGAAGCCCCGGTCTTCCTGCTGTCCCTGAAGGCGGCCGGCACCGGGCTCAACCTCACCCGGGCAGGCCATGTCGTGCACTTCGACCGATGGTGGAACCCGGCGGTGGAGGCGCAGGCCACCGACCGCGCGTACCGGATCGGACAGACCCAGCCGGTGCAGGTGCACCGGCTCATCGCCGAGGGCACCGTCGAGGACCGGATCGCCGCCATGCTGGCCCGCAAGCAGGGACTGGCGGACGCGGTGCTCGGCTCCGGCGAGGCGGCGCTGACCGAACTGACGGATGCGGAACTGGCCGATCTGGTGGAGCTGCGAGGGGGCACGCGATGAACGACGCATACGACAGTGACGGGTACGCGTCCGAGACCGCCGACGGAGGGGACCTTCCGGTTCCGGTACAGGAACGTACCTTCGCCGCGCTGCCGCCCGAGCGCGGCCGCGGCTTCGCGCAGACCTGGTGGGGGCGGGCATGGCTGAAGGCCCTGGAGGACACCGCCCTGGACGGCGCACAGCTCAAGAAGGGGCGCGGGTTCGCCCGCGAGGGCCGGGTCGGAGCGGTTACCGTGCGGCCCGGCCGGATCACCGCGGTCGTCCGGGACCGTGACTCGTCCACGTACCGCAGTGATGTACTCCTCCAGGAGCTGAGTGAGGCGGACTGGGGACGGTTCCTGGACATAGCAGCCGCCCGGGCCGGGTACATCGCGGCGCTCCTCGACCGCGAGATGCCGCCGCACCTGGTGGAGGACGCGTCGGCGGCCGGTGTGGAACTGCTCCCGGGGATCGGCGGTCTGGACCCGGAGTGCACCTGCGAGACCTGGGACCACTGCCCGCACACCGCCGCCCTCTGTTATCAGGTGGCACGGCTGCTGGACCAGGATCCGTTCGTCCTGTTGCTCATGCGGGGGCGCGGCGAGCGGTGGCTCCTGGACGAGCTCCAGGAGCGAATCGCCGCCCGTGCCGAGGGGCGGTCACCGGACGGGCCGGCCTCCTTCTGCGACGGGTCCGGCGCCTCGGCCGCGAAGGCGAAGGACCAGGGTGTACGGGCGGACGAGGCGTTCACCGCGCGGGACATCCTGCCGCCGCTGCCCGCTCCGCCGCCGCTGCCCGCGGAACCGGGCCCCGCGCCGTCGCTGGACACGGAGACGGAACCGGAACCCGGCGTCGATCCGGCGGTCCTGGAGTTCCTGGCGAGGGACGGTGCGGCACGCGCTCACCGGATGCTGGCGGACGCCCTCTCCCCTGGCCATGAACGGCAGCCGCCCCCAGCCGGGTTGACGCCGCAGCAGGACGCCGTACGGCTGATCGCGGATGCCCGGCCCGAGCCCTGGATCTCGACGCGGCTGGCCGCCGGATCAGGGCGGTCGCGGGCCGGACTCGACGCGGCGGTGCGTGCCTGGCAGTACGGCGGGGCGGCCGCGCTCACCGTGCTCGACGAGGAATGGACGCCGGATCCGGAATCGCTGGCCCGGGCCCGGGCCCGGCTCGCCGCGGCGTGGGAAGAGGGCGAGCAGCCACTGCTCCGGTCGACGGGCAATCACTGGACCGCCGTGGAAGCCGGTGTGCAGCTCAGGTACGGGCGGGACGGGCGCTGGTGGCCCTATCGCAAGGAGAACGGGCACTGGGTTCCGGCAGGCCCGGCGGACGACGATCCGGCGGCGGCGCTGGGAAGTTCGAGCGGGTCGGACGGCTGAGAGGCTGTCGGGCGACCTCCGGTCGGAAAGCGGACGCGGTCTGGTGCGTGCGATTCCAAGGCGCCGAAATGTCCTCGAATGGGGTCTCCCCTGCTCGAACGAAGTTGAGAGCTCGGGGAAGGAGCTACGAGGGCATTTCGGCATCGCGGGAGGGGGTCCCCCTGGCCCTTAAGGCCTTGGGGGAGTGCGTGCCAGGGCGTGGTCGCCCGATCGCAGGTCGCCCGACAGCCTCTGAGGCCGCCACGCGGCCGGGTCATCCTTGAACGGGGCGGCAAGGGCCGGTCAAGACGTCCTGACCGGCCCCCGCCCGTCGTCGCGTTCCCCGCCCCGCGCACCCGATTTGGGCTCCTGCCGTCTTCCGTCGCCCGCGCGACGCCCGTACGGTAGGGCGCGCGAGACGCTCGGCCGTACATCGGACAACGCCTTCCGGTTGTGGGACAGAGGGAGTCACGAGGTGTCGGGGGATTCGGGCAGCGGACTGTTACGTGATGCCATCGGGCTGCGCGAGGTCCTCTTCCAGAGCATCACGGCGATGGCGCCCGCCGCCGCCATCGCCGCATCGATTCCGTCCGGAGCCGCGTTCGCGGGCGGCAGTCTTCCGCTGTCCGTGGTTGTGGCGCTGGTGGCCTGTCTGTTCACCGCGTCGTGCGTAGCGGAGCTGGCCCGTCATCTTCCGGCCGCCGGTTCGGTCGCCACCTACTCCGCGCAGGGGCTGCATCCAGCCATCGGCTTTCTCGTCGGGTGGGGCTATGTATTCGTGGAGGCGCTGGTCCCCGCGCTGCTGCTGCTCCAGCTCGGTTTCACGACGGCGGGCACGCTGCACCAGGAGTGGTCGTCCTATCCGGCGGACCTGTGGTGGCCGTGGTCGCTGCTGGGCGCGTTGGTCATCGCATCCGCCGGGTATTTCGGGGTACGGGCCTCCGCCCGGTTCGGAACCGCGCTCGGCATCTTCGAAGTGCTCGTCTTCGTGGGCTTCGCCGTGCTGCTCATCGGGCAGGCAGGCTCGGACAACACCCTTTCGGTGTTCGGTACTTCACACACCGCGGACGGTTTCGACGGGATCAGCGGGATCTTCGCCGGCTCGGTCTACACCGTGCTGGCGTTCGCCGGCTTCGAGGCCGCGGCGCCGCTCGCCGAGGAGACGAAGAACCCGCGGCGCACGATGCGTCGTGCGGTGCTCGGCGCAGCGCTCTCCATCGGACTGGTGTACGTCCTCACGACCTATGCGATGTCCGTGTACTTCGGGCCCGACCGGTTCGCCGGATTCGGCACGGCGGGGGCGGCGTCGTGGGAGGGCGTGGCCCGTGCCTCGTTCGGGCTGTTCTGGGTGCTGCTCTTCCTCGCCGTGGTCAACTCGACGGTGGCCAACGCCAATGCGTGCGCCAACGTGTCGACCCGGACGGCCTTCGCCCTCGGTCGCATCGGGGTGTTCCCGAAGGCGTTCGCGCGCCTCCATCCGCGCCGCCGCTCCCCCGTCACCGGAGTGGCCGTGCAGTTCGTGATCGCGGTCGGCGCGGCACTCGGACTGGGTTTCGCCTACGACCCCGTGACCGCGTTCGTGCTGCTGGCCACCGTGATCGTCACCGTCATCATCGGTGTGTACATCGTCGTGAATCTGGCCTGCGCCGGGTATTTCCTGCGGCGCCGGCGCGAGGCGTTCAATCCCGTACTCCATCTTCTCTTCCCGGTCCTGGGCATCGCGGCGTTCGTGCCCGCGCTGCTGACGGCCGCCGGGATTCCGGTCTTCGACTTCGTCTCGGAGCTCAGTGCGCCGGTCTCGTACGCGGGTCCGGTCGTCGGTGTCTGGATGCTGATCGGGATCGTTGTGCTGGTGGTGCTGTTGCGCAGGCATCCGGAACGGGTGGCACAGACCGGACGGATCCATCTCGACGAGGCCTCGGAGCAGGCCGGGGAGCCCAGGACAGGAGCAGTGCAGTGAACGACCCCCGTATTCTCACCGTCCGTCCCAAGGAGGGCGAGTACGCCTGGACCTTCGGCGGAGCGGCGCCGGTCGCCCGTATCGAGCCGGGCACCTTCCTCGACGTGTATACGGAGGACTGCTTCGCCGGCCGGGTGCGCTCGGAGAATGACCTGGTCTCCGAGGTCTGCGCGTTCCCCTTCCTCAACCCGCAGACCGGTCCCTTCCATGTGGTGGGCGCAGAACCCGGGGACACCGTAGCGGTGCACTTCGTCTCCATCGAACCGGCCAGGGACTGGGCCGCCTCCACGACCGTGCCGCTCTTCGGCGCGCTCACCTCCACGCACACCACCGCGTCACTACAGGCCCCGCTGCCCGAAGTGGTGTGGATGTGGCAGCTGGACCGGGCGCGCCGCACCTGTCTGTTCAGCGCCCGGGACAGCGACATCCGGGTGGAGCTGCCGATGGACCCGATGCACGGCACGGTCGGGGTGGCGCCGGCCAATCTGGAGGTACGGTCCGCACTGGTGCCCGACGCGCACGGCGGGAACATGGACACGCCCGAGATGCGGGCGGGTGTCACCTGCTATCTGGGCGTCAATGTCGAGGGTGCACTGCTGAGTCTCGGGGACGGGCACGCCCGTCAGGGCGAGGGCGAGACCTGCGGAGTCGCCGTGGAGTGTGCAATGAACACGGTAGTACTGGTCGAGCTACTGAAGGATGTCACGACACCGTGGCCGCGCATCGAGTCCGACACGCATCTGATGTCGACCGGCTCCGCCCGTCCGCTCGAAGACGCCTTCCGTATCTCGCAGTTGGACCTGGTGCAGTGGCTGGCGCGTGATTACGGTCTGTCGGAACTCGACGCCTATCAGCTGGTCGGCCAGGCCGGCGAGGCACCGTTGGCCAATGTGTGCGACACCAACTACACCTGTGTGGCCAAGATCCGCAAGGAGTGGCTGCCCACAGGCGATCCCCATCGCGGACTCCACCGCCATCTGCGGGAGACCGCGACGCTGCTGTCCAGTCCCTGATCCCCTCCCCCCACAGGAGTGTTCATGCACCGCAGAAGGATTCTTCAGGGCGCCGCCGTGACGGCGGCCGCCGCTCTGCTCCCCGCCTCGGCCCGCGCCGCGGCTTCCGCGGCGGCGGGCGAGACGGACTATCCGCCCGCCCACTGGACGCCCGCCTCCACGTCCAACTACACGGCTTCGACCCGCCCTTCGGCCTATCCGATCCAGTACGTGATCATCCACGTCACCCAGGAGACGTTTTCGAACACGATCGGGATCTTCCAGAATCCGGCGAAACAGGTCTCCGCGCACTACGTGGTGCGCTCGGCGGACGGCTACGTCGCCCAGTGCGTCCGGGAGCAGAACATCGCCTGGCACGCGGGCAACTGGGACTACAACACGCGCAGTGTCGGCATCGAGCACGAGGGCTGGGTGGACCAGCCGTCCTACTTCACCCACACCATGTACGAGAAGTCGGCGCTTCTGACCGCGTCGGTCTGTGACCGTTACGGCATCCCCAAGGACCGTGCGCACATTCTCGGCCATGCCCAGGTACCCGGCACCGACCACACCGATCCCGGCCCGAACTGGGACTGGGTGCGCTACATCCGTCTCGTCAATCTCTACTCGGCAGGCTGACGCGCCCGCCCCACCACGTCCGGTCGCTCTCCGCGCCGCGGTTGTCACAGACGTCCGCTGCGGCCACGATGGGGTGTGCACGACGCCCCTGGACGGGAGGGTGAGTTGACGGACCCCTGGGTGGCCCTCACGGTCGGCGCGGACCCCGGTGAGCGGCTCGGCCAGCTCCGGCATGCGCACGAGGTGTTCACCACCGCCGGACGGCTGGAGCGGCCGGTGCGTCCGGTGGTCGGCGAGTCGTGGCGGCGCTCGGCACGGGCCCGGGTCAGCCCGGACGGTGCCGCCCTGGTCGAGCTGGGCGCGGACGACCTCGGACCGTACCGGGACGGGCACCCCCTGGCCCCGGCCATGCCGGTGATCCGCGAGCTGATGAGCGCGTACGCGACGGACGGCGAACACCTTCTCGCGGTGTGCGACGCGCTCGGCAGGCTGCTGTGGGTCGAAGGACACGCGACAACCCGGCGGGCCGCGGGCCGGATGAATTTCGTGGAGGGCGCCCGCTGGGCCGAGTCCGTGGCCGGCACGAACGCGCCGGGTACGGCCATCGCCGTGGACCGGCCGGTGCAGGTCTTCGCCGCCGAGCACTTCCTGCGGCCGGTCCAGCAGTGGACCTGCGCGGCGGCTCCGCTCCACGACCCGCACACGGGACGGGTCCTGGGCGCCGTGGACATCACCGGCGGGAACCGGCTCGCGCATCCGCACAGCCTGGCGTTCGTGCAGGCGGTGGCCCGCGCCGCCGAGTCTCAGCTGGCGCTCCTCGCGCCCGCGTCGGCCGGAGAGACCGTGCGGCTCAGCGCGCTGGGCCGGGACGAGGCGCTGCTCGTCGCCGGAGGCCGCACGGTCCGGCTCAGCAGGCGGCACAGCGAGCTCCTGGTGAGCCTGGCCCGCCATCCCGAGGGCCTCGGTGGCGACGAGCTCCTCGTCGAGCTGTACGAGGACGAGTCGGTGACCCCGGTGACGCTGCGGGCCGAACTCTCCCGGCTGCGACGACTGCTCGGCCCCGAACTGCTCCTCTCCCGCCCCTACCGTCTCTCCGCGCCGGTCGACGCCGACTTCGACACGGTGGCGCGCAGACTGGCGTCCGGCGCGGTGGCGGCGGCGCTCAGCGCCTACGCGGGTCCGCTCCTGCCGGGCTCGCAGGCGCCGTCCGTCATCCGGCTGCGGCGCCGGCTCGACGGGCAGCTGCGGGCCGCACTGATCGCGCGCGGCGACCCGGGCCTGCTGGCCGACTGGGCGTACAGCCCCTGGGGCGAGGACGACCTCCCGGTCTGGAGGGCGCTCGCGGCGGCCGTCCCGGCGGGTCGGCGCCCAGCACTGCTCGCCAGGGTCCGGACGCTGGAGACCGAGCAGGGATAGCGGTGTTCCCCGTGCAACGGGTTTGCAACGTGCCGCTGTCTACCCTCGTCCCGAGGGCCGTCCAACGGCGGGCGGCACCGGATCCGGGAGGCCACAGAGATGACCCGTTACGCTGCGCCGGGCACCGAGGGCGCCATCGTCTCGTACGAGTCCCGCTACGACCACTGGATCGGCGGCGCGTACGTCCCGCCCGCCCGTGGCCAGTACTTCGAGAACCCCAGTCCCGTCAACGGCCGTCCCTTCACCGAGATCGCCCGCGGCACTGCCGAGGACGTCGAACGGGCCCTGGACGCGGCACACGCCGCGGCCCCCGCGTGGGGAGCGACCGCGGCGGGCGAGCGCGCCCTGGTCCTCAACCGGATCGCCGACCGGATGGAGGCTCATCTGGAGGAGCTGGCGGTCGCCGAGAGCTGGGACAACGGCAAGCCGGTCCGGGAGACCCTGGCCGCTGACCTCCCCCTGGCCATCGACCACTTCCGCTACTTCGCCGGTGCGCTGCGCGCCCAGGAGGGGTCGCTCGGCGAGATCGACGACGACACGGTCGCGTACCACTTCCACGAGCCGCTGGGCGTCGTCGCACAGATCATCCCGTGGAACTTCCCGATCCTGATGGCGACGTGGAAGCTGGCCCCGGCGCTCGCCGCCGGCAACGCGGTGGTCCTCAAACCGGCCGAACAGACCCCCGCCTCCATCCACGTATGGCTGAAGCTGGTGGCCGACCTCCTGCCGCCCGGCGTCGTCAACATCGTCAACGGCTTCGGCGCGGAAGCCGGCAAGCCGCTCGCCTCCAGCCCGCGCGTCGCTAAGATCGCCTTCACCGGTGAGACCACGACGGGGCGGCTGATCATGCAGTACGCCTCCGAGAACATCAAGCCGGTGACGCTGGAACTGGGCGGCAAGTCGCCGAACATCTTCTTCGACGACGTGTGGAACGCGGACGACGACTTCCGTGACAAGGCCCTTGAGGGATTCACCATGTTCGCCCTCAACCAGGGCGAGGTCTGCACCTGCCCCTCGCGCGCGCTGATCCAGCGCGGCCACTACGGCGAATTCCTGGAGGCGGGCATCGCCCGCACGGAGAAGATCGTGCCGGGGCACCCGCTGGACACGGACACGATGATCGGCGCCCAGGCCTCCAACGACCAGCTGCAGAAGATCCTTTCATACCTGGACATCGGCCAGCAGGAGGGCGCAAAGGTCCTCACGGGTGGTCAGCGCATCGAGTACGACGGGGAGCTGGCGGGCGGCTACTACGTCCAGCCGACCATCTTCGAGGGCGACAACCGGATGCGGGTCTTCCAGGAGGAGATCTTCGGCCCGGTCGTGGCGGTCACGTCCTTCACCGATTTCGACGACGCGATCGCCACGGCGAACGACACCCTGTACGGCCTCGGCGCGGGCGTGTGGACCCGCGACATCAACACCGCGTACCGGGCGGGCCGCGCCATCCAGGCCGGCCGGGTCTGGACGAACTGCTACCACGCGTACCCGGCGCACGCCGCTTTCGGCGGGTACAAGCAGTCGGGGATCGGCCGCGAGAACCACAAGATGATGCTGGAGCACTACCAGCAGACGAAGAATCTACTGGTGAGCTACTCGCCGAAGAAGCTGGGCTTCTTCTAAAGGCATGGAAAAGGGCGCCTGAGCTGGGGAAACTCCCGGCCAGGCGCCCTTCATTGCCCGCAATCAAGCAGTAAGGCGAAATGCTCGCTTGCTCCCAGTTCGCCCCACTGTCGCCCACGCCCTGACCAGCTGGTCCGGAATATATCCGGACCAGCCTGCACCTAATACTCCAGTCGTGCTTCTCCATTTGTCCTGGTCACAGGACCCTTTTGAAGTCTATTGGGCTGACACCCCGTCAGAGTGGCGGTGGTTCGTGACTCACCCGATCGGGGCGCGTTGAACCAGTCATGGAGACGGAGAGCGATGTCGAAGTTGGTCTGTGGGATGCCGAGTTGGACTCGTTACTGCTGCGGGTGGGAGAGCGGTTCGGCCGGGTCGAGCCGCGGCGGCGGATGCGGGACTACGTGCGCGGCTTGCTGGGCCCGGTGGGCCGCAAGAACAGCTGGCAGATAGCCGAGCACGCGGGCCACGACACCCCGTACGGGCTGCAGCGGCTGCTGTCGTGGTGCCAGTGGGACCCGGATGAGATCCGCGACGACCTGCAGGACTACATAGCCGAGCGGCTTGGTCAGCCGGACGGCGTGCTGATCGTCGACGACACCGGCTGCCCCGCCCTCTCGCAGACCACCGAGGTCCAGTGCGGCGAACCCGAACTGGTTCAGCAAAGCGGCCACGGCCGCCTTCGCGTCGGCGTCGTCGCCCGCGTAGAAGACCGCCTGGTGGCCTTCCTCGTGCTGGGGGTCCGCGGCGATGAACGCGGCAAACAGGGTGTTGAACGCCTTCACGATCCGCGCTCCGGGAAGGCCCTCGGCCACCCATTCGCTGCCCGTGAGGTCACCGACGTCGCACCGGCCCCGCCAGGGGTTGGCCGCGACTTCCAGACCGAATACAGCATCCTGCCCCCGGAAGCCGCCTCTGGGGCGACTGGACCCGGCGTCGGCATCACCCTCGGTCCGATCGCCATCCACTGCGCCATCCTGCGGCCCTGCAAGAACGCCCACCTGGCGTCCGGCCCGACCGAGGTCAGCGGGTTCGCCTTCGCCGGGGACGACCGAACCGTGGCGCGCGTGGATGTCTCCACCGACGGTGGCGGCACCTGGACCCACGCGGATCTCGACCCACCGGAGAACCCCTGGACGTGGCAGCACTGGCACGCCACGCTCACCCTGCCCCCGGGCGAGGCCGAGATCATCGCACGCGCCTGGGACTCCACCGCGGCCATGCAGGCCGAATCCCCGGCGACCGTCTGGAATCCAATCCCAGGGGATACGCCAACAATGCCGCAGCTCACCTGCACATCACATGCCATCCCTGACCAGATGCTTCGGCAGAACGACAGGGCCCCGTTGCCGCTCGGCCACAGGTCAGGGCGAGCCACCCCGATCACCGAGCAACGCGACAACGGGCCGCCGACCGGGTCCCGTTCGCCCCCATAGAGAGCCGGCGAGCAGCTGCTCTGCAGAGCAGGATTGCCCGGGGTCGCCCCAACACCATTGCCGGGTTCGCCCCAACACCTTTTCGTGCACGGGCAGGTTGCACAGTCCCGTTGCGCAGTCCCGTTGCGCGGGCGGCCCGGATCCGGCCTTCGGCTCGGGTGACGCAGCTCGAGTCCCGCGATCGGTACCAGAACCGGTTGATCAGCCGCGGGCGCGGAGGCTCGCTTCTTCGAGGTCGAGTTCCCGCTGGATCCGGCGCCGGGTGGCGTTGCTGATCTTGTTCGCTTCGTAGAGGCGCTGGAGCTCGGCCGCCTCAATGGCAATGAGTGTCCGACGTATCTCGCGGTAGGCGTCGGCAGGACGGGCGTCCGGGTCGCTGTAGTGGGCATCTTCAGCCTGGTGGATGCGCGCCTCCAAATGGCGACGGGCCTGATTCAGAGCGGCCTCGGCGGCGGCACCCAGTTCCGCGAGCTGGTCCGGATCGCCCAGCTGTTTGAGCTCTTCGAGAGCGGCCTTGGCAATGTGCCGGCGGGTCCGGGACTCCTCGCGCGCGGAGTGCTCCGGCTCCAGTGCGATGCCGGAGAGGCGGACGACAGGGGCGAGGGTGAACCCCTGGAAGACGAGAGTGAGCGCGACGGTCCCGGTAGTGAGCATGAGGATGAGGGCCCGATGCGGCAGCGGCGCCCCCGTGTGGGTGACCAGGGGGATGGAGAGTGCGGCAGCCAGCGGCATGACGCCTCGGGTGCCTGCCCAGGACAAGACGGCCGGAACACGCCAGGAGAGGCGACTGTCTCCCTCCGTGTGCCGGTATGGGATCAGGGCGGACAGCGGGAAGATCCACAGCAGGCGGATCGCAAGCAGGGTGAAAACGATCACCGGGACCCATAGCGGCCAGCCGTGCTCGTCGTGCGCAAGCTGACGGACCGTGGAGGGGAGCTCGAGGCCGATGAGAGCGAAGACGACGCTCTCGAGGAGGAAGGTCACGGTGTCGTAGACGGCGTGGACCTGGAGGCGGACGGGGGCGATGCTGAGCTTGTGGCCGGCGCTGCCGAGGACGACCCCGGACACAATGACGGCAGTCACGCCGGAGGTGTGCAAGTCCTCTGCAACAACGTACGAGGCGTACGGGGTGACCAATGCAATGACGGTCTCCAGCATGGGGTCCTCGGTCCGTCTGCGGATGAGGGTCACCACTCCGGCGACAACCGCGCCGATGAGGGCTCCTCCGCCGGCAAGGATCAGGAACTGCTCGACAGTGCCGGACACGGTGAGGGCGCTGCCGGAAACCGCGGTGGCCACGGCGGCCTTGTACAGGACCAGGGACGTGGCATCGTTGAACAGGCTTTCCGCCTGCACCATCACCTGCACGCGCGGTGGGAGAGACAGGCGCCGCCCGAGCGCGGAAACGGCCACGGGGTCGGTACTGGCCAGGACGGAGCCCAGGATGAACGCGGCCGCGGCAGTGAGCGGCGTGATCGCTCGGGCGACGTACCCGACAGCGATGGCCGAGGCGAGGACCAGACCGAAGACCAGGCCGGTCACGGGCCGCCACACGGTGCGCAGGTCGCGGACAGAGATTTCCCCGGCCGAGGCGAAGAGCAGTGGCGGCAGCACCAGCACGTTGATCACATGAGGCGGCAGGCGAACTTCGGGCACCCAGGGCATCAACCCGACGATCAGACCGGCAACGACGAGAAGCGAAGGGGCGGGCATGCTCCAGCGCCGAGCACCGGTCGTCACGGCTGTGGCCAGGACCACGAGCAGCAGGATGACGGTCAGGCCGGTCATGGAACGTCCCCAGTGGGTTACGGCTTGCTACCCCCTCTGACCAGGTACTTTACCAACGTAACCGACCTCGGGCGGTGATGCAGCCGACAGGGAGCCCCGACCGTCCAGGGTGTGGCAGTCGATACGGCGGCGCACCCGCCCGTGGATCGGTCCCCGCTGTGAGGGCCCGGACATGTGACCCGTCTGCGGCGCGGTCGTCCGAGTCCAGGACGGTCGATCGCTGTAGGGCTCAATCGTGAGCGCCGAGACGAGCGCGGATCGCCGCGGTCGTCTCGCGGGGCGGCAGGCCCGACCTGGCGAGGCCACGACTGCCGGCGGTGACGGCGCCCACGCTGCTGATCGTCGGGGGCCATGACCAGCTGGTGCTCGACCTCAACCGCGAGGCACAACTCGATCTCTTCCTCCTTGGTGAGCAGGTCGAACAGCAGGGTGCCCAGCCCGGCCCGATTCAGTCCGGCGGCCACGAACCGGTTGCGCGGGCTGTGCCGACTGCTGCCACTGCCATGCGCGAACACCACGATTTCGCTCGCGCCCTCGGGCACCGTCAATTGCCCGCGCAGCACCACCGCACCAGCCTGCACGGCGCTGGGAGCGGCGGTCGCGCCAACCGACGCAAGATCCGGACCATACCCGGACCAAGGTCCGCCCATGCCCCTCCGCATGGCACATTTGCGCTGGTCAGAGCCAAGCGGGCGGTGTACCGCCAGCAGACGAAGAATCTACTGGTGAGCTACTCGCCGAAGAAGCTGGGCTTCTTCTAAAGGCATGGAAAAGGGCGCCTGAGCTGGGGGAACTCCCAGCCAGGCGCCCTTCATTGCCCGCAATCAAGCAGTAACCTCGCCGTTTCGGTTGGGGTGCGGCTGAGGGGTGGGTAGAAACGCAAAAGTGCCTTCCTGAGCTGGGACGATGGACCTTGTCTAGGGGTCCTGTCGTCGCCAGAGGAAGGCACTTTCTGCGTGAAGGTTATCGGTTCGCGGCCCCGGCTTGTGGTGTCCACTGACGGGTTGTGGGCAGGGCTTCGGCGTAGTCGGCGGGCGCCCGTTTTGTGATCATGCGAGGCCGAGGAGTGCGAGGGGTCGGCGGGCGTCGCGTGCGTTGCGGCGGAGGCCGGCGGCGATGTTCTTGACGCCACTCAGCCGGAGAGCGCCGACGGCGAGGTTGCGCCAGGTCGCCATCGCGCGGGGTGCGTTGCCGGTCCGAAGCTGGGAGGCGTCCTCGGCGAAGGTGGTGTCGCGGACGTGGTGCAGGACCTCGATCTTCCAGTGGTCGCGGATCAGTCTCGCGAGTTGGACGGGGGTGGCCTGCTCGGCGGTCAGGCTGGTGACCGCGTAGACGGTCGTGATGGTGGTCTTGCCGGTCTTGCCGGTCTTGCGGAGCGTCACGAACAGGATCGTGGTCCCCCGCTCCCGCCGCAGCCTCTTACGAGGGCCTTCAGATCGGCGCGCGTCTGCGCGTCGACAGCCGCGAACGGCCCGTCCATCAGCAGCACAGGGCTCGTACACGAGCGTGCGGGCGACGCCAACCGCTGATGCATCCCGCCCGAGAGCTGCCACAGATACGCTCCGGCCGCGTCGGCCGGCCCGACCGATTCCAGTGCGCCCGTCACCAGTTCCCCGCGGGTGCGCGGGCTGCGCCCGCAGAGTCGGCGGCGAGCGGCGCCTCCGTTCACCTGAAGAATTCCCTAACCCGGCACGAACACATGCGTCCATGCTGATCAGGGCGGTGGACCGGCCCGGACAGTACGGGGCCGGAGCTGCCGCCCTCGCACGGCGCAGAGTCGGCGGCGGTGACAAGGAGGTCTGGCTGATGATGTCCCGAAGACGCTTGCGGCATGCTCCGGTGCTGACCGTGACGCTGCTCGTGACGCTCGCCGCAGCCGGGTGCGGCGGCTCCGGCGATGGGGCTCCCTCGGCTGCCGACCGGCCGCGGTCGGACGCCACGGACCGCACAGGCGACAGCGGCGGAGCCCCTGCGAAAAGGCCGCCGGCGGACCCCTGCGGGCTCATCTCCGTCCAAGAGGTCCAGCAGTTGGGAGGCGCGTCCGTCACGGCGAAGACTAGCGAGTTCAACACCACGGGCTGCGAGTACTCGCACGAAGGGGTGCTGATCTCCTCGACTGTACGGGGCGACGAAGCCAAGGCCTTCGCCGACGACACTCTCGCGGGAGCCCACAAGAAGCCGCTCTCCGGCGTGGGCGACGAGGCCTACTCCTACGACGCCTCCGATCACGGGACCTTCGCCGTGCTCTTCCGGAAGTCGGGGACCTGGGTGGCGATGACCGTGGTGGCGGACAGGGCGGACAACGCCGGGCGGCTGAACGAACTCGCCCGGACGGTGGCCGCGCGCATCTGACACCGGCAGCCGGGCCCGCGCCGGGCCGCACCCCACGAGCACGGCGCGCGGTCGGCGGGGGCACGTGCCGGGGGTGGGGGCCGGGCGCGGGCGGAAGTGCTGTCGTGCCGCGCGGCCCGTTCCTGGGACCCGCCTCGTCCGGCCGTGCCGAAGCCCTGCACGTCCGCGTGCTAGGCGAGGCGGTGGCGGAGCACTCCACGAGGCCGTCTGGCGCCGTTGCCCGGCAGCCGCAGCGACCACGAGAGGCGACGCAGCGACCGGTGGCCCGAAGGATTCTGAACAGGGCGCGAACACGCCAGTTGATGATGGTCTACGGGGTACGGCGCCGCGCGCGTCGGCCATGGCGAACGGATCACGGCATGAGAGGTATCCGGCTGCTGTCGGCTGTGTCACGGGGGGTTGCGGCCCTCCGCCCGGGGTGGGCCCTGAGCGCGCCGCGCCCGGGGAGGCGGGGCGCGCCGCTCGCGATCGCACTCCTCCTGACCACCACAGCGGCATGCGGTGGCGCACCCGGGCGTGCGCACGAGGGCTCCGGTCCGGCCGACACGTCCGAGGCCGCGCTCACCTACGGGACCCGGCCGGTCCGTGATCCGTCGATCACCTACCAGCCCGACGTCGTGATCGTCGAGGGCGGACCGCGAGCGATCCGGTCGGCATCCAGTGACGGTCTGACCTGGACCATCGACGGAAAAGCCCGCGGTGCCCAGGATGTTCGGCTCGGAAAGGTCCTGTACGCCACCAGCCGCGCGGTGGGGCGGGTGCAGGAGGTGCGTCGGGTGCACGGAGACGTCGTGGCCACCCTGGGCCCGGTGGAGTTCACCGAGGTCTTCCGCGATGCCCACCTCACCCTCGACCAGGACATCGACGATGGCGCGCTCCACTACCTGGAGATCCCGGACCTGCCCGGGGCGGTGACCGTGTCTGCGGATGCCCCGACGGACGCTGCGACAGAGGCCGAGAAGGGCGCTGCCAAGGACGCCGCACGGGATGTTCCGACGACGGCGCGTACGATCGGACAGACGTCGGTGCGCGCCGCGCATTCAGGGCGCGTCGGCACCGTGGTCGCACGGGGACCGGTCCGGGCCGCCGCCGCCGGGGGCACGCTGCCGCCGGCCAGGTCGAGCAGCGTCACGGCGGATCTCGGGGAATGGAAGGCCCAGCCGTACCGCAGCCCGGGGGCGTTCGGCCTGAAGTTCAATCACAAGGCCGCGGCGGGGCTCAAGGTCTTTGTCGACTTTTCGCTGAAGACGGAGAAGCTGCACATCCGTTCCGATGTACCGATCTCCGGCGGTCGGGTCGCCGACGGGGCCACGTTCGCCGTCGAGGGAATCAAAAGCGTCGCGATCAGCATCGCCGCCGGTGCGGCCAACGGTGTCATCGACAACTCGAAGATCCGGGCCGAGGTACCGGTCCAGATGACCCTGCCGATCGCGGGGACCCCTTTCGCCTTCAACATCAGCTGGAAGTTCAGCGTCGCCACCGCACTCGGTGGCAACAACACCACGGTGACCGCCGGCGGTGAGTGGGGGCTCGACGGTGCCATCGGCATGGTCAACGGCTCGATCGTCACCCCGAAGCTCTCGGTGATCAAAAGCATCATGGACTCGGTCACCGGAGTCTCCGTCGGAGTCAGCGGCATCGCCACCGCCGTCGAGTTCAAGGTCCAGGTCGGAGTCGGTGTGCCCGCTGCCTTCGCCGGTCCCTACGCCAAGCTCGTCATGGACTTCGGGGTGACCAACGGCTCGGCCCTCGGCGCCCCGCTGACCCGCTGTGTCGGAGCGACGCTGGACGGCAAGGTCGGCGGGGGCGTGGGGGTCTCCGTCTCCGCCGTGGCCATGGCCGCCCTCAAGAAGCTCCTGCCGACGATGAAGTTCCAGCTGCTGCAGGAGAGCCTGACACCTTTCGTCCACAGACAGCAGACGCTGCCGGACGTACCGCTGTGCAAGTCCTGACACCGAGACGAAGGCAGACAGTGAGGATCCCGATGAACCGCAACCGCAGCCGCTCGCCGTCGCCACTGGTGCCCCTGGCTGTGCTCGCCTTGCTCGCACTGTCCGGGTGCGGCGGCCACGGGCAGTCCCCGGCAGCCGGCCCCTCGTCGAGCGAGCCGGCCACGGCAACCCGGACTCCGGAGGAGAGCACCGAGGCGCCGTCGCCGAATGGAGCAGCCATCGACTCCTGCGCCCTGGTGACCAAGCAGGAGGCCGAGAAGCTGGCCGGAACAGCGCTCGACCCCGCGACACCGGTACGGGAGACATGCACCTACACGGGTCCCGTCACCGGGCCGACGGCCCAGGTGGAGATCTTCGTCGGGGACGGTGCGAAGAAGTACCTCGACATCGAACGCGACCTCGGACACACGCTCAGGCCGCTGACCGGTATCGGTGACGAGGCGTACGCCGAGGACGAGGCGGTCTTCCTCCGCAGGTCCGACCGGTGGGTGTCGATCCGTCTGGTGCGGCTCAACGACCCGGCGGAGAACCGCACACCACTGCAAGAGCTGGCCCGAAAGGTAGCCACCCGGATCTGACCCGTGTCCGCCGTGCGCACCCGCCCCATCCACAGGAGCCCCCGCGATCCTACCCGTCGCTGTCGTTCTCGTCGTGCTGCTGTTCATCCTCGCCTTCGTCGTGCCCTGCAACGGTCTCGTCCGTAAACGCGGTGCGGTGGACAACGCCTGGGCCCCAGATCGAGGTACAGCTCAAGCGACCCCACGATCTGGTCCCCCAACCGCGTGGAAACCGTCAGCGGGTAGGCCGCGCACGAGCGGCAGACACAGGAGGAGCTGTCGGTCACCCAGAACCGCATCGCTTACTCCCGGCAGTAGTACAACGACGCAGTCTTCACCTACAACAACGCGATCCAGACGGTCCCGGCCGACGTCATCGCGGGCCTGACCGGCCTCGCGGCACGTGTGCGACGGCGGACGACGGGAAGCACAACGCCGGCCCGGCGCGGGCCTGGTCTCCTGGACGCTGCTGTTGATGCTGATGGGCAGACTGAACGGCGAGCGCGGCACCCGGCGGGGCGCCGAGGTCGCGGGCCGCCGGCTGGATGTGCCTGAACACCTCGCCACGAGTGGGCTGTTCGGCCGACAGCCCGCCGTCTCGGTTACCCTGTGGGGTCGGCATCTGGCTTGCGCGGCGGCGCTCGGCCTCGCCCCACGCGCGGTGGCCCTCCCGGTCGCCAGTGCCCCCAGCCGCTGCTGGGTCGCTGACTTCACGCACGTCGCCACCTGGAGCGGGGTCGTCTACGTCGCCTTCATCGTGGACACCTTCTCCCGTCGCATCGTCGGCTGGTCAGCCTCCACCGCCAAGGAGACCAAGCTCGTCCTGAACGCGCTGAAGATGGCCCTGCGGCAACGCGATCGTGATGGATTCACTTAGAGCAGGGCGAGTTGATACATCACTCGGACGCGAAGTCGCAGTACACATCGTTCGCGCCGGCCGAGCATCTGGATCGAGCAGGAATCGCGGCATCGATCGGCTCGGTAGGCGACGCCTACGACTGTCAGTCTCTTCGTACCGGATCCCGCAAGGATCGGGTAGTCCCGGCCGCGACGGTCTGACTCTTGCTTACGACCGACCCCACGGGTGTCCTGGCGTTGATCTGTCGACCGTCCGGCCGGGCACGCAGCAAGCGCGGTGGCCACCGGCAGCTCAACGCCGCGATCTATCGCACCGTCATCGTCGGCATGCGGTTCCATCAACCTACGATCGACTACGTCGCCCGCCGCACCGCCGAAGGCAAGACGAAACGCGAGATCATCCGCTGCCTCAAGCGCTACGTCATCCGCGAGGTCTACCACCTGATTCGACCCGCTCCACAGACGACCCCCGCAACGCGTTGACAGCTATAGGCGCGTCAACGCCCTGATGGAATCGACGATCGGGCCTGTTCAAGACCGAGCTGATCAAACCCGGCCGGCCCGGGAAGACACTCTCCCAGGTCGAGCTCGCCACCGCCGAGTGGACCGGCTGGTACTGCCACCGCCGACTCCACGGTGAGATAGGCCACGTCCCACCCGTCGAGTATGGGACCAATCACTACATGGAATCCCCGAAACCCCAGGTCAAAACCACAATCTGAGATCTCTACCGAACCCGGGGTGCCTCTGTGTCTTGTCAAGTCCCTTGGTTAGGGAGCGACTTGGCTTTTCGCTCATCGGCGATCATGACGCGCCACACGTGGTCGGCCAGGCGGCGTTTCAGGCACCGCTTCGCTTCCTTCGGCGTCTTACCCTCGGAGAGTTTGCGCTGGTAGTAGGCGTGTCCGGGTGATTTCGGCATCCGTATCTGCACGACCGCGATGGTGTGGAGGACGGAGTTGAGCTGGCGGTCGCCGGAGCGGGAGAGCCGGTGGCGGGCTTTGTCCGCGCTGGCGATCTCCACCGGGGCGGCACCGGCATAGTTCGCGAATGCCGCCGAGGTGGAGAAGCGGTGAGCCCGTCCGGTGCGGCCGATCAGCCGAGCGGCCATGACCGGCCCGATGCCCGGGGTGTCCATCAGCGTGCTGCTCGATGCCTCTACCAGGCTCTGCATCCGGGCAGCGTTGTCCGTGAGCTGCTTGTCCAGTTTCCGGATCTCGGCGACCAGGTCCCAGGCGATGTCCTTCCGGACGGTCTCGATATCGCCGGCGGGGCGGACGGATCGCAGCAGTTTGGCGGCCAGGTCCGCGGACAGCTGGGTCGGGGCGCCGCCGGGCAGCAGGTCACGCAGCAGCGCGTGGAGCTGGTTGACCGTGCGCACCCGGGCCTGGGCCAGGTTCACACGCCGTTCGTCCAGGAGGGCCAGCGCCGTGGTGTGATCCTCAGGCGCGAGATCCCGCCCTTCTCCCTGCAGATAAGCAACGGTGGCTGCGGCCGCTGCGTCTATCTGGTCGTTCTTACGCCGTCCACCGCGGGAAAGTTCGCGCACCCGGCTGGTCGCCGCGGCAGGCACGTCGACGACGCTCTCACCGCGGGCGATGAGCCACTGGGCGAGATGCCGGCCCAGGCCGTTGGCGTTCTCCACAGCCCACTTCCGCTGTGGCCACCGCTTGGCCCAGGCCAGCAGCCGCCGGTAGTCCGCCAGACTGGCCTCGATCCGCATCGACCCGACCTGCTGGTTCGAGACCGGCTCGACGGCGGTGGCGGTGTGGGTGGACTTGTGTGGGTCGACACCGAGCAGTATCACGGGACCTGATTCCTCACAGTCGGACGACGGGGACAGCCACGGTCGACACGCCGACTTCCGGAACCAACCTGGCCGGGACGCGCCTCTGTTGAGTCAGACCGCGGACGGACACCGGACCGGCGACATACCCCGGGAGAGCCAGCCCCGAAGAGCGGCAGACGGTTCACGAGTCACCCGGACCGGCGTCCTACGGCACGCTACGAGCGGCCAACCCGACCGCGTCCCGCTTTCCCCATATAAGTCGGCGGTTCAGAGTATCCTGACGCGGTGACCACCAGCGCGGGAGGGGCTGCGGGTGCTGACCGGGTGCGCGACCCCGATACTGTCGCGCGACTGGCGGAGTCGGCCCTGCGACAGGGGCAGTACAACCAGGCGCTGCGGCATGTCGCGACGCTCCCGGCGGATGCGCTGCTGCCTGCCGAACTGGCCTGGAGGCTCGGCCGCGTACTCCATCAGCGGGGCGAGTTCGAGGGCGCCGAGTCGCTGTACGAACGCGCGGCCGCCGATGCCGGGGACGCGGACCAGGCCCAGTTGCTGGCCGGCCGGTCGGCAGCACGCTGGGCCCGTGGTGACCGGACGCTGGCACGGAGCCTCGCCGACGAGGCGGTACGGGCTGCCGAGCAGAGCCGCGACGACGCTGCGCTGGCGGCGGCCTATCTCGCCCAGGCGCTGGTCGCCTTCAGTGAGGGCGACCGCGCCGCCAACGAACACGCCTACGCCAGGGCCTACGCAGCGGCCGAACGGGCCGGGGACATAGGCCTGCAGCTGCGGATCCGCTCCAACGTCGGCTCCCGCCTGGTCGAGGAGGGGCGTCTGCGCGAGGCGGTCGACGCCCTCACCGAGGCTATCCGCCTCGGTGAGGGCGCCCCCCAGCAGACGCTGCTCGCACTGGCCCTGCACAACCGCGCCGAGGCCTGGCTGGGGCTCAGCGATCTCAACGCCGCCCGCGCCGACGCCGATCGTGCGCTCACCCTGTGGCAGCGGGAGGGCTCACCGCTGGCCGCGTTCGGACTGCTGATGATCGCCCGGGTGCACCTGACCCGGGGCTCCGCCTGGCAGGCGACGGCGACCTACCGCGAGGCCGTGGCGATGGCCGAGCCGGATGGCAACGCCCAGGTCGTGGCGCAAGCATGGGCGGGGCTGGCGCGTACCTGCTACGCCGACGATCCGGGCGAGGCGGCGCGGTACGCGGAGTTGTCCCTCACGCTTCCGAGCGCCGCCGGGCCGGTCACCGGCGAGTTGGCCGCAGGCTGGGTCGCACTGTGCAGCGGAGACACCGCCTCGGCCGCCCAGTACGCCGCAGACGTCCGCTCAGAGGCCGGCCGCCGCCGCGACCCGGCCGGGCTGGCCGAGGCGATGGAACTCGCCGCGCTCGCTGCATACCGGGGTGATTCGGCCGCGATGCCGGGGCGCCCTACCGCACGCCGTGCCGCCGGGCTGGTGGAGGCGGCCGCGGTCTGGGCCGACACGGGCAACGAGGTGGCACTGGCCACCAACGCACTGCTGCGGGCGCGCCACGCAGGCGACCGGCTGTCCGAGGACGTCGCCTGGCAGCGGCTGCACCGGCTGGGGGTGTGCGACGACGTCTGGCACATCGCCGGGCCGCTGGCAGCGATCGGTCCGCCGCCGGTCCCCGAGGTTGCCGTGCAGACCCTGGGCCACTTGGCGGTACTGCTCTCCGGAACCCCCGTCCCCCCGGCCGGATGGCAGTCGCGGAAGGCCCGTGAGCTCGTCAAGGTGCTGGCGGGTCAGCTGGGAAGACCGGTCACCCGGACCGCGCTCGCCGCCCTGTTGTGGCCGCAGACACCTTCGGAGGTGGCCAACCGCCGTCTTTCGGTGCTGATTTCGACGGTGCGCGCGGTCCTCGACCCGGCGCGGCGGCATCCGGCCAACCGCTTTCTGGTCACCGATCCCTCCAGCGTGCGGCTCAACACGGGGCACGTCGTCCTCGACACGGTCCGGTTCCACGACGCGGCCCGTGCGGCCATCGCGGCGAACGCCGCGATCGAGGGCAACCGGGACACGGCGGCCGGCGGCGACATGGTGGCGCGCCTGGAAGTGGTCGTCGGCATGTACACCGGCGACTTCGGCGACGACGGCGAGCTCACCGGGGAGTGGAGCGAACGCCCGCGCGCGGCCTTCGCCGAGCTGCACCGCGACGTCGTCCGTACTCTCGCCCGCCGCTGCCTGCGGCTGGACCGCTACGACGCGGCAGCCGGCTGGTACCTGCGCCTGATCGGCGAGGACGGCTACGACGAGTCGGCCCACCTCGGACTGATCGCCGCACTCTCCGCGGCGGGCCGGCACGGCGAAGCCCGCCGCCGCTACCGGGACTACGCCAAGCGGATGCACGAGATCGATGTCCACCCCGTCCCCTTCCCCACGGCGTGAAGGCCCGGGCGAGAAGCCCGCAGGCGTACGGTTTGCCTCCCGCGCCCGGCCCTGGCCCGCACCGAACGTCGGTCGCCGGACCGCGACCATCTCCCGGCCAAGTGCTCGTCTCGCCAGGGTCGTTGAGAAGGGGCGGGGGAGTATGAGCGATCCCGCGGTCGTCACGGAGAAAAAGGGGACGCGCCGCACGGCAGCCCCGGCCCAGGTACGCCACACCTCGCCTGGGTGCCGCTTCGGACAGGGCCTCGTGGCGGCTGCTTTCTGATCAACATTGCGCTGGAGAATGGTCAGCGGCGCAGGAGGTTCGACTCCGGGCTCGCGGCCCGGACCTCGAATCGCCGGAGCGAACAGCCGAAGGACGACGTGCGCTTGATGCCTTGCATGCGCACGTACCGGCCCGAGGCGGGCGCGTAGGTGAGGTCGTCCACGCGCGCGCCTGCAGGCTTGTCCCGGACGGCGGCGGCTGTCTTCCACTTCACCCCGTCGTCGGAGACCTGGATGTCGTAGTCCTGTCCGGACGCCGTCTCCCAGTCGAGCAGGACGCGTCGGACCGGCTGTGCGCGGCCCAGGTCCACCTGGATCCATTCGCCGTTGTGGTAAGCGCTGGCCCACCGGCTTCCGGGGTCCCCGTCGGTGGCGTTCTCCGGTCCCAGACTGGCTGTTTCGGACGAAGACGCGGTGGCCGGCCGGTGCAGCGCCAGATCTGGCGCGTCGAAGACACGCATGCAGCTCGTAGCCGTCCTGCGACGCGCATACGCTGGGACGAACGCACCCGCTCCTACCTGGAGCGACGCACCAAGCAGGGCATGTCGAAGCGCGAGATCAACCGCTGCCTCAAACGCTACGTCGCGCGCGAGATCTACCGTCATATCCGGCTGACGGCGGCCATTCCAGCCCCGCTCTCCGCCACTTGACGAAACCTAGGGGCATCTCCTCTGCGCCTTCGATCCGTCCCCACTCACGTCCGGACGAGCTGCGTCGCGGCCGCGCTCGGATCCGCGGCGGGGGCCGGTGCCAGGCGGCGTGCGGTGTCGCTGACCTTGATGAGGAGGGCGACCAGCAGCCAGTTGGCGACCATGGAGGAACCGCCCTGGGCGAGGAACCGCAGGGCCTTGCCGGTGAGAGGTATGAGGCCGGTGACGCCCCCTGCGACGACGAAGACCTGGAGCACAAGAGAGGTGGCCAGGCCGGCAACGAGAAGCTTGCCGAAGGGGTCGGTCACTGTCAGGGCAGTGCGCAGGGCGCGTTCGGCGAGCAGACCCGAAGGGGCGGTGGTGCTGTCGGTGGACGAGAAGTCGCAGATCCAGGCGCTGGACCGGTCTCAGCCGGTGCTGCCGATGATGCCGGGCATGCCCGAGCGTCGCACCCACGACTACATCCGGAACGGTCTGACCACCCTCTTCGCGGCCTTCGACGTCGCGACCGGCGAAGTCATCACCTCGCTGCACCGTCGGCGCCGGGCAGCGGAGTTCAAGAAGTTCCTCATCAAGATTAAGAAGGAGGTTCCCGGGCACCTCCAGATCCACCTGATCTGCGATAACTACGGCATCCACAAGACACCCGCCATCAGAGCGTGGCTGGCCAAACACCCCCGATTCCACCTGCACTTCGCCCCCACCGGTTCATCCTGGATCAACCAGGCGGAGAGGTGGTTCGGCTTCCTCGCCGACCAGAAGATCCGCCGCGGCTCCCACAAATGCGTGCGTTCCCTGGAAGCCGGCATCCGAGCCTGGGTCAAGGAGTGGAACGAAAACCCAACACCGTTCACCTGGACCAAGACGGCCGAGGAGATCCTCGACTCCCTCGCGCGTTTCTGCCGACGAATCTCCGGCGCAGGACACTAGTAGGGCTTTGTTAGGTGCGGTGGTGTGGTTCGGGTGCCGGGGCGGGTTGGCCGCATATGGAGCAGGCGCCGGTCCAGGTGGCCAGGAGGGCTTGGAGTTCGCGGAGGACCGCGTAGAGGGTCAGGCCGGCGCAGGGGCTTTTGGGTCGAGTCTGAGCAGGGTGCAGAAGGCTTGGGCGAGGGAGGCGAGGGTGGTGTGGCGGTGCCAGCCGGGGAAGTTGCGGCCCTCGAAGTGGTCCAGGCCCAGGCCGTCCTTGAGTTCGCGGTAGTCGTGCTCGATGCGCCAGCGGATCTTGCAGATGCGGACCAGCTCGCGCAGTGGGGTGTCGGCGGGCAGGGTGGACAGCCAGTAGTCGGTGGGCTCGGCGGCGCCGGGCGGCCACTCGGCCAGCAGCCAGCACTCGGGCAGGGAACCGTCCACGGCGCGGCGGATCGTGCGGTTGGCCGGGCGGACGCGCAGTGCGAGGAATCGTGAGCGCATCTCGGCGCGGGGGTTGTTCCTGGTGGTCTTGCTGCCCTGGCGCCAGGTCACCGTCCGTAGCGTGGATCGTCCTTCGTCCAGGGCGAGTTGGCGCAAGGTGGTGTGGGGGTCGGGGTACGCCGGGCCGGGCGGGCGGCCCTGGCCGCTGTAGGGCGGGCGCCGGGGGACGGCGTCACCCGGGTAGGCGGTGGTGCTGCCCTTGACCGCGACCGCGTAGGCCAGCCCACGTTCGCTCAGGCCCTCGCGAAAGCCTGTCGCGTCCCCGTAGCCGGCGTCGGCGACCACCGGCAGGTCGGGCAGTTCCCAGTCCCCGCGAACCTCGTCCAGCATGTCCAGGGCCAGGCGCCACTTCTCCCGGTGCCGCTCGCTGTCGGGGATGCCGGCCTTCGTCCGGCGGCGGCGGATCGCCTCGGCCAGCAGCGCATCGTCCGCGTTCTTGGCGTCGTCCCAGCTCTCGGGCAGGAACAGACGCCAGTCGACCGCCGAGGAGGCACGGTCGGACACCAGGTTGACACTGACCCCGACCTGGCAGTTTCCGCGCTTGCCCAGCGCGCCGCAGTACATCCGCGCCACCCCCGGCGAGTCGTAGCCGTCCTTGGGGAAGCCCACGTCATCGATCGCGTACGCCTCGGGCGAGATGTGAGCCGCAGCCCAACGGGCCAGCCGCTCACGGACCTTGCCCCAGTTCCAGGTGGAAGAGGAGACGAACTGCTGGAGCTGCTGATGGTCCACACCCAGACGCTCGGCCATCGGCTGCATCGACTTGCGCTTACCGTCCAGCATCAGCCCGCGCAGGTACAACTCACCCTTGGCCCGCTGGTCCCGCCGCGCCAGTGAACCGAGCATCTCCGCCGCGAACGCCTCCAAGCGCGGGCGGACCGTCTCCATCTCCTCAGGTGTCACACCTGAAAGAAGATCACAACCCTACCCCTGGCCGAACATTCGGGGTACCTAACAAAGCCCTACTAGTGTCCTGCGCCAGAAATGGCGAGCTTATTTTCTTGTCAGGATTCGGTGCTGGGTGGGGTGATCTTGGCGAGGTAGTCGGCGAGTGAGTTGAGGATCTCGTCGGCGGTCTTCGTCCAGGTGAAGGGCTTCGGGTCCTCGTTCCAGGTTGCGATCCACGCTTTGATGTCGTCTTCCAGCGCCTTTACGGAAGTGTGGACGCCGCGGCGGATGAGCTTGTCGGTCAACAGGCCGAACCAGCGCTCGACTTGGTTTATCCAGGACGAGCCGGTGGGGGTGAAGTGCACGTGGAAGCGAGGGTGCCTGGCCAGCCAGGTCTTGATCTCTGGAGTGTTGTGGGTCGCGTAGTTGTCGCACACCAGGTGCACGTCGAGCTCGCTGCGGACGGCCTTGTCTATCGTGACCAGGAACTTCTTGAACTCGATCGCCCGGTGGCGGCGGTGGAGTTCACCGATGACGGTGCCGTCGGCGATGTTGAAGGCGGCGAACAGGCTGGTGATGCCGTGCCGCAGGTAGTCGTGGGTGCGACGCTCGGGCATGCCCGGCATCATCGGCAGCACCGGCTGGGAGCGGTCCAGAGCTTGTATCTGGCTCTTCTCGTCCACGCAGAGCACCACCGCCTTTTCGGGCGGGTTGTGGTACAGGCCGACGACATCGACGACCTTGTCGACGAACTGCGGATCGGCGGAGAGTTTGAAGGAGTCCTGCAGGTGCGGCTTGAGGTCGAACCTCTTCCAGATCCGCCCGATGGTGGATTTCGACAGTCCGGTGCGTTTGGCCATCGAGGCGCGCGACCAGTGTGTGTCCCTGCCCGGCGTCGACTCCAAGGTCGCCACGACGACGTCCTCGACCTGGTCGAGCAGGATCGACGGGGGCCGTCCCGGACGCCGTTCGTCCATCAGCCCGTCCAGGCGACCGGTGACGAACCTCGACCGCCAGCGGTTGACCGTCGCCTGCGCCACCCCGAGTTCGGTGGCGACCTGCTTGTTCGTCCTGCCCTCCGCACACCGCAGCACAATCTTCGCGCGCAGCGCCAGGAACTGCGCAGTCTTCGCCCGCTTCGCCCAGCGGGTCAACTGCGCGCGCTCGGTCTTGCTGAGTACCAGCTCCGACTTGCGCCGGCCCGGCCGCGGCTCGTCGACCAAGCCCGCCATCCGTAGGTCCACGAACCGGGAGCGCCACTTGCGTACCGTCGCCACGTTCACGCCCAAGTCAGCCGCCACCTGGGAACTTGACGCGCCATCCGCGCAAGACAGGACGATCCGCGCGCGCTCAGCCGGACGAGATCCCGCCCCACCACCCACCCAACGCGACAACTCAGCGCGCTCCTCCTCGGACAGTACGACCTCGACAGCACGCGGACCCCGATGCGACATGAAAACAGCCTACAGACTTACAGCCGCAATTTCCGGCGCGGGACACTAGGCGGTCGCCCCCTCAGCGGCAAGACCGCCCTCGCGCAGGCTCTGGCCGAAGCTATACCCGGTGTCCTGCTCGACAAGGCGGCACTACGACGGGTGCTTTTCCCCGAGCTGGTCACGGCTTCACCCGAGCTGAACGACAGGCTGTACGAATGGCTCCTTCAGGCTGCGACGTGGCAGCTTGGAGCAATGCTCACGACTTGTGGATCGGCTCTCCCGGGAGAACGCACGAGGGGCGTACCTTCCCGAGTGAGTGATCAGCAAGTCACCGAGTAGGCCCGCGTTCGCAGCGCGGGTCGGGAAGGCACGCCCGTGCTCAGCGTAGTCAACGAAGACGGCACCACCGCCACCGGCTTCCTGATCGACGACATCGTCCGCGAGGGCGCCCGGCGCATGCTCGCCACCGCACTGGAGGCCGAAGTCAACCAGTACATAGCCGAGTTGGCCGACCAGAAGGACGAGCGAGGCCGTCGCCTGGTGGTCCGCAACGGCTACCACCACGAGCGGGCTGTCACCACGGCCGCCGGACTGATCGAGGTGAAGGCGCCACGGGTGAACGACAAGCGCGTCGACGAGGCCACCGGGGAGCGGATGCGGCTCTCCTCGGAGTTCCTTCCGCCGTGGTGCCGCAAGTCGCCCAAGGTCAGCGAGGTGCTGCCGCTGCTGTACCTGCACGGCTTGTCCTCCGGCGACTTCGTGCCCGCGCTTGAGCAGTTCCTCGGCAGCTCGGCCGGGCTGTCGCCGGCCACCGTCACGCGGCTGACCAAGCAGTGGCAGGACGACCACGCCGCCTTCCACGCCCGTGACCTCCACGAATCGGACTACGTCTACGTGTGGGCCGACGGCGTGCACCCCAAAGTGCGCCTCGGCCAGGCCCACTCCTGCGTGCTCGTCCTCATGGGCGTGCGCCCCGACGGCACCAAGGAAATCATCGCGCTCGCCGAGGGCCTGCGCGACTCGGCCGAGTCCTGGGCCGACCTGCTGCGCGACTGTCGCCGGCGCGGCATGCAAGATCCCGAGCTCGTCGTCGGCGACGGCGCCATGGGGCCGTGGAAGGCCCTGGCCGAAGTGTTCCCCGCCTCCCGGCACCAACGCTGCTGGGTGCACAAGATCCGCAACGTGACGAACGCGCCCTGCCGAAGTCCGCACAGCCGGGCGCGAAGAAGGCGATGCAGGAGATCTACAACGCCGAGGACCGCGACCACGCCCTCAAGACAGTAAGATCGTTCGAGAAGACGTACGGCGCGAAGTGGCCCAAGGCCGTCAAGAAGATAACTGACGACGTGGACGAACTCCTCGCGTTCTACGAGTTCCCCGCCGAACACTGGATCCACCTGCGCACCACGAACCCGATCGAGTCGACCTTCAGCACGGTCAAGCTGCGGACGAAGGTCACCCGCGGTGCCGGCAGCCCGGCCGCGGCCCTCGCGATGGTGTTCAAGCTCGCCGAGTCCGCCCAGGCCCGCTGGCGCGCGGTCACCGCACCGCATCTGGTCGCCCTCGTCCGCACAGGCGCCCGCTTCGAACGCGGCCGACTCGTCGAACGCCCCGAGGCGGTCGCGGCGTGAGCACCCTCGCGGCCCAGGCCATCAGCACTGGAACGCTGGACCTGCTGCCGTTTCGCATCAAGCACGCCGAAGAGATGGCCGCGGTGCTGTCCGACCCGGCCCTGCACACCTTCACCGGCGGCACCCCGGACACCCCGCAAACCCTGCGCTCGTATTCCCCCGCAACAGCTTTACGTCGAATCCACGTGGGGATAGTCGATCTCGAACGTCGCATTGTCGACGTCCACGGTCTCGATCGAGTCGATGCCGTGCTTGTCCTGGAAGAAGCGGCAGAACATCTGCCGGTAGTAGTAGGTGGAGGGAGGCTCGAGGCTGAGGTCTTTTACCCCACCCCCGAGCCGCCTGATCATGCCAGCCTGTCGCCCGCGTCCCCGCGGGAGCCGAGCCTGCAACCCAGCTAACCGGAGGAGCTGACGCCCGTAGCCCGCCAACGCTCACGGGTCGGTCTTCCCTGTGACCACCGAGCCCACCCCACCTCGAAAAGCGCCAAAGCATCGGACAACTGCGCACCACCCCGCGCCCCGACTACAGCAGCCTTCCGCGCGACGACGTCCTCCACCTCGCGGACGACCCCACGCACCGAGAACTCCTCGTCGTCCGGCGGCAACACGGTGGAATGCAGCGCTATTCGCGGTTCGCTGCGGAGATCAGCCAACTTCGGCGAGCGACGCGTCACAGCGACGAACAACCCGTGATCACTCAGAAGGGGAGCCACGGGGTGAAGCCGGGGGCCACCGTCTGCGGCCACGGTCGACAGATAGACATAACCGTGCTCCTCGGCGAGCAATACCCGTCCCCGCCGGGCGAGATCAGGCTCCTGTTCGGCGAACTCTGTCCATAGCACGGACTCACCCTACTGGACCTGATCCGAGCCGGAACCCGATTCGAGGACGGCAACCTCGTCGAGTGGCCTGAGGCCATTACAGCTTGATCAGGCATCACCCAGACCACAGGTCTTGACAATAACTCGGCTGCTGCGGCTCGCCGCCCTGACCGGTCGGAGCCCGTCCTCTCTGATCCACGCGATGCCTCCGCTCGGCACGATCGGTGACCCGATCCGGCGGCTGCCGTTGTCCGCCACCGAGGAGGTCATCGAGCCGCGGCGCCGCCCGGCCTGCCGCCTCTGCATGGCCCGCCGCCACATCCGCGGTCTCGTCATCCGCAGCACTCCTCACCATGAAGGCGTCTGCCATTGGCATCACCGCTGGCTTCTTGGAGACGAGCAGCACAGCCTCACGCGACTGCCCGAAGCTCTTCGGGCTAACCGCCGACATCAGCGGATCGCACGCCGAGTCACCCACCCCACCACCGCGCTGGCCTACGTCGATGCCCGCGACTGCCTGATCAAGTGGTTCAACAACGGGGCCAGCAGCCAGCCGCTGCGGCAGCGCTGGAACCGCCGACTCGGCGTGCTGGGCGAGGACCAGTTCGGCGCTCCCCACCGTCCCTTCGAAGTCCGGATCGAACTGGTCACCTATCCCGAATCCGTCGTTCTCACTGGCCTGCTCGCCTCAGCCCACTGGCGAGACCACCCCCGGATGCCGACCGAGGCGGCACGCCGCTTCGGCATCTCTGCCCAGCCCCTGCCTTCGAGCCTTGTTCTCGAACAGGACCAGCAGGAAGAAGGCCCGTCCCATAAATGATCTTCAGGGCTTCCTGGCGTGATCACGGCGTGACCAGTGAGCTTGTGCAGCCCGGCCCCAGGAAGTTCGTCCTCTTCGATGTCGACGGCACGTTGATCGACGCCGTGGACGACCAACGCCGGGTCTGGAGAACCTGGGCGGGGCAATACGGGCTGGACGCGGATGAGGTCTACCGGGTGGCACTGCGGACGCGGCCGATGGAGACCTTCGCGCAGGTAGCTCCGGACCAGGATCCAACGGAGTGTCTGGCCGTGCTCCACGAACTTGAGGACGAGGACGTCCGGTCCAGCGTCTATGCGGCCTTCGCCGGTGCATCCGAGCTGCTGGATGCCCTGCCGTCGGGGTCGTGGGCGCTGGTGACCTCGAACTATGAGTACCGGGTGCGTGGGCGATTTGCTCGGACGGGCCTGCCGGTCCCGCGTGTCATCGTGGACGCCGCCGCGGTAGAGGAGGGCAAGCCATCGCCCATGCCCTACCTGCTGGCCGCCGAGCAGCTCGGTGCCCAGCCCGAGGACTGCCCGGTCATTGAGGACGCCACCTACGGTGTTGAGGCAGGACTGCGCGCCGGCATGACGGTGTGGGGGGGGTGAACGCTCCGATCAGGGTGGCTGGCGTGCACCGTCACTTCGGGAGCCTGCACGAAGCAGTCTCCGACATCCTCGGCTTCGCGTCAGGGACCCGTCCGGACGGGTCGGTCGCAGCGGGATGATCACGGTGTGGCTGGTGTCGAAGCCAGCCGCCGACCGCATCATCGACCGCCTCGGGCCGAAGCTCGCGCTTGAGCCCCGCAAGCGGTTCGGAAGGGGCACCGTGCTGGGCCTGGCCCGGAAACTGCCACCTTCACTGCGAATTCTGGAAGCAGGCGTCTCAGCATCCTGACGAGGCCCAGCTCAACAAGCACCTCCCTCTGAAGTTCCCCCTCTGAAGTGGACAGCCTGATACTGGGACGGATCGGTCCCGGAGGAAGCAGTCCAGGTTGAGTGGCAAGAGCAACATGAGCAAGCGGTACACGTCGGAGTTCAAGCGGGACGCGGTGGCACTGGTCCGGTCGTCAGGGCGGAATGTCACCGAGGTTGCCCGGGAACTCGGTGTGAGTCCGGAGGGGCTTCGCGGCTGGGTGAAGCAGGCGAAGGCCGACCGCGGCGAGGGGGCGCCCGGCGCGCTGACCACGGCGGAGAAGGAAGAGCTCCAGCGGCTGCGCAGGGAGAACCGGGAACAGCAGCAGACGATCGAGATCTTGAAAAAAGCAGCGGCCTTCTTCGCGAAGGAGACGATGAAGTAGGCACGCTGTGCCGATTCATCGACGCGGAGAAGGCCGCCGAGGCCAACCCCGACGGCTACAGCGTGGCTTTGCTGTGCCGCGTCACGGGGATCAACCGCTCCACCTACTACTCCTGGCTGGCGGCCCGGCCGGCAGCGGCCGAACGGCAGTGTGCCGAGAACGAGTTGACCGAGGAGATCCGCGAGATCCACGCCTCCTCACGGGGTGCCTACGGAGCCCCGCGCGTACACGCCGCGCTGCGGCGCAAGGGCCATGCGATCAACCGGAAGAAGGTCGAGCGGATCATGCGCGAGCGCGACATCCGCGGCGTCACCCGCCGCAGACGCCGCCACCTGACGCAGCAGGACACCAAGGCCGCACCGGCTCCGGACCTGGTCGGCCGCGACTTCACCGCTACCCGGTCCGGCACGAAGCTCGTCGGCGACATCACCTATCTGCCGACGATCGAGGGCTGGTGGTATCTCGCGACCGTCATGGACCTGGCGACGCGCGAGGTGATCGGGTACGCGATGGCCGAACACCACCGTGCCGAGCTGGTCACCGACGCGCTGCGGATGGCCGCCAGCCGCGGCGACCTTCAGGGCGGCTGCATCATGCACACCGATCGCGGAAGCGAGTACACAAGTGGCGAATTCCGCCACGAGCTGCGGGAGTTGAACCTGAGGCAGAGCATGGGACGAACCGGCATATGCTACGATAACGCCGCAGCCGAGAGCTTCTTCGGACTGCTGAAAGCGGAGATCGGCACCGCCGTCTGGGAGAGCCGTGAGGCGGCCCGCGCCGACGTCTTCCGCTTCATCGAGGTCGAGTACAACCGCACCAGGCTCCGCAAGCACCCCGAGTTCGGGTACCTCACCCCGCTCGAAACCCGAGCCAGGCTGCAGCACGACTTCACCCCCGCAGCGTAAACAACCGCTGTCCACTTCAGAGGGGGAACTTCACTCGCCATGATCGATGAGATGCGTGCTCGCCACTGGCCGCACCTCGTCTGGGACGCATTGTCTCGCCCGTCGCAAGTCGCAGATCAACCTGTCACCCCACAGGTCAACGGCCCCATATCTGCAAGATCTAATGAGACGGGACACGTGCGTCCGCTCTCACTTGGCCCGGGGGCGTCTCACGCGTCTCAGGTGGTACTCGGGCCTTTTGGGGGATATCCATGTCGGATCGGGCGCCAATCCGCGTCCGTCCGGGATCCTTGGTCCTGGCCGCCGTCGGGTTCTGGCCCGGCTTGCGGTGGTGAGTGTTCCGGGCGGTTTCGCCCGGAACACTCACGACACCCCCCTGGCGAGTTCAGCCGGTTCGTCCAGTCTCGTCAGCTTCCGCGGGTTTCTCACCAAGTAGACCCGGGTGACCTGCCCGTTCTCCACCACGAGGCTCACCGCTGTGGCCAACTCGCCGTCGATCTCGATCCGGCCCGCAGGTGCGCCGTTGAGCCACACGGCCGTCGTCGCGAGCACGGCCGCTTCCACCCGGTTCGTGCGCGCGAGCACCTTCGCCACGAGCTCGACCCCGTGGATCGGAGCCAGAGCGGCGGCCGCCAGCCCGCCACCATCGGCAATCAAGACCACGTCCGGCGCCATGACCTCCACCAGCTCCTGCAACTGCCCGGTGCGCAATGCAAACAGGAACCGCCCCACCACGGCCTGCTGCTCCGACCGGCTCACCTGCACCCGCGGCCGCCGGGCCGCCACATGCTCGCGGGCACGCCGCGCGATCTGCCGCACCGCGGCCGCGGACTTCCCGATGGCCTCGGCGATCTCGCCGTACGGCATTTCGAAGACCTCGCGGAGCACGAACACCGCCCGCTCCGTCGGCCCTAGCGTTTCAAGAACGGTCAGCATCGCGATCGAGACGCTCTCCGCGAGCTCTACGTCCTCGGCGACATCAGGACTGGTCAGCAACGGTTCCGGCAGCCACTCGCCGACATAGTCCTCGCGGCTGCGCGCCAACGTCCGCAGCCGGTTGAGCGCCTGCCGCGTGACGGTCCTGACGAGGTACGCCCGCGCGTCGCTCACCCGCGACTGGTCGACCTCGGCCCACCGCAGCCAGGACTCCTGCAGCACGTCCTCCGCGTCGGCCGCGGAGCCGAGCATCTCGTAGGCAACTGTGAACAGCAGGCTGCGATGGGCGACGAACGGGTCCCCAGTCATGCCGTCGACGCTACGTCGGACGTCTCAGGACGCGCAGCCAGCGGGATCTCGCAGGCATCGGAGTAGCCCTGCGAGGTGATCCCATGCGCCGTGTTGCACCTGGCTGCCAGGTTGGCGAAGCCGATGAACACGGTGAGCTCGACCAGCGCCGCCGGGCCGAGCTGGCCGAGCAGACTCGCCGACAGCTCATCGGTGACGGTCGTCGGCGTGTTCGTCATGGCCTCGGCGTACTCCATCACCTCCCGCTCCAACGGCGTGAACACCCCCGACTCCCGCCAGCGCGGCACCTGGCTCGCCTTGGCCAGATCCAGGTTCTGGTTCAGTGCCGCGAAGTAGTTGATGTCGAGGCACCAACTGCAGCCGACCTGTGCCGCGACGGCCATGTGCGCGAACGTCTTGAGGCTCGCGTCGGCCGCGTCCCAGGTGCCCACCTTGGCTGAAAACTCCTGGTTGGCCTCGGCGAGCTTGGGGTTGTTCCACAGCACCTCGTTGGGCTCGGGCACGGAACCGAGCTGCTTGATCAGGTTTTCGCGGAGCTCGGCGGGAAGCTCGGCCTTCGGGACGCGTAGCGCCATGGTGTTCTCCTCAAACGTTTGCCTGTTTGGCATGAAGACACCGCCGGGCCCGCGAATGTGACAACCACCATCGCCACTGCGCATGGATCGTCAGCGCGCACAGGCCGACCCTCGGCCCTCTCAGTGGACGTTAAGTCCGTTTCTGGTAGCGGCCTCGTCCGGGTTGGGTGAGGAAGCGTTGGTGGAGGAGGCGTGCGAGGCGGCTTCGGGTGATGTTGACGGATGCCTCGTCGGTGGGCAGGTCGAGGAGTTCGTGCAGTTCACGGGCCCGGAACATCTGGCCGGCGTGCTGGTTGAAGGCGTTCACGATGGCCTGGTAGGCGGTGCTCGTCTCGGTCTGAGGCGGGTCGGGTTCGGTTGCTGCCGGGGCGGCTTCCGCGATGACTTTCCACCGCGCTGCGTTCGAATGCATCGCCGCGTTCTCTGCGATGGACTTTCACCCGGACCTGGAGAGGATTGACGTTCCCACGCTGATCACCACGGCGACGATGATCAGATCGTACCGTTCGAGGTCGGCGGTAAGCGTTTGGCGCAGATGATCCGAGGCGCTCAGCTCAAGGTGTACGAGGGCGCGGCGCACGGCATCACCGACACCGAGAAGGAGCGTCTATCCCGAGACCTCCTCGACTTCGTCCAGAGCTAAGCTTGTTCTTTATCTACCAAGATCTTCCGGGCTTGCCGATGGCCTTGAGGGGCTCGGGGCGTTTGACGGTTTTGCCGACGTCGTAGCGGGGTGCCCGGTGTTTTGTTCTTGGCGCCGGGTGGCCGTCCGGGGCTGGCTCCTCGGGGTTGGGTGACCGATAGGGCCTGCACCGTTATTCAAGCCGCAGATGGGCGTATACACGCCCCCAACGCAATGGGCAACTTCTGCTTCGAGGTGACGCTCGGCTACCGGCGCTTGGAACTCCTTCCTCGCGCGGAGGGTAAGGAGCGTCACAATGGGTAGTAGGTTTGTGACATGGTGCGTGGTGATCGTGTCGATAGCGTCGAGTACGCCCGGCGGGTCAACGCCGCCGCGGATCTGGTCGGGGCGGGTGCGCCCGTGGCCGCAGCCGCCCGCACGTTGGCGAGTAGGTACGGGGTGTCGGTGCGTCAGGCACGCCGGTATCTGGAGCAGGCCATGGCCGCTGGACATCTCGAAGTCCCCGAGTCGAGCGTGGTGTTCACTGTCAAGCTGCCGGAATCGCTGGCAGGACAGATCCGCGCCCGTGCCCACGAGAGCGACCGGGCGATCTCCGCGGTGGTGGCCCAGGCCCTGGCCGAATTCCTTGAGCGGGGTGCCCCGGAGGGGCGGCCGGGCAGGTGAGCGGCCGGCCGGTGGAGGTGGAGGCGGTCTTCGACCGTCATGCGGCGGCGGACTTGTCCGCGGCCTATGCGGCGTTGGTTCCGCAGCGGCGGGCCCGGATACGGGATCGCCTGGAGCAGGCAGGAGTGAGCGATGACCAGCGTGGCGATCTACGCCCGGGTGTCCTCGGCCCGGCAGAAGAAGGACCAGACGATCAGCTCGCAGACCGCGGCCCTGCGCGCGCACGTCGCAGAACAGCGTCTTGAGCTGCCCGAGGAGTGGGTGTTCGAGGACGAGGGGCACTCCGGGGCGACCCTGGTGCGGCCCGCGCTGGAGCGGCTGCGCGACCTGGTCGCCCAGGTCGGCGTGGATGTGGTGCTGTGCTATGCGCCCGACCGCCTCGCCCGCAAGTTCGCTTACCAGGCCCTGCTGGTCGAGGAGTTCGCCCGGGCAGGCACCCGGGTGGAGTTCGTCCGCGGCCCACGCGGCGACAGCCCCGAGGACCAGCTGATGGTCCAGTTCCAGGGCATGTTCGCCGAGTACGAGAAGGCCCAGCTGATGGAACGCTACCGGCGCGGGAAGACCTACCGGGCCCGCTCGGGGGCGGTGAACGTGCTGGGCGGAGCCCCGTTCGGCTACCGCTACCTGCGCAAGACCCCCGAGTGCGGGGCCACCTACGAGATCGTCGAGTCCGAGGCGGCGCTGGTGGTCGAGCTGTTCCGCCGCTATACCGACGACGGGGTCTCCATCGCGGACCTGACCCGCTGGCTCACCGACAGCGGCACTCCCACCCGCACCGGCAAGACCCGCTGGGACCGCAGCGTGGTCTGGGGCATGCTCAAAAACCCCGCCTACCAAGGGCAGGCAGCCTTCGGCAAGACCCAGATCCTCCACGAGTCCCCGGGCCTGAACCGCCGGGCCCGCCTGGAGGGCCGCAGCACTCCGCGCGCCGTCAAGACCGCCGACCGCCCCCGCGAGGAGTGGATCACCATCCCCGTTCCCGCGCTCGTCACCCCGGCCACCTTCGAACGCGCCGCCCAGCGGCTCGCCGACAACAAGCGCTTCGCTTCGCGCAACAGCAAGGTCCCCTCCCTGCTTCAGGGGCTGTCGGCCTGTGTGAGCTGCGGATACGGCTACTACCGCACCTCGACCACTACTTCCTCCGGCAAGAAGATCTACTACTACCGGTGCCTGGGCTCCGACGACTACCGCTACGCGGGCGGCCGGGTCTGCACCAACAAGCCCGTCCGCGCCGACTACCTCGACACCGTCGTCTGGGACCACATCATCGGCATGATCGCCGACCCGCACCTGATCCGGTCCGAGATCGACAAGCGGCTGGACCGTGCCCGCACCTCCGACCCCGCCACCCGCCAGCGCAGCCGTCTCGAACTGGCCCTGGCCAAGGCCACCGCAGCGATCACGCGCATGATCGAGGCGTTCCAGGAACAGCTCGTCACCATCGATGAACTGCGGGCCCGGATGCCCGGCCTGCGGGCCCGGGAGAGTAACCTGCGTGGCCAACTCGACGCGCTGGAAGCCCAGCTCGCCGACCGCGACGCCTACCTCAAGCTCGCTGACGACCTCGAAGGCTTCCTCGCCCAGCTCCGCGAGAACGCTGGGACAGCCGAGGTCCCCGAGCGCCAGCGCGTCCTGAGGCTCCTCGTCAAGGACGTCCTCGTCGGCCCCGAGAAGATCACCATCCGGCACCGCATACCCGTGCGTGAGCGCACCGCCGACGACCAGCATCAAGATCAAGACGCTACGGAGGGTGACTCATGCCCGAGTTACCCATTGCGTTGGGGGCGTGATTATGCCTATCTTGGTCATCCCGCCGCTGGTTCTCAGGGATGGAGCAGGTCCGGCCAGTTCTGCGGGACACGATCGGCCGGTCCCGGGGTCGGCTGGGCGGCCGGGTGGCTGGTCGGCGGGGCCAGTTCGGGTCCGGACTCGTACAGGACGTCGGTGGCGTAGTTCCAGTACCACTCCTCACCCGGCTCGAAGCTCTGCACCACGGGATGCCCAGAGGACTTCCAGTGGGCGGTGGCGTGCTGGGCTGGTGACGAGTCGCAGCAGCCGATGTGGCCGCACTGCGCGCAGCGCCGGAGGTGGAACCACCAGCCCCCCACTGCGTCGCAGTCCGCGCAGCCGGTAGTGCTGGGCGGGACGCTCGCCGCGATGCCGTCGATGTCGGTCATACGGACTCCTCAGTGGTTGTGGTTTCGGTCTCGGGGGCGGTCAGCGGCAGCAGCACCTGGAATCGCGTGTCGCCTGGTACGGACTCGACCTGGAGGCTGCCGTGGTGTTTGTTGACGACGATCCGCCAGCAGATGTCGAGGCCGAGGCCGGTGCCCTCCCCGACGGACTTGGTGGTGAAGAAGGGGTCGAAGATGCGGCTGCGGATGTCCTCGGGGACGCCGGGGCCGGTGTCGCGGAACTCCACGAGCAGTCGGTCGCCCTCCCTGGCCGTGCGGACCGTCAGGGTGCCGTCGTGGCCCGTGCTGCCGATGGCGGCCACCGCGTTGTCGATGAGGTTGGTCCACACTTGGTTGAGTTCCGCCGGGTAGGCGGGTATTTCGGGGAGGGAACGGTCGTAGTCCTTGACCACCCTCACCCGAGGGCCGATCTTGCCGGACAGCATCAGCAGCGTGCTGTCGAGGAGTTCGTGGACATCGACGTCCTGGTGAGGGGCGCGGTCGAGCTGCGCGTACTGCTTGGCCGCGTCCACCAGGCGGGAGATGCGGGTGGTGGAGTCGTCGATCTCGTCCATCAGCAGCTCGGTCTCGACCGTGTAGTTGAGCCAGCCGATCGCCCCGGGCAGGATGCCTTCGCCCACGGTCGCCGCGACCTGGTCCAGCCAGTCAGTGTCCAGCCCGGCTTGGACGAAGGCCGGCGCGACCCGCCAGCCCTCCAGGATGCCGTGATCCTCCAGCCAGCCGGCGAGCTCGTCCTCCCGGTCGGACGCCTCCAGAGGGGTCAGCATTGGTGCCTTGGCGACGCGTTCGGCGGTGCGTTCCTGGATCTCGATGAGCTTGGCGAGGGCCACTCGGGAGTAGCGGCCCTGGGCGATGACCGCCAGTTTGTTCCGCATCCTGCCGACCCGCTCACGCAGCGCCGCGGTGGCGCGGACGGCGGCCGCGGCCGGATTGTTGAGCTCGTGGGTGAGTCCGGCGGACAACGATCCGAGCGCCAACAGGTGTTCCCGCTGGCCAATGGCCCGCTGGGTGTTCTTGGAGCCGAAGAATAGCCCCTCCAGCAGGTGCGTCGGCATCGGGAACCACTCCCGCATGACGTCCGCGAACGACTGTGCGGGCAGTACGAAGAACCGGGTGGGTTCGGTCACCCGCATGGAGTTGATGTACGTCTGCGGGACCTGGTCGCCCAGATATGCCTGCATGGCCCCCGCGTACACGCCGCGCTGCGAGGTCCGGCTGACCTCCACATCGTCGCCGCCGACCCGGCGGGACAGTACGACGGTTCCCTCGACCATCACGTAGAAGCAGGTCGCCGGGTCGCCCTCGGTGTACACCGGGCCGGCCTCGAACCGTTCCATCCGTCCCTCGGAGCACAGCCGTCCGAGCTGCTCCGGGGAGAGCTTCTCGAAGAGGAACAGCGAGCCGATCTCGTGCGGGTCGCAGGCCATGACCTGTGCGCTCATGACTGCTCCAGGAAGCGGTGGACGAGCATCACGGCCATGGCTCCCTCTCCTACGGCGGACGCGACGCGCTTCGTGGACCGGGCGCGCGCGTCGCCCGCCACGAACACACCCGGGATGTTGGTCTCCAGGTAGTAGGGCGGCCGGTCCAGTGCCCATTCGGCAGGGGGGCGCCCGTCCGGCGTCAAATCCGGTCCGGCGAGGATGAAGCCGTTCTCGTCGCGCAGCACAGTCCCGCCGAGCCAGTCGGTCAGCGGGGCGGCACCGATGAAGACGAACATCCACTGGGCATCGACGACTTCGGTGGCGCCGGTCACGGTGTCCCGCAAAATCAGCCGTTCCAGGTGCTCCTCGCCGTGCGCCTCCTTGACGACGGTCCGGGGCCGCACGGTGATGTTCGGGGCCTCGTTGATCTGCTGGATCAGGTAGTACGACATCGACGCTGTCAGGGACTCCCCGCGCACCAGCATGGTCACCGACTTCGCGCCCCGAGCCAGGAACACCGCCGCCTGACCGGCGGAATTCGCGCCGCCGACGACGTACACGTCCTGGCCCTCACAGGACGACGCCTCGGTGAGGGACGAGCCGTAGTAGACCCCGCAGCCGGTCAGCTCGTCGCATCCCGGCGCCCCCAGCTGCCGGTACGATACGCCGGTCGCCAGGATGACGCTGTGCGCGGCGACCGCTGAGCCGTCGGAGAAGCGTACGACGCGCGCCGGACCGTTCACCTCCAGCCCCGTGACCTCGCGAGCGGTGAGGATCTCGGCACCGAATCGGCTCGCCTGACGGCGGGCACGATCGGTCAGCTGCGCACCGGACACGCCGTCCGGGAAGCCGAGGTAGTTCTCGATGCGGGAACTCTGGCCGGCCTGTCCGCCGGTCGCCGACCGCTCGACCAGTACGGTCCGCAGCCCCTCGGAGGCCCCGTACACCGCCGAGCCGAGTCCGGCCGGGCCGCCGCCGATGATGACGAGGTCGTAGAACGCGGCGGTCGGCGTGGTCGCGAGCCCCACGTGGGCGGCCAGTTCGGTCGACTCCGGCTCGATCAGCGCGGTACCGTCCGGCGTGATCACCAGGGGAAGCCGTCGGCCGTCGGCCCCGGCCGCCGCCAGAAGCCTCTGTCCCTCCGGTTCGTCGGAGGAGTACCAGCGGTACGGCACCTGGTTGCGGGCGAGGAATTCGCGCGCCCGCGAGGAGGGGGCGGACCAGCGGTGCCCGACCACCTTGGTGGTGGGTACCGGCCGGTAGTCGCTGGACCGCCAGGCCGTGAGGAGATCGTCCAGGACTGGGTAGAGCTTCTCCTCGGGCGGGTCCCAAGGCTTGAGGAGATAGTGGTCGAGGTCGACGACGTTGATCGCGTCGATGGCAGCGTCGGTGTCGGCGTAGGCAGTTAGCAGCACGCGCCGCGCCCCCGGGTACACGCCGAGGGCCTGTTCGAGGAACTCGATACCGTTCATCTGCGGCATCCGGTAGTCGGCGAGGATCACGGCCACCAGGTCACCGCGCAGCTTCAGCTCGCGCAGCGCCTCCAGCGCGGATTCGCCGGACTCGGCGCGTACGATCCGGTAGCCGCCGCCGTAGTGGCGCCGCAGATCGCGGGCGATGGCGCGGGAGACTCCCGGGTCGTCGTCTACTGTCAGGATGACGGTCCGCGTTGCGTCGGTGGCCTGTGCCATAATCCTCCGTCCTACGCGCTTCCGACGGCCAGCACGACGAGCTGCCCGAGCACGCTCCAGACCATCGTATGTTCGATCGAGCCGGACCGCTTGGGCTGCTACGGCCCGTGCGGCCTGGGTGACCTGACGGTGGCAGAGCGCTGCTGACCGCAGCGGCTGGCGCACGCCAGGGGAAGCGCAGCTCCGGATCGGAATGCGGCAGCGGCCGAGTGGGTCAGGGAGTCGGTGTCTCGGGTGCCGTCAGGCAGCCTTTAATCGAGAAGTAGGTCGTCTCCGCCTGCCACCTCTCGTGGTAGAGCTTGATCAGCTCGCCTGCGGGGTAACGGTCCGCATCGAGCAGGCTGGTCAACAGGCGCCACTGCTCACGGTGAACGGTCCCATCGGCCAGGACCAGGGTGACGTGCGCCTCGACGATACGCACCGGGAGCAGGACGGGCAGGACGCCGTAGTCGAGTCGAGCCAGGTACGAGCCGTCGGCCAGGTGCCCGGTGGGGGTGGGCACCCGGTGGGCGGAGGACCGCACCAGGAACCGGGCGCCGCGCTCCTGGGCCTCGTGCAGGAACTCGTTCGCGTCGAAGGCGGCATCGGCCAGCAGCAGCGTCGAGTGGTCCAGCGCGTTCAGCAGTCTGCGGGCGTAGGACAGTTCGCCCTCGGACTCCGAACCGAACGCGGCGGCCAGTACGGCCCGGGTCCCGCACTTCACCAGGACCAGCAGCCGCAGCAGCGGATAACCGAACTCCAGCTTCTCCCCGCTCCGCTTGAGATACCGCCAGGTGAGTGCCTCCTCGTCGGGAACATGCAGGAAGGTGCCGTCGACGGCCACGGTGCGCAGTCCGCGATAGAACGCGCCGGGCTGATGGCGGTGGGCGACGGGGCTGGCCGGCGTCTCGAACAGGCGCCGCAGCGGCGAGGCCCCTATCCGTCGCCGTGCGCGGGAAGGTGAGAAAACGGCAGGCCGCACCAGGGGCAGCCCCTGAAGTCCGGCCACGAGCTTGCCCCACACCGCGCGGTAGGAGTCGTGCTCGAACAGGGCCAGCGCGAGGACGAAGTACGCCACCACCCGCGAGGGCAGCAGCCGCAGCCTGCGCTCACGTGCCCCGGTCTCCTCCAGCACCGCGTCCACCAGCGCGAAGTCCACGATCTGGGTCAACTCGCCCAGATGCCCGGGCGCGTACACGCCCCCGGCTACCTCGATCGTCCGGGTGATGACAGACCTCTCCTGCAACGGGACTCCTGCACTTGATCGACTTTCTTGGCCGATCGTTGATCTACAGGTGTCCCGTTGCTCCGTTCAACCCCCTTGACGTGCCGCTTCCCGCCCAAACGCAACGGCGTTGACTTGCAAGCCCGGCTCAGAGGCCCTGCCCCCGGATTCTGGTCGAACACCCTTCGACTCGTGGGCAGATGGGGCGGCGGCCCGACACAACCCACCGGCCCACGGCCTCGCCGGTGCGCACGCTGTGCAGCAGCCCGACGAACGACAGCTCGCCGCGGCCTCCGCCCTCGATGTCGAACCAGGCCCGGATTCCCGCCGGGTGGTGTCGCGCAGGGGCTGGCCCGGCGCCGTCGGGGTGTAGCGGCCGGAGGCGTCGTCGCGGTCCAGGACGCCCCGGACGGCAAGATTGCGCAACAGCCGTTCCAGCGCGTCGGCGTGTGCACCGACCGCATCGGCGAGTTCCCGCACGGTGTGCCGTCCGGCCACTATGTGGTCGGCGATCCTCAGCGTCGCCGCCACGCGTACGGCCACCGAGGTGTCCAGCCCCGCCATCGACCGCAGTGCGGCAGCCGTCCCGTCCCCGTCGCCCAACACGGCATGCCCTCCCTCGTGAGCGGGCACGGTCCAGCCCGTGGCCCGCGACAGTTCATCGTCGCGCAAGGGAGGCGGCGGCCCATCTTCTGGAGTGCGCTGCCGCGCCGTGGGTTGTTCTCGGGGGTGCCCCGGGGCCGTACCGGCCGCCTGGGTGGATTCGCGTGCGTCCTGTTCCCCACGGACGGCGTTGGGCATTGACTCGGTCCGGAAGGCGTCCGGTTCGAATCGAAGGGAAAGAGGGAAAGGACGTGTGATGACCTCTGCAGAGTCGAAGAACTCAGAACCGCCTGTGGCCGGTGGCTTCCGCGGGGAGGCCGTCTCCGCCGTCGGAGGCATGACCCCCTTCGACGACATCTACGACCAGCCGGACCCGCGGGCGTACTTCCGCGTGCTGGGTCCCTGGGAGTACCAGACCCCACACCATGCGCAGGGCGTCTTCCGGCGCATGCTCAGTGCGTGCGGAACCTCGGCGGACGCGGCAGGCCCGGCCACGGTGCTGGACATCTGTTGCTCGTTCGGCATCAACGCCGCCCTGCTCAACCACCACCTCACATGGGACGACCTGTACGCCCACTACACGTCCCCGCAGGCCACCGCTCTGACCACCGCCGAACTGATCGAGTGGGACAGTGCGTTCTACGCGGCTCATCGGCGCCCGGACGCGGTCCGCGTCATCGGGCTGGACGCCGCCCCTCATGCCGTCTCCTACGCTCGCTCCGTGGGCCTGCTGGACGAAGCGTTCGCCGAGAACCTGGAGATCGCGCCCGCCGGCCCGGCACTGCGTCGGGCCGTACGCCACACCCGCCTGATCACGATCACCGGCGGAGCCAGTTTTCTGTCACCGCGCACCTTCCGGCCCCTCATGGAAAGCATCCACGGCCCGGTGTGGGTCGCCTCGTTCGTGCTGCGCACCGTCTCCTACCAGCCCATCGCCGACTGTCTGAAGACGTACGGCCTCACCACCGGGAAGGCCGCCGAGCGCACCTTCCCGCAGCGCCGCTTCACCAGCACGCAAGAGCAGCTGTACGCGGTCGCCGCGGTCACCGCGGCCGGTGAGGACCCCCGCGGCAAGGAGAGCGAAGGCTACTTCCACACCACGTTGTACTTGTCGCGCCCCGCGACGAACGCGTCGCGAACTCCGGTATCCGCTTTCCTGCACCCGGCCTGACCCGGTCCGGGACGTGCCCGGTCCGGTCCCGCCCGACCCGATCCGCCCTGCCCTGCCCCGCCCGGCCTTGGACCGGGCCGGGCACAGCCTGGATCGGGCACGGCCCGGACCGGGTACGGCGCGTGCCCCGGACACGGGTCCGGGGCACACCGCATGCGCACACGCACAATCCGGGGCACGGCGTTTCCGCGCCGTGCCCCGGAGCACGAGGGGTTCAGACGCGTTCCAGATCACGCTCCGGCTCGTCCTCCGACGACGCCGGGGCCGGGGCCGACGCCGGACCGGCCTTCGACAGCGCGCCCGGCTGGCTGCACGCCTCGGCGCGTGCGCTCGCCGAGGCGCTGCCCAACAGCCGGCACCACGCGCTGCCCGATCAGGACATCGCCGTGCCGGCGGCCCTCGCGCCGGAGCTGAAGACCTTCTACGCCGGCTGAGGTCGCCTGACCCGACGTGCGCCGCACCCCTTCAATCCGTGCCTCGGCGGGTGAACTCGCCATCGAAGAAATCCCGGCCAACTCGTTTACTCCCGGTCCGATGGAAGCCGAACTGTTCTGCAAGAACAATCCAAACGGGCCCGCCCGGCGAAGCCCGCTGCCTCCCCGGAGGCCGGGTTCATCACCGGCAGGGCCCTGCACATCCGCGGTGGCGCGGCGCCGGCGTCGGCTGGAGTCCGCCGCTGCCGGCCGTCAGATGCCCGGAAAGGGGTCGGCCAAAGACGTGAGCACGTGGTCGGCCTCGGCGGCGCGCAGTTCCTCGACGGTGTAATGGCCGCTGGCAACTCCGACCGCGGTCGCCTGTGCCGTGTGCGCGGCCTGGATGTCACGAGGGGTGTCGCCGACCACGTAGACCTCGTCGCGAGTCACTTCGCGGCCGTGCAGGCGAGCGGCCTTGGCCATCGCCAGGCGGGTGATCTCTGCCCTGTCCGGGGAGTCCGAGCCATATGCACCGAATACGAAGTAGCGGCCGAGCTTACCCGGTTCCAATTTGATCCTGGCCGCGCCCTCCATCGCGCCGGACAGCAGCCCGAGGATGACCCCGGCGTCCGCGATCTGTCGCAGGGTTTCCTCGACGCCGTCCAGAACGCGATACGCCTGTGACACCCAGATGTCCTCCGACAAGTGCCACAAGTATGCGGCGTACAGGCGGGCCATCTCGTCGCAACTGGGTTCGCGGCCGAGCACGGCGCTGAACGTTTCCCGGCCGACCTGTGGATCCGTCTCCCCGGCCGAGGTGTGCTTTCCGATGTCGGCGGCTACGCCGTGCAACCGGTCGAATGCCCACGACCAACTACGTCTTCCCGAGTCTCCGGTGTGGACCAGGGTTTCATCGATATCGAACAGCACTGCTATCGGCCGAGCCATGACTCGTTCTCCTCCCGGTCGAACCCGGTCGCTCCAGCGCCCCGGGACGGGACAGCGATGGTGCCTGCGATCGCACCTTCTCACTTCCAGATTGCGCGATGGGCCGCGCCTCGTCTCTCGCAAGGCGCTGCGCCGAGCGGACGCAGCGGTGCACTCCACACTCGTGGCCAGTTGCGGCGGGCCTGTGTTGATGGTGCTGTGGGGAGTACGGGGGTACATACCCGCATGGTTGAACTTTGTTCGCTGGGATCCCTGCCTGAGATCCATTCATCCAGTTCATCCTCGACTACTCCGACGTGGGGAAGTGGAGCGAATACGGGCACCGCGGACCGAAGCTTTCATGCCGATGTGCTCGTGATCGGGTTCGGCAAGGGCGAGTAGACAGTGGCCGCAACGATGGGGCAGCTCGGCAAGCACGTGGTGCTGGTCGAGCGGTCGGAGAGGATGCACGCCGGCACCTGTCCGAACGTCGGCTGTGTGCCGACCAAGGCCCTTGTCCACCACTCCCGTAAACGCCGACTGGAGGACGTTCCGCAGGAGTGGTACGAGCGCTCTGTCGGCGAGGTGCAAGCGCTGACCAAGCTGTTCCGTGGCGGCAACTACGACGGGCTGAACAGCATGGACACCGTCACGGTGATCACCGGCACTGCTTCGTTCACCGACCCGCACACCGTGAGCGTGCAGACCGGCGACGGCCGCCTGACGGTCACCGCCGAGACGATCCTCATCAACACCGGATCGGAGCCGGTCGTCCTCGACATCCCCGACCTGCGGACCAGCCAGTACACCGTGACAAGTGCCGAACTGATCGACACGATCATCCTGCCGGAACGGCTGACGATCAACGGCGGCGGCTACCTCGGCCTGGAATTTGCCTCGATCTACGGCCAGTTCGGAACGGCGCAGGATCTCGCGCTCCAGCTGCCACCCCTGCTCGGGCGTTCTCCGCCCGCAGCCGGGCCAGCTCCTCGGCCGCGCTCACGCTGCCGTCGCGGCCCTCGGGCGCGGCCCGGGTCTCGTCCTTGCGCCGGGGGGCGGCTGGTTCTCCTTGGTCGTCACGGCTTGGCGTCGTGGCCGGGTGGGGGCCGTTCCTCGTCGGTGCCGGCGGCTCGCCGGATGCGGCCCAGTTCGACGGCGAAGGCCAGCGCGGACGCGCCGAACAGCACACCGGTGATCGCCAGCCATCGGCCGAGGTAGATGCCCTCGGGCAACCGGGAGGCGCCTTGGTACGGGATCGCCAGATCGAAGATGAGGGGGAACCACACGAGCAGCAGCACACCGGAAAGGAATGTGGGTACGCGCAGGTAGTTGATCCACGGCACCTGCGGTACGCGAGCAGGGCGGTGCCGCAGCACGGAGTGGGCCGTCAGGTCGGCGAGCGAGTACAGCGGCAGCAGGATCAGGTCGTGGAGGATCGCCGCGCCGACGAACCAGATCGCCACATAGAGCGGCCGGACAGCGAACAGGCGCACGAAGGCGTAGCCGGTGAGGGCGAAAGAGCAGATCAGGACGAGAAGGTGCAGGGGTCCGGCGCCGTACCAGCGGCTGAATCGTGCCATGGTCACGTCCTGAAGGTGAGCCGGTGCACCCACTTGGTGTTGTTCACACCCGGGTTGGCCGGGACGATGACGCGGGCCGGGTAGCCGTGGTCGAGGGAGAGGTCCGCCCCGTTGACACGCAGCGCGAGCAGGGCTCGGGGGTCGTGGATCTGGTTGCCCCGCAGTACCACCTTGGTGAACGGGCCGCGGGGCTGGATGGATTCGACCAGGACGCTTCCTGCGTCGGGCATGCCGGCCAGGGCGGCGAGGTTGGCCAGCCGGAGGCCGCTCCAGTGCTGGTCGTCGGTGGACCATCCCTCCACGCAGGCGATCGGCAGTGCGGCGGCGTGCTGGGGCATCGTCAGAAGCTGCTCGCGGGTGAAGACCCGTGCCGGTCCGTGGCCGTGGATCTCCAGCCGCCAGGTGGGGCCAACAACTGCGGGGGTGACGCCGACGGCCGCCGCCGTCTTGTTGATCTGGAAGCTGTTCGGGCCGCTGCCCGGGTCACGGTTGTGCGGTGCGAGGAGCGCGGTGCCGCGCAGTCGCCCGCCGATGCTCTGTCCGGCGGTCACGGCGAGCAGGAGCAGCGATCCCGCTCCCACCATGCCCACCGCGCCGCGGCGGGTCATCGTCGGCGAGGTGGGGGCGGCCGCCACCAGACCGTCGGAGTCGGGTGGTTCGGGCAGGGTGTGGGCTAGGTCGGTGCGCAGTTCGGCAGTCAGGCTGCGAGAGCGCAAGGCCCGTGTCATGCGGCCGAGTTTGAGGCATACGTGGACGACGAAGGCGGCGATGAACACCCAGGCGCCATAGAAGTGCAGACGATAGAACGAGCCAGGGAAGACGTAGTAGAGCTGGATGTTGAGGATGCCGGTGACGAATTCGAAGATGACCCCGCCGACCAGCATCAGCAGGGACAACCGCTCCAGCCCGTGGGCGACGGAGCGCACCGGCAGCCACTCGAACAGCTTCGGGATCACCGACCACAACTTGGCCAGCAGCACCGGCACCAGGACCACACCCAACGTCACGTGCACGCCCTGGAGCAGCCGGTACAGCCAGTACGGGTGTGTGGGCCAGCTGAACAGGTAAAAGCCCAGGACACCCTTGTCGGGGGTCATGTCGTTGAGAGGGCTCAGCCCGGGGTTGTAGGAGGCGTAGGAGAGCAGTCCGGTAACGAACAGCAGCGGGATGCCGATCAGCAGCAGCAACCCGAACACGGAGGTCAGCCAGGGCCCACGGATCGGACTGCGCCAGAACCCGGGACGGAACGGACCAGGGGGTGGGGGCATCTGTCCAATGCGCCCTGCGGCCGCCCGGGTACGAGCGGCGGCCACCGCCACAGCGGCGTCCACGCGCTCACGCCGGGCCCGTCTACGTTTCCCGTCCGATCTCCGAAGTCGCGACCCATCGGATGGAGCCGGCCCCGACGGCCGTCCGCCACTTGCCATTGGCCGTCTCCTCCAGTTCCCAAGCCGCTCTCTCACGATGAGACAGCTCCATGCCGAACGAACAGGACACCTGCAAGCTGACACAGATCAGGTCGGCTGTCCGGGCCTGAGGTGCATGCGGGTGTCTGTCCACAGCCGAACGGTCGAACCGCTGCCTCCAGTGATCCCGCAAGTCCCTGCAGCCGTGCCTCATGATGGAGGCGCGCGACGCCTCAGCGCACGGCACAGTGCCTCCGCCCAGCCCGGCCGCATCAGGCTGACCAGACAAGTTGGCTGGTTCGTCGTCATCGGCGTCGCCTCCGCAGCGGGTCAAACCCCGCTGTACTGGGAGCTGTGCCACTGGGCCCCTCCCCCGGCGGCCGATCTCGCCTCTCTTCTCGCCATCTCCGTCCTCAACACCGAAGCGAACCGGCGGCGGGCCTTCCGCGGCTCTCCGGTCCGCGCCGTCCAGGCCCATCTGGCGGCAGGCGTCCTGTCCGTTCCGGCCCACCTGGTCACCACCGGGGCGGTCCTGCTGTTCCGCCACTACCGGCCCACTGCGTCACCTGCGGCAGAGACCCTGGTGCTGGTATCCAGCTTCGCGCTGGTGACGTGTTGCGCTTCATCTTGCTGAGGCTGGTCGTCTTCGGACGCCATCGCCCATGAATCCCGACATCAAGGCAACCGAGTGAGGTCCCTAGCGGTGCTCGGGGTTCTCGTAGTCGCGGCGGCGGCCAGCGTCCCAGGCGGTACGCTGGTTGCCGTAGGCGGGAATGCCACCGAGATCCTTCAACGCCCGCGCCAGATGCAGCAGGTTCCAGGTCATGAACGCGGTGTTCCTGTTGGTGAAGTCGTTCTCGGGACCGCCCGAGCCGGGATCGAGGTACGAGGGGCCCGGACCTGCCTCGCCGATCCATCCGGCGTCCGCCTGGGGAGGGATGGTGTACCCCAGGTGCTGCAGGCTGTAGAGCACGTTCACGCGCAGTGTTTGACGCCGTCCTCGTTACCGGTGACCAGGCAGCCGCCGACGCGGCCGTAATACGCGTACTGGCCGGCTTCGTTAAGCAGGCTGGAGCAGGAGTAGAGGCGTTCGATCACCTTCTTCATCACGGAACTGTTGTCGCCCAGCCAGATGGGACCGGCCAGCACGAGGATGTCGGCCGCCAGGACCTGCTGGTAGAGGTCCGGCCAGGCGTCCGTCTCCCAGCCGTGCTCCCTCATGTCGGGCCACACACCGTCGTGGTCCACCGCCCGTACGACATCGACGTGCACTCCCTGCGGGTCCATGACGGCGATGCTGCGGTCAATCAGTCCCTGGGTGTTGCTCGTCTCCGGCGTGCGTTTGAGCGTGCAGTTGATCACCAAGGCACGCAGGTCGTCGTAACGGGGCCGGCGGTGCGTCAGTTGCGCGCGACGAAACAGTCATACGGTCCTCCCAGAGCCCTGCCTCCGCACCGTGCGAGGCGGCGCATCCACATCCGGCTCCAGCGTGCGGGCCGACCACGGCATCCGCCATCACAACACCTCCGAATGGCGCCGACGGCGCTCACGGTGCCTGGGCTCAGGCGCGGGACGAAGAATACGGCCTGATCACCTGGAAGATGGAACTCGAACGTTACGCGCGCGTGCGGCTCTGGTTCACGGCGTGCCGGACACGAGCCCGACCCGGTACGCGAGGACGACAGCCTGGACCCGGTCGCGCAGGCCGAGTTTGGCCAGGATCCGCGACACGTAGGTCTTGACCGTCTCGGGCGTGATGAACAGCTCCGCGGCGATCTCCGCGTTCGACAGCCCCTCGGCGATCTGCCGGAGCACCTCCAGTTCGCGAGGTGTCAGCGCGTGGACTACGTCCTCCCTGGCCGGCCGGGAGGTCTCGGCCGGGCGCAGGTGTTCGGCGAAGTGGCCGATGAGGTGGCGGGTGACTGCGGGCGCCAGTAGCGCCTCGCCCCGGGCGACCGTCCGGATGCCGTTCACCAGTTCCACCGGGGGTGCGTCCTTGAGGAGGAAGCCGCTGGCTCCGGCGCGCAGGGCATCGTAGACGTAGGCGTCGACGTTGAACGTGGTGACGACCAGCACCTTCGGCGGGGCCTCGGCGTCGGGACCGGCCAGTTGCCGGGTCGCCTGGATGCCGTCGAGCAGGGGCATCCGGATGTCCATCACGACCACGTCGGGGCGCAGCCGCCGCACGGCCTGGACCGCCGCGTGCCCGTTCTCGGCCTCGCCGACGACCTCCATGTCGGGCTGTGCGGAGAAGATGGTGACGTAGCCGGTGCGCACCAGTGCCTGGTCGTCGCAGACGAGCACACGAATCGGTTGCGGCGCATCGCTCACGGGGTCACTCCTGAACGGGCTTGGACGGAATCATGGCGCGGACCTCGAACCCGCCGTCGGGCCGAGGTCCGGCCTCCAGTTCACCATCGACCGTCCGCACCCGTGCGCGCAGCCCGGCCAGCCCTCGTCCGCCCGCCGGGCCCGGCTTCCGCGTGCCCGGTGCGGCCTCCGGGGAGGGGACGGGTCCGTCCGTGGTCACCTCGATCTCGATGCGCTGCTCGGCGTGCCGGACCAGGACCCTTGTCGGCTGCCCGGCCGCGTACTTCATCGCGTTGGTGAGTGCCTCCTGCACCACGCGGTACGCGGCCAGCTCCACGTCCACGGACTGCGGGCGCCGCTTGCCCCGCTCGCTGAACTCGACCGGCTGGCCCGACCAGCGGGCCTGTTCGACGAGGTCTCCCACGCGTCCCAGGGTGGGTGCCCGGTCCGCGCGCGCCGCATCGGCGGCCGCGGACTCGCCGGTCGCCTCCAGGACGCCGAGCAGATACCGCAGCTCCGTCAGCGCCCGGCGGCCGGTGTCGCTGACAGCCGACAGTCCCTCGCCGGCCCGGTCCGGCGCGGACGTGAGCAGGAACTGCGCCGCGTCGGCCTGTACCACCATGGCCGTGACGTGGTGGGTGACCACATCGTGCAGCTCGCGGGCGATCCGGGCCCGCTCGGCGGCCGTGGCCACTGCGGCGGCCAGCCACCGCCGCTCCGCCTCTTTCGCCCGTCGCATGCGCACGGTACCCCCCACCAGCCAGACCGCGGCCAGAGCCAGATAGAACGCGAGAAAGTCCGGGATCCCCTGCGGTGAGCCGAGGTGGTGCAGAACGACGGTCAGGACGACGTAGCCCGCACTCGCCCCGGCCGCCAGGCCATGGCGGAAGCGGACCTGATGGGCCCCGGCCGAGTACAGGGCCAGATACAGCCCCACGCTCCCGAACGTCGTCGCGAAGCCCAGCGTCTGGTGCACGGCGAACGCGGCGGCGACCACGGCCAGACAGGCTGCGGGCCACCGGCGGCGAGCCGCGAGTGGCATGGTCTGGGCGAGGATCAGCCCGATGCTCAGCGCATTCGCCGGCCGCTCGGGCAGGTCGCCGATCTGCGCCCCGATGTTGGACAGGGTCGGCACGAAGGCCAGCACGGTGAGCACCAGGGCGAGGACGCCGTCCTTGAGGAAGGCATCCCGCTCCTCCCACCAGTCGAGCGGTGCCCTAAGCCGCGGAGAGCTCCAGGGCGCCTGACGGAACATCACTTCCGTTCCCTCCAGTCGGTCTGTCTCAGTGCCGGGCGCGCCGCCGGGGCAGCAGACCGCCGCTCCGGCGGGCAAGGACGAACATCGGGACCGTGATCAGCACACCGATCAGGATGGGCACGATCGACGTCTCCAGACCGAAGGTGCCACCCGTGAGCAGGGCGGAGCCGTGCGCCTCGACGGTGAACAGGCCCTTGGGAGCGTGTCCGGAGACCGGGATGCCGAGCAGCTGCTCGGCGGTGTTCCAGGCGAAATGCAGACCCGCGACGAACCAGATGCTACGCCGCCACAAGAACGCCGCACCGAGCATGACGCCCGCCTCCAGAGCGATCGCCAGCGCGCTCCACACACTGGCTCCCGCACCGCCCAGGTGGGCGACACCGAAGAACAGCCCGGTGATCACGATGGCGGCGCGGCTGCCCCACCGCTGTTCCAGAGCCTGGAGAACGAGGCCGCGGAACATCAGCTCCTCGGTGACCGCGGTGCCGATCTGCACCATCACCGCGGACCACACGACCGACACGAAGCCGCCCCCCGCCCAGGAGAACGAGTAGCCCCCGAACGCACTGATCAGGAGGGCGGAGACGAGGATGAACCCGAGACCGATCGCGCTGCCTAGCAGCGCCTCCCGGCCGGCCCCCTGCCGGGCGATCTCCGGCGTGGAGCGTCCTGCGAGACGCCGCATGACCACCCAGTACACGGCCACCGCGGCGGCCGCGCCCAGCACCGGCACCGGACCGGGGCCCGTCGCGGTCAGACCCGAGACCAGGCCGACGCCGACCATGCCCGTCAACATCCAGCCGAGCGGAGAGCGCACGATCCGGCCGAAACGGCCGCCCCGCCTGCCGCCGTCCTTGTCCAGACCGGAGTCCGTGTCGTCCTGTGCGGTGGTCGTCGTGCCCATGGTGGCCTCCCCTGTGGTGGTCGCACCGGCGGCGACCTGACGACCACGCTAGGAATCCGCCGACGTCCGCGAATCACCTGCGGATGGACAGCTCCTGTAGCTCTCACGGGGGATGCACCGCGCCCATCTGCCCATTCAGCCCTCTCCGCCGCGAGACGCGACCGAGGCAGGAACAGGATCAGGCGCCGTGCGAGGGCCAGGCACCATGGCCACCGCGGCAGCGAGATCGAGGTGGGAGGTCCTGCGCGCGAAGCATGGCCGGTGTCACCGGCTCCGACGCTCTGGCAGTCGCTGGCCCGGACAGTAGCCGGCCCGCCGCGGCTCGAGCGGTCCAGTCGGCGGCGGTTGCCAAGCAAAACGCACAGTGGAACCGGTCTTGTCCGGGGGGTGTCGGGGCAAACATGTATGCCCTTCTGTTTCTCGCCCTGACCTTCGCGCCAATCCTGGCGCCCTGCATGGTCCTGGGCACTGCCGTCGCGCTCGCCGTACGGGTTCGCAGGCGGCAACCGGTCCTGGTCAGGCACCTGCCCAGCGTCACCACCTGCGCTCTGATAGCGGTCCTAGCCGGCGCGGCGGCGTACGGCGCGTACTCGTGGGGTGTGATGTCGGGGTTCTACATTCTGGACCCGGATCAGATGTGCGCGTCGAAGGGTGTCGCGGGCGATCATGTGGTGACGCGGTGGACATTGCCGGTCAGCGCTCGGTGCGTCACGCCAGGCAGTGCGCCGACGTCTCTCCCTGCGGTGAAGCACTCGCTCACGCTCCTTGCCCACGCATACACGAGACCCGCATCTCGGGGGAACCTCAAAGCGCTCGGCCATACCCGGCGCGCCCTATTCAGAGCCCCTGGTGTCAACACGCCTGCCTTGGTGACAACTATCGAGCTTCGGCTCATCGCGGTCGATTGCAGGGAATTCCGTGGTCATGCATTTCCCCAATCCAGGTCCAAATAGTCGATGTCGTTAATGGCGACGTCTGAGATTCCCATGGCGCGGCCTCCGCCGTCCTGGAAATACACGTCTTTTGAATCCTTCGGCGATGATGTCGCGCATCTGCTGGTCGCTGGCACCCGTGTCGCGGGCGTCGAACAGGCGATGCGCGTACGCCGCGGGGAGGCAGACGGTGAGGCGGCGGAAGCGGCCGTCGTCGGTCGTGCCGACCGGCGCGGTGTAGCCGAACCGGGCCCTCGTCTCCACCGTGATCCCGCCGGTGGCGGCGGCCTGCTTCCGTCGGCGCTTGCGGACCTGCGGCTGCCAGCGGGACCGGACGGCGCCGTCGATCTTCGCAGCGATGTCCTTCGACGGGTGCTTGCGCTCGCACTTGCGGTATCGCTCCACCGACCGCTGGCTGACCCCGAGCTCCTGGGCGACGGCCTTGGTCGTCTTGAGCTGCTTCATCAGGAAGTTGATGCGGCCCTGGAGGGTCTTGGGCGGCTCCCGGGTGAACGCCTCCCGGTCGGCCCGCTCGATGGCGTCCTCGATCTCTCCCACGGTGTTCAGCTCCTTTCGGGGGTGGGGTTCTGGCCGTCGGGGTCGACGAGCCGGAACCATGTCTCGCGCGTCTCGCACAGGTCATGCCGCCACAGCTCGAACCGCGGCGAGGTGCGGTAGGTACGCATGGAGAACTGCAGGGCCCACGGCTTACTCGCCCTCGTCGAAGACGGCGTCGTGGCCGTCGCCCTTGATGTGGCGGGCAGGGTTGTACCCCTTCTCCATCAGGTCGACCGCCCACGCCATCTCCTGGACGCCCTCCAGCTTCGCCAGGCCCGGGGTCGGCCCGAGGCGGAATCCGCCCGGCTGCGGCTTGCCGGAGGCTGCGTACGGCAGGAAGTCCAGCGGACTCGCGCCCGGCGAGGGATAGACGACGCAGTCGGACAGCACGGAGAGCGGGTACAGGCCGGTCATCTTCGCCATGTTGAGCAGCTTGCGGTGCATGTTGACCCGCGCCTTGCTGATCACGGCGGCCCGGATGTCCGGGCGCCAGGTCGGCCGCCGCATGGCCGGCCACGGGTCACCGTCCTTGTAGTCCTTGCCCTGCGGGCTCTCGAAGAGCTTGCCGATCCCGCCCTTCACCGTGCCCTTGATCGCGGCCAGCACGGCGGCAAGGGCCGGGTCGACCTGCTTGTGCTGTTCCATCGCCGCGAGGAACTCGGTGCCGGTGAGGTCCTTGGTGACACCGAGGTCGGCGAGGGTGTCGACGTAGGCGTTCTTGAGCCGGTCGTGCCACGGGTCCAGGTACGCGCCGGTCTCCCGGCGCAGGTACGCCTCGATCGGATGGACGTTGTAGCCGAGCTCCTGGGCGTAGGCGACGGTGTGCGCCTGGTACCAGGCCGGGCCGGTAGGGCGGGTGCCGTCCGGGGTGAACGGGCTGGGCAGGCGCGGGTCCAGCTCCACATGGGAGAGGTCGACCAGCCAGGAGCCGGGGATCTTCGGGTTGAACGTCGGGGCGTCGAAGTGGTCGGGCGCGGAGAGCCCCACTGTCAGCCTCGCCGCAGCGGCGAGGAACGCCGTGTTCAGGTCCAGGCCGACCGCGTACGGCAGCAGGCACTCCTCATCGGACAGCAGCGACACGTCACGCACCCACTGGAACGCCCTCCTCGTGCAGGAAACCCCCTTCCAGCCCTGCGCGACAGGGTGCTCAGGCCGGGCCTCCGGCGGCGCCGGGTCCATCTGCCCCGTACCCAGCGACCCCGGATTGTGGCCGGAGACCCAGTTGCCGGTCTCCTCATCACGCACCGGGCGGGTGGGCGGGCGCAGCGCGGTCATCAGTTCCAGGCCCGAGACTGCCGTGCTGCCGCGCGGAGTGGTGACCCGCTGGGCATAGATGCCGAGGACGCGGGCGATGTCGGCCGGCTCCATGTCGCTGACGCCGGGCCAGGACCGCTCATCAAGGGCGTCCCAGGGCAGGATCGCGAGCTGCACACACTGCCGCTGGCTTCCGGTGGCCTTGCGGTAGATCCGGGCCCACGGGCCGAACCCTCGCTTCGTGAGCTGCCACTTCGCCTTGGTGAAGATCCCATGGCGGCTGCGGATGGCCGCTGCCCAGCGCGAGGTGTGGACCGGCACCGAACTGCGGCGGCTGCTGGCCGAGAAGGCCGGCCTGGAGCTGTCCTCAGCCTCGGTCTCCGCCCTGTTCACCAAGGAACCCTCGCAGGTGAAGATGACCACGCTCGCCGCGTTGTGCACCGCGTTGGAGTGCACCCCCAACGACCTGATCGAGGTCGACACCACCTCCGTCGAGCGACCGGTCACACCCCCTCGCTCCGTCGCTGACCTCCCGCAGGCCGCCTCGGCCCGGGGCCGGTCAATGCCGCCTCTGTGACGGCGGGCCGCGATGGGCAAGAAGCAACAGGACTGCGTCACCTGCGGCGGACCGGTCGGATATCTCGACCGCCAGCACTGCTGCCTTTGCTGGCGCCGTATGAAGGAGGAAGCCGCCAAGGCCCCTTGCCCCTCCTGCGGTCTCGACCGCGTGCTGCAGGACAACACCGGCCGGTGCATCACCTGTTCGCGCGTCTGCAAGGAATGCGGTCACCCGGTCCGGTCACCGAACAACCAACTGTGCCGGGACTGCCGGCGCAAGGCCGGCCAGCGGACCTGCCCGCGCTGCGGAAAGCTGGGCTATCTGCGCGAGAAGACCGGCTGGTGCGGTCACTGTTCACGGCCCCGGCCGGAGAAGCACCCGCCGAGGATCTGCCGCGAATGCGGGCAGTTGCGGCGCCATTCCGGGCTGGGGCTGTGCTCGGCCTGCTGGCAAAAGCACCCCGGCCGTCCCTTCATCCGCGGCGAACGCCTTCGGGAACGGCTCGCCGACCCGCCGAGCTGGCTCGCCGATTTCGTCGCCCAGGTCGCTGCTGGCCACTGCGTCGCCAGGGCCTGCGGCTTCGTCACCGACCTGGGGCGGCTCCTGGAGGACGAGCACTCCAACTCGCCACGGGCCCTGCTGGAGCGGTCCCGCAGGCCCGGACAGTCGATGGGCTCTTTCGCCCGCGCCCTCGAGGACTTCTTCACCCTCCGCGGCCTGGCCCTGCCCACCGGCCAGGCCGAACGACTCGCAGCGGGCCGACGTAACCGCCGGGTCGAGGCCGAGCCCGAACCCCTGCGACCGGCCGTTGCGGCATTCGACGTCTTCCGGATGCGAGCCCAGGACCGGGCCCGCCGAGCCGGCACCCGCCCCCGCAGCAACCACACGCTGGAAACCGCCCTGGCCACCATGCGGGACCTGGCCATCTTCCTGATCGACGAGCGACACAAGCCCGACTGGTCCCTCGTCGATGTGCACGACATCGAAGCCTTCCTTGCCATCCTGCCCAAGGGGCGCAAGCGGCGGCTGACCGTGCTGCGGCAGTTCTCCCGCTTCGCGCGGGCCCAGAAGCTGGTGCTGGTCGACCCGACCCGCGGCCTGGTCGCGAAGGAGGCGAACGGCTTCCGAGGCCAGACCCTCACTCTCGACCAGCAGCGTCAGCTGTTCCGGCGCTGGACGACAGAAGAGCACGTCCACCCCCACGAGGCGCTGGTAGGCATGCTCGCCCTGCTGCACGGCGCCTCCAGCTCGGAGGCCCGGTTGCTCCAGATCACCGAAGTGGACCACCTCGGCCAGAGCATCCGACTCGGAAAGCGACCCCATCCCGTCCCCCTGGACCCCGCCTCCTGGACGGTGCTGCAGCGGTGCCTGGACCATCGGCATGCCTGGCCGACCGAGAACCCGCACGTCATGGTCACCAAAGGAACAAAGGCCGGGCGAAGCTCTGCCTCAACTGCCTATCTCTCCCACGTTCTTGACGACTGCGGATTCCCGCCCAGGATGATCCGCAGTACCCGTCTACTCGACTTGGTGAACACCATGGACCCCAAACTTGTAGCCGCCGCCTTCGGCATGGACCCGCAGACCACCTTGATCTATCTGTCCGATCGCGTCGACGAGACCCGCTTGTCGCGCTGGGAGACGGACAGAAACTGAACCCTGGTCAGAGTTCGTAGGGGTAGAGACTGACCTGTTCGCGCTCGATGAAGAGCTCGACCCACGTATTGGCGACAACTTCGGGCAGTGGATCAGCAAGGTCCAGCAGGATGTTCGTGCCGTCCAGGTCCAGAATGGCGGCACCGCCCTCCGTGAGGCTCAGCCGTCCCCGCAGGACTACACAGTGCCCGCCGGTCCGGAGCCCAGGACCGATGCCAACGGCTGGCTTGGCGTTCTGCCCCCAGACGATGTCCTCGTCGATCGTCCACTCGACGTGGTACGTGCCTGGCTCCGCGGCCCGATCCCCGCACCATCGCGGTAGAACGCCTCCGCGGCGGCCTGTCCGGACGGCAGCATGCCGATGTCGTCGACGACGATGAGGTCGCACCGGGTGATCTTCGCGACGGCCTTGGAGACCGTGTTGTCCACCGTCGCCCGCCCGAGGTGGGCGGTCAGCGATTCCAGGGTGAACCAGGCGACCTCCTGTGCCGGTGCTGTCGATTGGTCACGACGGTCGGGCCGGTCCGCCGTTCTCCTCCTGGTCGCCCTGACCGTCGTCGGGGAGCGCCGGTGGGACGCCGGTGTCCGGTGTGATCCTGGCCGCCATCTCGGCGAGCCGCCTGCAGGCCTCCTCGATCTTCTCCTGGGTCTGGTTGCGCTCGGTGATGGCTGCGGCGAGCAGCAGCGCGGTCAGTGCGGCGGTGCCGTTGAACGTCTGGAGAGCGATCATGTTGGTGATCAGGGTGTGACCAGCGAAGGGCCCTGTTCTGCGGGTGGCGGCGAGGATGGCGAAGGTGGATACGACCAGCGCGCAGGGTGCGGCGCCAGCCCGTTGGAAGCGGAAGGCCGCCCAGGTCAGCACTGGGAAGGCATGGAAGAGGAACGGTGCCGGGGAGGTCTCGAGGAGGCCAATGCCGATGGTGGCCGCTACGAGCAGCGATCCCTCCGCCCATCGGCGTGGGGGCGCGTCTTTCGGCCAGCGTGCCGAGCGGAGGGCAAGCAGTACTGGTGCGACGACCAGGACGCCCATGGCGTCGCCGGTCCACCAGACCCACCAGGTCGGCCAGAACCCGATAGCGGGCAGCGCATGAGCGAGGTGCAGGGTGCCCACTCCCACGGTTGCGCTGATGAGCATTCCGGTGAATGCGCCGAGGAAGATCAGTGCGAGCGCGTCTCGCAGGCGGTTCATCTGGGTGCGGAACCCGGCGCGGCGAAGGAGCGCGTAGGAGCACAGGGGAGCGAGTGTGTCGCCCGCGGTGATCGCGAGCAGGGCGGGGATCGATGGCTCGAGTGAGATGTCGGTCAGGAACGCGCCGAGTGCGATGCCGGGCCAGACCCGTGGGCCGAGGAGGAGCAGACCGGCTAGGGCGATGCCGCTCGCGGGCCACAGCGGTGTGACCTGGCCGGCCACGAGCTGCTGGTGCAGCCCCAGCTTGCCCAAGGCGTAATACAGCACGGCGACGGCGCAGATCTCCATCGCCGCCAGGCCACCGCGCCGGAGTCGGTCACGGCGGATGACCGTCATGGGGAGGTCTTTCTTTCGGCCTCGTCGCGTACTCCGTCGTCCGCCGATCACGCCGGATTCACCATGCCGCTCATCTGTATGACCCTTCACAATGTGCTCTGTGTGATTTCGCCCTGTGCCTGTTCCGGCCGGCATCCCATGCCAAATCCGTCGTCGTACTCATCAGGTGACTTCTTCGGGGAGGATCACACCTGGTTCATGACACTCCCGGTGGTTCAGTGCGGGATGCGCAGGGCGAGGATGGCCATGTCGTCGTGTCCGTCGCCGGGGTGGTGATCGGCCAGGGCCTGAACGAGGTCCGGCAGGGGCAGGGCCGCGTAGGCGGTTGCGAGTTCCGCCAGTGCGTTCAGGCCCTCGTCGAGGGAGTACGCGGGGTGTTCGACGAGCCCGTCGGTGAAGAAGACCACGGTGGCATCGGAGGGAAGGGGGTGGGTGTGGTCGGGGCGGTGCTGCTCGCTGTCGACGTTCAGGGGCAGTCCGGGTTCGGCGAACAGGTATTGCGCTTGCCGGTCGGGGGTGATCAGCAGAGGGGGGACGTGGCCCGCGCTGCTCCAGTGCAGTCTCCAGGCCCCTCCAGCGGGTTCGATGCGGGCCAGGCTGACGGTGGTGATGGGGTTGTCGGTGATGGCCTGCAGGGTGTGATCGAGGTGGGCGAGGACCGCGCTGGGCGGAGTGCGCAGGTCGAACAGCAAGGAGCGCAGCATGTTGCGGGTGGAGGCCATGGCGGCCGCGGCACGTAGGTCGTGGCCGAGCACGTCGCCGATGACGATGGCCGCCGCGCCGTCGGGTAGCAGGATGGCGTCGTACCAGTCCCCGCCCAGTGGGCTGGGCTCGGCGGCGGGCCGGTAGATGGCGGCGGCGTCGAAGGGGCGCAGGTCGGGCAGGGTCGGTAGCAAAAGCCGCTGGAACTGCTCGGATCCTGCGCGGACTTGTTCGAACAGGCGTACGTTGTCGATCGCGATGCCTGCGGCGCTGGCCAGTGCGACGAGGATGCCTTCGTCGTGGACGTCGAAGGGTTGGCCGTCGCGTCGCTCGGACAGGTAGAGGTCGCCGTAGATCTCTCCGCGGACGCTGATGGCGACGCCGAGCAGAGTGTGCATGGGCGGGTGGCCGGGCGGGAACCCGGCCGAGGCCGGGTGGCAGCAGATGTCGTCGACCCGCAGCGGTTCGGGGTGATGGATCAGGTGCCCGAGCACGCCCAGGCCGCGAGGGAATTCCACCCCGGACAGGGCCGCGTGTTCCTCCTCGGTCATGCCGGCGACGATGAACTGCGCCAGGTGATCGCCGGACTCGTCAAGTACCCCCAGGGCCCCGTAACGGGCGCCGACCAGGTCCATGGCGGTGGTCACGATGCGGTGCAGCACCGCGGGCAGCTCCACCTCCCGGGTGATGGCCACCACCGCGTCCAGCAGGCCCTGAATCCGGTGCTTGGCGGCGCTCAGGGCGCGCAACTGCTCGTCGATCCGGCCCAGCTCGGCGTCCAGCCGCCGCAGCAGGTCAGAACCGTGCGGCTGCTCCGGTCCTTCCTCCCTGCTGCCTCCCGCCATCACGCTCCTCCGGTGGACCGGTACTCGTTCGCCACCGCGTTCCGGCCCACCCGGCATCGCCGGGCCACGGCCCGTACCCAGACCATGGGATCCGCCCCGCGGTCACGACGGTTCCGCTCACACACTCCTGCGAGCGGTACACCCCGGCCTCCTGACACGACCGTGATCAGACAAGACCACACAGCGTGACACGGCCAAAACCCCAGCCCGCTCATTACTCCAAAAGCGGCATGCCACAGCCACGCGCCCGGGTGGCTCTTCTTCCCGCTGCCGGAGAAGCTTCAGACCTTGCCGCCTCAATGGCTCCGGTTCAACCCGCCGGAAACACCGGCGAAGATGTGGCGATCGCCCGGATGAGGGCGCACGTGAATCTGGTGCACACCGCGCGTCCGGGCCGCCTGCTGTGCCTTCTCCTCGTCAGTCATGTGATCAGCGCAGCGGTACCGGCCTGTGGACAGAGGCTGACGGCTGGTGGTGTTCGTCGGGGACCTCGTACTTGTGACCACGCAGTCTTGTTGGCAAGCGTCGACGTCGTGCTGTCCAGGTCAGCGAGTTGTGACGCCATGTAGTTGGCAAGCGCAACGCAGGTTAGTTGGCGAGCCGTCTTCACGATT